>NZ_JBANLK010000020.1:0-108682 GCF_054968425.1 Paraburkholderia sp. AV2
CGCGTGTTCGCTGCTCCTGCTCGGTACGGCAGGCGCCTGGGCGCAGGGCAGCGGCGCCGCGGCCAGCGCGCCGGCCATGAGCAGCACGGCGCAGAGCCCCAAGGCCATGCGCAAGGCCAACCGGCTGCTCTCGAAGAACGTGCAGCGCGCGCTCGTGAAGGTCAAGGGACTGGATTCGAGCAATATCGTCGTTTCGGCGAAGAGCGGCGCGATCCTGCTGGGCGGCACGGTGCCCGAGGCCGACCAGATCCAGATGGCCGTGACCGCCGCGCAGGGGGTGAACGGGGTTCAGAGCGTGCAGAACGCCCTGCGGGTCAGGGCAATCGGCCAGTAACGCCCGCCTCGGGCGCAGCGCGGCGGATGCCATCTCCCGCGCTGCGCCCGGCTTCCCACCGCGCATTGCCGCGCAATTATCTCAAAACCCGCAACAGTCAATCGCACAACCGGGTCTTTGCCCCACTCCGGGCCACTTCTAGACTATCGCCACAGCGCCGCAAAACCGTCCGCAGCGCATTTCAAAATAATCCGTGGAGAGAGTCACCATGAAGTCGGTCATTCGCACCCTTGCAGTCGCCCTGCTCATCGCCGCTCCGGTGGCCGCTTTGGCCCAGACGAGCCAGCAGCCCGTCACCCGCGCCCAGGTGGAAGACCATCTCGCGCAACTCGAACAGGCGGGCTACCAGCCGAACGACTGGATGCACTACACGACCAACCTGCCCCAGGCCGAAATGCGCGTCGCCCAGCAGAACAGCGGCGACACGGCTTATGGCGGCGCCAACGGCGGCACGTCGCAAGCGGGCAAGTAATCCCCTCGCGGCCCTACGCCGGCATCGTCTGGGCCAGCCAGTCGATCAGCGCCCGCACCTTGGGCGGCAGGAAGCGGTTTGGCGGATAGAGTATCCAGACCGGGCCGCTATAGGCCCGCGGCTCGAACTCCCATTCAGGCAGCACCCGCACCAGCCGGCCTTCGCGCAGCGCCTGCGCCGCCGCGAACTCCGGAAGGCTGGCAATGCCCCAGTTATCGATCGCCGCGTCGAGCCGCGCCCCGACGTCGTTGGCGATATAGCGCCCGCCGACCTGCACCGTATGCCGCTGGGCGCCGCGCCGGAACGACCAGCGGTTGTCGTCCGCCGTCTCGCCCAGATAAAGGCAATCGTGCTGCGCGAGGTCCTTCGGATGGACCGGCATGCCGCGCTCGTGCAGATACGCCGGCGAGGCGCACGGCATCCAGCGCACCGTCCCCAGCCGCCGCGCGGCGAGCCCGGGCGGCGGCGCGGACGTCGGGCGGATGACGAGATCGACGTGATCCCGGATCGGATCGACCTCGTGATCCGTGAAGACGAGCTGGACCTCGACCTCCTCATAGGTGCGCAGGAAACCCGGAATCAGCGGATGGATCACGCTTCTCGCCACAGAAATCGGGGCGCTCAGACTCACGCGTCCGTGAGGACGCCCCGTCATCTGGGTGGCGGCATCCGCCGCGCTGGTAGCCGCGTCGACCATTTCCTGGCAGTGCCGATAAACCTGGGCGCCCGACTCCGTGAGCCGGATGCTGCGCGTGGAGCGCTCGAGCAGCCGCGCGCCCAGCGCCCGCTCGAGGCGCTGCATCTGCCGGCTGACGGTCGAGGGCGTGCTGCCAAGCTGGCGCGCGGCGACCGAGAAATTGCCCGCCTCCACCACCCGGGCAAACGTGGCCAGATCCGGCAGCAAGGAAAAGAGATCGGTAGGATTCATGCCTGCGGGAAGCCGTCCGGACGGCACGCGCATCTATGCATTCCAGACATAAAAGATGTTCTGAGGTAGCCGATTATCGCGCAGCGCGCATCATCGGACAATGTGGGCGTTTTCAACGACAGCCTCGCATGGGATCCTCATGAACGCATTCCCCCCTTCGTCCCGCTGGGCAGATCTGCTGGTGATCGCCGTGGCGCTGATCTGGGGCACCAGTTACGGCGTGGTCAAAGGCACGCTGCTGGTCTACCCGGTACTGAGCCTGCTCGCCCTGCGCTTCGGCATCACCTTCGTGCTGCTCGCGCCCGCGCTGCGCAAGCTGGCGACCCTACGGCCGGCGCAACGCTGGGGCGTATTCGGCGCGGGGCTCCTGCTGCTCGGCATCTTCCTCGCGGAGACCTTCGGCGTTGCCGCGACCCGTGCATCGAATGCGGCCTTCCTGATCAGCCTGTGCGTAGTCATGACGCCGCTCGTCGAGTGGGCATGGTTCGGGCATGCGCCGCGGCCCGCCGAGTGGGCGGCGGTGGGGCTTTCGTTCCTCGGCGCCTTCCTGCTGGCCGGGGGCCACTTCGTGTTCGGCTGGGGCGACGCGCTGATCGTGCTCGCCGCCCTGTTGCGCGCCTTGAGCACCTGTGCCGCGAAGCGCGTCATGAAGACCGGAGCCGTGCCGCCCCTGACCTTGACGGCCGTGCAGGCCGGCATCGTATCGTGCGGCTGCCTAGTGCTGGCATGGACGGTGGCCCGCGGGCAATGGCAGCCGCCGCCGGCTTTCAGTGGACACGGCCTGTTCTGGGGCAGCGTGATCTATCTCGTGGCGGGCTGCACGCTGTTCGCGTTTCTTGTGCAGAACTACGCAGTCCACCGCAGCAGCCCTACCCGCGTAGCGCTCCTGATGGGCAGCGAGCCCGTGTTCGGCGCGCTGTTTGCGAGCGTCTGGCTCGGCGAACGGCTCTCGCTTCCGGCATGGCTTGGCGGGCTGCTGATCGTCGCGGCGTCGCTCGTTGCCGTCGCCCGCCGCGAGCCGGCGGCGGTGCAGGAAAGCGTGACGGCTTGATGGCCTGGTGGTTGCGCGAGGCCATCGGGCGTCCAGTCACAGCGCCATCACGTCACGGTATAACGCCGCGGGAATGCGCACGCCGTTGCGCTCGCTGCGTGCACGCGCTTCGAACCGGCGCTGCGACGGCAAGCGTGCACCCTGCCCCGTCACCGCCTCGAAAAGGCGCTCGGCGCGCGCCTCTCCCGCCCGATAGTCGTCGCCCAGGAAGCGCCGCGGATCGATGGCGATCACGAGTTCGCCGTGGCAAGGGCTGGCGCCCGCTCCGGCGTCGAAGGCTTGCGACTCCATGCTGGTCAGGTCGCCAATCAGCGCGCCCGCCAGCAATTCCACCATCGCGGCCAATGCCGATCCCTTGTGCCCGCCGAAGGTCTGCATCGCACCGGCGAGCGCCGCGCGGGCGTCGGTCGTCGGCGCGCCGTCGCGATCGATGGCCCAGTGCCCGGGAATCGGCTTGCCTTCGCGCGCATGCAGCTCGATGTCGCCGCGCGCAATCGCACTCGTCGCGAAATCGAAGACGAAGGGATAGCCCTCGGCACGCGGCCACGCAAAGGCGATGGGATTGGTGCCGAACACCGGCCGCGTCCCGCCCGCTGGCGCGACCCAGCTATGACTCGGATTCATCGCGAGCCCCACGAGGCCCAGCGCCGCGATCGCCTCGACTTCGGGCCATAGCGCGGAAAAATGAAAGCAATGGTTGATCGCCATCGCCGCTATGCCTTGCGAAAGCGCTTTTTCGGCGAGCCGCGGCAAGCCCGTCTCGAACGCCAGCAGCGAAAAGCCGTAGTGCGCATCGACGGCAAAGAGGCCCGGCGCGATGTCGCGCAAGGTCGGTTCGGCGCGCGGGTCGACCTTGCCGCTCTTGATCGAGCGCACGCAGCCAATGAGCCGGTAGATACCATGTGAATGGCATTCGTCCCGCTGCCCCTGCACGATCACGCGCGCAATCGCGTCCGCGTGCGCCGGCGACGCGCCATGACGCACGAGCACCTCGCGCGCCAGCGCAAACAGTTCGTCAAGCGAAAGAACGATGTCCGCGCTGTCGTCACCCATTCCGGTCTCCGCGTTGGCGTATCAAAGACCGACGTCCGGCAGCGCAGGACGCGTGGCGAGCGCCTTCTCGACAATCGTCTTCACGAAAGCGAGCGTCTCGCCTTCCAGCGCCAGCCGCGGCGGACGCGTCACCGCGCTGCCCCGGCCCACCAGTTCTTCGCACAGCTTGATGCACTGAACGAGATCGGGACGCGCGTCGAGATGCAGGAGCGGCATGAACCAGCGATAGAGCGCGAGCGCCTCGTCGAAGCGCTTTTGCTTCGCGAGCCGGAAAAGCGTTTCGCCTTCCTTCGGGAACACGTTGGACATGCCCGAAACCCAGCCCTGCGCACCCACGGCAATGCTTTCCACCACCACGTCGTCGAGCCCCGCGAACAGCACGAAGCGATCGCCCACGGCGTTACGCAGGTCGATGAAGCGGCGCGTATCGCCGGAGGAGTCTTTGAAGCAGACGATGTTTTCGCAGTCCTGCAGGGCGATCAGCACGTCGGGCGTGACGTCGTTCTTGTAGATCGGCGGATTGTTGTAGACCATGACCGGCAGGTCGGTACTCGACGCCACGGCGCGAAAATGCGCGGCGGTCTCGTGCGGCTTCGCGGAATAGACGAGCGCGGGCATCACCATCACGCCGTCCACGCCCACGCGCTGCGCCTCGCGCACGGTCTGCCGCGCGAACGCGGTCGTGAACTCGGCAATGCCGGCGATCACGGGCACCTTGCCGGCCGCCGCGTCGCGCGCGGCTTCGATCACGGCAACCTTCTCGGACGTGCTGAGCGAGGTGTTTTCGCCGACCGTGCCGCACACCACGAGGCCCGACACGCCATCCCTCACGAGATTGCTCACGACCCGGTGCGTCGCCTCGATGTCGACAGAAAAATCGGCCTTCAACTGTGTACTGACCGCGGGGAACACACCGCTCCATTGGATAGCGTTACGGCTCACTGTGACAATCTCCTTCGTTGAATGTGTCGCTCCCACGCAGCGGCGGGAGGCATGAACGAAGTATCGCCATCCAGATTGCGCAAGGCTTGAGGGCAATCGCAGCGCAAAGAGACGAAATCGGCACAATCGCAGCACAATCGCGGCACGGCCCCGCGCGGCTCAACCCTCGTGGGAATCGGCGGCGCCGTGCTGCGACTGCAGCACGGCGCGGTACTGGCTCGGCGTGAGACCGACGGTGGCCTTGAACTGGCGCGTAAAGGCGCTGTGATCGTTGTAGCCGCAACGCGTGGCGACATCGGTGATGCTCAGGTCGTCCGCCAGCATCTCCGAAGCGGCGTCGAGGCGCGTTTTCAGCAGCATCTGCCGCGGCGTGAGGTGGAAGATCTTGTGGAAGTAACGCTCGATCTGCGCGACCGACATGTCGATCAGCGTAGCGAGATGCGAGAGCTTGAGCGGCTGCGCATAGTTGTCCTGGATGTACTTCGCCGCGATAGCGAGGCGCTGGTAGGCGGGGTGCGTGCCCTCGGCGGCCTGCAGGTCGCGCGAGATGCCGGCCACGCCCAGCACGCGGCCGTGCGCGTCGTGCAGCGGCACCTTCGAGGTGAGACACCAGCCGGGCTGCCGGCCCGGATACAGGTGCAGCTCCAGTTGATCCACGAGCCAGATGTTCTGGCGCACGACGGCCTTGTCCTGCTCCGTGTAGATGCGTCCAAAGCGTGCGGGAAAGACCTGCTCGGCCGTCTTGCCGAGGATCGCGCGCTTCTCCTTCACCGCACAGCGAGCCGCGAGCGTGGCGTTGACGAGCACGTAGCGCGCCTCGTGGTCCTTCACGAAGAAGACCACGTCGGGCATGGCGTCGAAGAGCGGTTCGAGCAGGGCGAAATGCGCCACCATCTGCGGCAGCGTCAGGTGCTCCGCGGCGGCGGGCAAAACCAGATCGGGCATGGCAGGATCGGACAAGTCGGAACCGGACCGATTATGCCGGTCTTGCGAACGCTTGCGCATCGGCAATTCCATCAGGCACGCCCATCGAGACCGCGCGGGCGTCGAAGCTCAGGTTTGGGATTCGGATTCGGCTTCCATCAGCGTGCCGATGCGCGCGGGTGCGAACGGCGGGCGCTGCCCGGCCCCTTGCCAGCCGAAGCAGAACGCCGCCGCCTCGCCGCAGACCTTGCCCTGGCACGCGCCCATTCCGCAGCGCGTCTGCAGCTTCGCGTCGCGCCAGGAACGGTGCCGCGCGGCCTCGCCGAACGAGACGTCCTCGCAGCGGCACAGCAACGTGTCGGGCGTGGCGAGCGTCCTCAATTGCGGATTCAGCGCAAACGCGGCGTCGAGGCGCGCGGCAAAGCGGCGATAGCGTTTGCGCGTGGCGAATAGCGCGGCCGCCTTTTCGCGCTCGCCGAGCGCGGCACAGGCGGCGATCCCGCCTTCGACGGCCGAAAGCTCCATACCGCCCACGCCCGTGCATTCGCCGGCCGCATAGACACCGGCCACCGATGTCGCTTGCCAGGCGTCGACGGCAAGCGCCGCCCCGCCCGCGCCATCTTCGAGACGGCAACCCAGCGCGGCGCCCACCAGCGTATTCGGAACCAGCCCGTATGCGCAGGCAAGACGATCGCATTCGATGCGCTGGACGTCACCGCCCTTGCGCACGAGTACATGCGTCAACTGCGTTTCCCCGCCCGCTTCGGCGACGTGCGCGCCGCACCAGTACGGCGTGGCGCGCAAGGCGGCGCGCAGGCGCACGGCCTGTGCGAGTTTGGCCGGAGTCGGCACGAGGCCCAGCGCGAAGCGCGCAACGCTCCGGGTATCGGCCTGCTCGACGATCGCCAGCACGCGTGCGCCTTGCTCGTGCGCCGTGACGGCGGCGGCCAGCAGCAGCGGCCCGGTGCCGGCGATCACGATGCGTTCGCCCCTTACCGGCATGCCGGCCTTCACGAGCGCCTGCAAGCCGCCCGCACCGGTAACGCCGGGCAAGGTCCAGCCGGGATAAGGAAGAAACCGCTCGCGCGCACCGGTGGCAAGAATCAGCTTGTCGTAGCCGACGCTAAAGCCGCGCCTCGCGTCCTGCACGAGCAACTCGCGCTCCGCCAGCGCCTGCACGACGCGTGCGGCACCGAGATAAGTCACGTTGGCGCGCTGTCCGAGCGGGTCCAGTACCGCGCGCGCGTCGCGATTGGGCGCATGGCCCGGCCCCTGCCGCCAGATCTGGCCGCCAGGCAGCGCGTTGTCGTCGACCACGCCGACGCTCGCCCCCGCTTCGGCCGCCGCTCGCGCCGCATTCAGGCCCGCGGGACCGGCGCCCACTACGAGAATGTCGAATTTCACAGACCCGCGCTCCCGGTCACGACTTCCATGCCGAACGCACAGACAGTCTGGCAAGCCAACTGATGCGGCAGGCCGTCGATCGTCACGCGGCACTCCTGGCACACGCCCATGCCGCAGACCGGCCCGCGCAATGCGCCGCCCACCGAGCGGCGCGTGACGCAGCGCTGCGCCTCATCGGCGATCGCAATGGCGGCCGCCACCGAACTGCCCGCGGCGACGTCGACACGCTTGCCGTTGACAGCGAGTGTCACGATCTCAGACACGGACCGCCTCCAAGGCCGCGAAACGGGCAGGCAGGTAGGGCGTGGCGTCGATCGGCAGACCCTGTCCCGCGCGCAGCATCTGGGCGGCGATGAGCCTCGCCGTGGCAAGCGCCGTGGTAACGCCGAGGCCCTCGTGCCCGGTGGCGAGCCACGTCGAAGGATGCGCATGCGCCGTCGCAAACGGGCCAGCCGGGCCGATCAGCGGCATGCCATCGCGCGTCGCGGGACGCATACCGGTCCATGCGCGGATTCCGTTCAGCGACGGCAATTGCGGCAGGTAGCCGGCGGCGCGCCGCAGCATGCGCGCGAGAATCGCGGGCTCCACCGCGGCATCGTCGTTGTCGAACTGCCGCGACGAACCGATCAGCAATTGTCCCGTGGGGCGCGGTTGCACATTGAACGCCACCGACGTGCCGTTCGTGTTGTGCGCGCTCTTGATGTAGCCGAGTTCGAGAATCTGATGCCTCACCGTGCCGGGATAGCGGTCGGTGATGAGCAGGTGTCCTTTTTTGGCCTCCAGCGGCAGGCCCGGCAACAATTCGGAGGCCTGAAGACCATTGGCGAGCAAAACCGCTCCCGCGGCAATCGTTTCGCCGCTCGCCAGCAGAACCCCCGAGCGGTCCACCCGCACGACTGGCGTATCGAAGCGGCACACGATACGGCCGGGCCCAGGCTGCTCGAGCAGGTGGGTGCAAACCGTCGGCGCGTACACGGCTGCGTCGTCGGGCACGATCATGCCGCCTTGCAAGCCTTCGCGTAGTTGAGGCTCCGCCTCGCGCAGCGCCCGCTCGTCCAGCATGGCGCACGCCACGCCCTGACCTGAGAGCGCCTGCTGACGCGTCTGCGCGAGCGCATACTCTTCGTCGTCCGCAGCAACCCAGAGGGTGCCGCAGCGAATGAAGGCATGCCGCGCGTCGAGTTGCGGCGCCAGCTCGTGCCACAACGAGCGTGACCATGCGGAGAGGGCGAATTCCGCGGGCGTGTCGTCCATCACGACGAGATGCCCCATGCCCGCCGCCGTCACGCCGCCGCCCGCGCCGGCGCGGTCGATAACGAGCACGTCGGCGCCCTGCTGCGCAAGCTCGTGAGCGCATGCTGCGCCGACAATACCCGCGCCGATCACGACGACATCCGGATGCGTGCCGGGCGCTTTCATCACGCGCGTATGCCCCACGCGAACGGGTCGTCTTCACTGAAGATCAGCTTCGACTCGGCGTTCACGTGCGCCGTGCCGCGAATGACCGGTCGCACATACCCCGCCGGCAGCGCCGGATCCGCTTCGTAGCATGCCTCGAACACGCTGCCGATAATGCTCTCCTGGCGCCACGTCTCGCCCGGCGCGAGCGCACCGTCGAGCGCGAGGCATGCCACCTTCGCGCTCGTGCCGGTACCGCAGGGCGAACGATCGTAGGCCTTGCCGGGACACAGCACGAAGTTGCGGCTGTCGACATCGGCACGCGCCGGGTCGGCGAAGAGTTCGATGTGATCGATAAGCGCGCCGCCCTCGCCCGTGATGCCGTTCGCTTCCAGCGCCTGCCGGATGCGCCACGCTGCCTCGGTCAATGACTCGGCGTTGGCCGCGTCGAGCGGCAGACCGTGGTCCGCAACGAGAAAAAACCAGTTCCCGCCCCACGCAATATCGCCGTGCACGCGGCCGAGGCCGGGCACGTCGAGCGGCACGGCCTTGCGGTACCGGTAGGCGGGCACGTTGCGCACCGTCACGCTGCGGTCCGCGTGCAGTTCGGCCTCGACCACGCCCACCGGCGTTTCGATACGATGCACGCCCGGCTGGATGCGCCCGAGATGCGCCAGCGACGCGACAAGACCGATCGTGCCGTGGCCGCACATGCCGAGAAAGCCCACGTTGTTGAAGAAGATCACGCCCGCCGAACACCCCGGGTCGTGGGGTTCGCACAGCAGCGCGCCGACCAGCACGTCCGAGCCGCGCGGCTCGTTGACGACGCCGGCACGCACGCGGTCGTACTCGCGGCGGAAAATATCGAGCCGCTCGGCAAGCGGGCCGCGGCCGAGATCCGGGCCGCCTTCGGTCACGAGCCGCGTGGGCTCGCCGCCGGTATGGGAATCGATTACGGTCAGCGTTTTCATGCCGCTAATCGTAGGTCCCGCCCCCGCAACCGTCTTGGTCGATTGCCTTGCCCGCAATGACGATTTCCGCACAGCGAAGCCGGAAATGGACCCGGCGTCATCCCTCTGATTAGCAGGGTATGACAGCCTGACGCGCTTCGATAAGATATTTGTAAGCAAGGCGATAAGCCGCCATCACGCCGGGCCGTAGCAAGTCAAAAAAACATAGCAACCTGAGAGAGCCACATGAAAACGCGGACGAGGGAGGCGACAGCCGACAAGGTTCCGTATTGCGCGCAGACCGCCGACGCGGCCATCGCCCATCTGGAGCGGGTCCTGACGGTCGAAGATGCGTGCGTAATCTTCGGGCATCGTTACTGGCTCGAACGCGTGCAACACCTGCTGGCCGCGCCGGACCTGCTTCCGCCGCATCGCGTACGTCTGCTGCATCTGCTGGAGCGCCTTCGCACGCCGCCGGTAGCAGTCCAGACCTGATCGGCGAGGCACCCCCTTGCCGCTAACCCTGGCCTTTGTCCGAAGGCCAGACACCCGAGGAAAGGTGCTTCAGCCACAGACTCATCAAGCCGGCACGGCCACGCACGCCGTATTTGCGAAAAATCCCGGTGATATACGAATGGGTGGTCGAAACGGCCAACCCTAGCCTCTCGGCAATCTGCTTCTCCGTGGCCTCGGTCAGCAGCATCGCCAGGACCTTGCGCTCATGGGGCGCAAGCTGGGCCAGCAGGACCGGTACGCCCGTTATGCCCGTCATGCCGCGCCTGAGTTCCGTCACGTCGCGCGCCACCCCTATGCGCACCCGCTCGCGTTCGAGCCAGCGCGCCGACCATGTGATGTAGACCTCGCTGCCATCCTTGTGGCGATAGCGGTTCTCGAAGCCTACCCGCTTGCGGCCCGCCAGCACCTCCCGCGCTTCCCTGAGCGTCGCGTCCTGATCGGCAGGAACCACGAAATCGATAATCTGTTGATCGATGAAGTCGGACGGCGCATACCCGAATATTTCCCGGCAGGCGTCGCTCACGTGGCGTATGTGTCCTCGCTCGTCCACGAGAAAGGTGGCGTCCGGCGAAAACTGCGCCGAAGTAATGACGAGTTCCAGCGAAGATTCACGCTTCATGGCGGTCTGGATGCTCTCGTGCATGACGGAATCAGGCTGCCAGACCGGACGCAGGCGTCCGGCACAAACGGGTCTGGCACAAAGGGCCTGACACAAACAGAATACAGCACGATCCGACCGGCCGCGAAGGCTTTCGAGCGGAAAGGAAGGCGGCGCGCGCATGCCGGGAAATCGCCCGTCCAGCGCCTCCACATGTCCGCAAACACCCTCGCTTTTCCAGTCCGCCGCAAGCTTGCTCAATCTGTTTAGGGAACCGAAGAGACTGGACATTCAGATGAGGAATTCTAAAATGCTAACGTCCGTAGCGAACGCCGCATAATCTGCCAGGCTTCCGTCAAGACGAACGCAACCTCTTCGCGCGGTTGCTTTCCCGCTGTTGCGTTTCCTTCAACAGGGAGGCGGCATGAGCACGAACGGATCGGCACAGGCGCTCGACCCCTCCGAATATATTGCCCGGCATCTGCAGCATTTCTCCGTACCCCAACCGGCGTCGACGGTCGTCGGTCATCACGCGGGATTCTTCCCGTGGAATCTCTACGTGCTGGCTCTCGCAGCAGGCCTCTTTGTCGTGATGGCTGGCGTAGCCACGCTCACGGACCGGCGGCCTCTGTTCCGGCTCACCCGGAGCATGAGCTTCGGGCGGCGCCTCTATGTGTGGTGGTCCTGCGCCTGGCGCCAGTGGCTCGCCAGCGCGCTGCTCTGCCTCGCCTTTCTCGTCGGGTACAACTACCTGGATTGGAAGACGGCCGCGCCGCTCATGCGGCTCTCGGCCGCGCTGACCCCGTCGGGCGCAACGGCATTATCGGCCATCGTGCCGGTCGTGATCATGGCCCTGCCGCTCGTGGCCACCGTTCTGGTCTATGTACTCCTGAGCCTGCCGCTCTCGGGCTACATGGTTCGAAGCGGACTGGCCGCGCACGCCTTGCCCGGACCCGAACGGCTCGGTCTATGGCACGCAACCCTGCTCGGCCTGACCACCTATCTGTGGTCCGTACCGGGCAGCCTGCTGATTGCGGAACTGATCGTTGCGCTGCCGCATCATGTCGAGGACGTGCTGCGCGCAATGCTCCTCGTGATCTGGAGCATGTATATCGTGCTGCCGCGCCAGGTGCGCCGCATCGCACGCCTTGCCACGCCTCTGCATTGACATGCCGCTAGCAAGGCCAGGGCGCGCCCTGCGTCCGGGTTTGAGTTCCGTCCTCACGGAAATGCCCGGCACCGGGCTACAGCAGGTGCGCGAGACGATTGCAGGTTTCCGGTGTAAAAATCGCATCGTAGCGGCCCCTGGCTGGCCGAATGAGACGATTGAGCAGGATATTGCTTCTTCGTGGCATTCATCGGCCTGCGCGCCCTTCTTACACTGTATGCAAGCCGTGACGAGTGGCGCACCGCGAAATCGCGCGAAGCCCATCGGTTACGTTCCGCCATTCAAGGAGGGATTGCGCCATGCGCATGATACAGAAAGACGTCGCCATCATCGGCGCGGGCACCGCGGGGCTGAGCGCCTACCGCGCGGCCCGTGCGGAGGGCGCCACCGCCGTGATCATCGAGGGCGGTCCATACGGCACGACCTGCGCGCGCGTGGGCTGCATGCCGTCCAAGCTCCTGATCGCGGCGGCCGAGGCGGCGCATACGGCAAGCCACGCGGCTCCGTTCGGCATCCATGTAGCCGGCGTGCAGGTCGATGGCGAAGCGGTGATGGCGCGTGTGCGCCGCGAGCGGGACCGCTTCGTCGGCTTCGTGATCGAGGGGGTGGAAGCCCTGCCGGCGGAGGACCGGCTGGTGGGATATGCGCGTTTCGTCGATGACCGCCTGCTGCAGGTGGGCGACCATACGCAAGTGCGCGCCGGGCGCGTGGTGATCGCAACCGGCTCGAAGCCCGTTGTGCCGGAGGTGCTGGCCGGGCTTGGCGACCGCGTGGTGGTGAACGACGACGTGTTCGATTGGACGACCCTGCCGCGCAGCGTGGCGGTGATGGGCCCCGGCGTGATCGGCCTCGAACTCGGGCAGGCGCTCGCGCGGCTTGGCGTACGCGTGAGCGTGTACGGCGGGCGCGGCAGCGTCGGCCAGTTGACCGACCCGAAGCTCGTGGAAACGGCGCGCGCGATCTTCGGGGAAGCGTTCCATTTCGAGCCGAGCGGCACGATGCTGAGCGCAACGCGCGACGGCAACGATGTGAGGTTGCGCTATCGCCGCCCCGATGGAACCGTTACTGAGGATAGCTATGAATATGTGCTGGCAGCCACCGGCAGGCAGCCCAATGTCGGGAACCTCGGGCTCGAGAACACATCGATCGAACTCGACGAACACGGCATCCCTCAGTTCGACGCAGACACGCTGCAAGTGGGCCCGCATCCGGTCTTCATCGCAGGCGACGTGAACGGCGTCGTGCCGCTCCTGCACGAAGCCGCCGACGAAGGCCGCGCAGCGGGCCGCAACGCGGCGCGCTATCCCGACGTGGCGAAAATCGAGCGCCGGGCGCCATTGGCGGTCGTGTTCTCCGACCCGCAGATCGCCCTCGTGGGTGCGCGGCATCGCGAGCTGCCCGAGGGCAGTTTCGTGACCGGCGAAGTGAGTTTCGAGGACCAGGGGCGCAGCCGTGTGATGCTGAAAAACCAGGGGCGGGCGCATGTGTACGTCGATCGCGCGACGCGGCGCTTTATCGGTGCGGAGATGCTGGGCCCCTCGGCCGAGCACATCGGCCACCTGCTCGCGTGGAGCCTGCAGATGGGCCTGACCGTCGACGCAATGCTGGCCATGCCGTTCTATCACCCCGTCGTCGAGGAGGGGCTGCGCACGGCGCTTCGGGATGCGGCGGCAAAGCTCGCGGCATGACCGAAGGCCGTCTCTCGACATCTGCCATGCTGCCCGGTGGGTGGGCTCTCGCCCGCCTAAATCCGGGCCGGGAGCGCCTTGGCAAAAAACTCGGTTACGCGGCGCAGGCGTGCCGGAACGAACCGGCGCTTCGGCCAGATGAGGCTGATGTCTCTGGCGTCGCGGATAAAGTCGTCGAGAACCGTGACGACTTCCGGATGCCGGAGTTCGTCGGCAAGAGAAGCCTTCGTGAACAGGCCGATGCCCATACCGGCCAGCACGCCCGCCCGGATCGTTTCGACGCTGTTGGAGGAAAGATTCCCGTGAACGGTTACGCTGAACCGCCCCTCTGGCCCGACAAACGGCCAGTTGACCGATTCCATCAGGCCTCCATATAAAAGGCAATTGTGATGAACGAGGTCGGCGGGAGTTCTGGGCGTGCCGAATCGCTCGAAGTAACGACGCGACCCGACGCAGACGAGCGGACTGCTGGCCACGGGCTTGACCACGGCGTCCGGTTCGTCGACCGGCCCCACGCGAATCGCCAGATCGATCCGGTCTTCCACCATATCGCGCACGAAGTCGGAAAGGATCAGATCCACTTGCAGGCCCGGATGGCGCGACAACAGCTCGGGTATCAGCGGAACGACGTGCAGGCGGCCGAAAGTCGACGCCGAGGCGATCCGGATCAAGCCCGAAACATCGAGCGTGCTGCTCGTCAGTTCTCCATCCACTTCATCCATCTCGTCCACCAGCGGTTTGGCCCGGTCGTAGTACCGCTGCCCCTGATCGGTCAGGGTCACGCTGCGCGTACTGCGGTTGAACAGCACGACGCCAAGACGCTTTTCGAGGGCGCCGATCGCCTTGCTGATGGCCGACTGCGACTCGCCCGTCCTGCGCGCCGCAGCGGAAAACCCGCCCGCTTCCACGACGGCAATGAAGGCGCTCAATTCGTGAAACCGATCCACCGCATTCCTCCAAAGAATCAATACCGCGGGACGCTCTGTCATTATGAACACTTTCGGCATGACTCACGCGGCGCGGGCGAAGATGGCCGATTCCCCTCGCGAATAGGTCTTATGAAAAATTTGCGGATTATCATCCGCACGGCCAGCAATTACGCTCTTCCTGTCATCCATCAGCAGACGAAGGAAGGTTCCCGTGTCCACTCTCACAGACAAAGTTGCCGTCATTAGCGGCGGAACGACTGGCATCGGTTTGGCTATCGCCCGGCGGTTCGCCGCCGAAGGCGCTCACGTTTTCATATTCGGCCGTCGCGAGACCCAGCTCGACGAGGCCGCCGCCCAGATAGGCCGCAACGTCACCGCAATCCGGGCCGACGCCGCGAACCTCGATGACCTCGACCGCGTCGCCGCGGCAGTGAGGGACGAAAAGGGACGCGTCGACATCGTCGTGTCGAACGCGGCCCTGGTGGAGCAGGCTCCCATCGACACGCTCACGCCCGAACACTTCGACAAGACCTTCAACCTCAACGCCCGCGGCCCCGTATTCCTCGTGCAGAAGCTGCTGCCGCTGATGACACGAGGCGGATCGATCATCCTCGTCTCCTCGGCCATGCACCTCATGGGCATTCCCGGTCATACCGCCTACGCGGCGACCAAGGCGGCGCTGCGTTCCTATACCCGCACGTGGGCAGCGGAATTCAAGGATCGCGGCATTCGCGTCAATACGCTGAGCCCAGGCGTCACCGACACCCCGATGCTCGACTCCCAGGTCTCGACGCCCGAAGAACGCGAGGCGCTGGTGAACATGTACCTGAGCATGGTCCCGCTCGGCCGGCTTGCCCGGCCCGAAGAGATGGCCAATGGGGCGCTCTTCCTCGCGTCCGACCAGAGTTCCTACATGACGGGCGCGGACCTGATGGACGACGGTGGCGTCGGCCAGGTTTGACTTCGGGCACGACGGAAGGAGCATTCAATGAGCTACGCAATCATCGGCCTCGGCAAGATCGGAACGGCCATCGCCCAGGCGTTCGCGCGCCAGGGAATCGAAGTCGCGGTGGCGGGCAGACGGCCGCCGGCGGCACTCGCGGCACTGGCGGCGCAAATCGGCCCGTCGCTCGTCCCGCAGCATATGGAAGACGCGGTCAAGGCCGACGTCGTTATCCTGGCCATGCCGTTCGCTGCCCACCGTGACGTCGCGCGGGCCGCCGAAAGCTGGCAGGGGAAACTCGTGGTCGACGCAACCAATGCGTTCGGCGTCCCCCCGGAGGAACTCGACGGGCTGCCCTCGACCGCCGCCATTGCGAAAGCGCTGCCGGGAGCGAAACTGGTGAAGGCTTTCAACCACCTGCCCGCCGGGACCCTGGCCCAAGGGGCCACGACACCGCAGGGAGGCCGGCGAGTCGTGTTCGTCTCCAGCGACGACGGCGCGGCCAGCGCCTCCGTGGCGGATCTGGTCGACCGGCTCGGCTTCGCGCCGGTCGAACTCGGGAAGATCGCCGAGGGCGGCCTGCTCGTCCAGGCGCGAGGCCAAACGTGGGGGCGGCTCATTTTCCAGGACCTGGCCAGGTTCGACCCACAGAAGCGGGCAGAGATCCGGGGCCGCCGTCAAGAGAGCGAGGACAACGACGAGATCTCGCCGGACGAACTGACGGGACTCCTGAATTCCCCCCGATGATCGCATCCCGGACGCTCAATGCCCCAATCCGCTGGCGGCAATCTGCTGCTCCACGTACTGAGCGAAAAGCGCATGCAAACGCGTGGTCGGATGCAGGTCGTCGGCGAACAGGTACGTCTGGTCCGCATTGGGCACGACGTAGGTCGCCGGCGAGCAGAGCAACGAGGTGTCGTCGGGTGTTTTCGAGGGATCGCAAGCCTGCGCCGTGTTGGACACCGTAAAGCCGTTCGCCTGGAAATTCGCGATCATCTGGCTCACCCAGGTGTACGAATCGATCTGGATGACTTTGCCCTGCAGGCCGGCCGATTGCAACGCGGCGTTCAAGGTCGTGTTGAACAGTTGCGACAACTGGGTCAGGTTCGCGCCGCCGTCGGATGAGGCAAGCCCCTAGCGGCAAGCCGCTCAGTGCTGCCTGGAATGTGCCGCGAGCAACTGCCGATGGCGTGCTTCGGTTTCGTCGTCGGCGGGAAACATGGATTCCAGCCGCAGTTCCTGAGCTGCAACGTTCTGCGGCGTGCCCACGGTCGTGACCATCGAGAAGTAGCGAAGCTCGACGCCCTCGCTGACGAAGCTCAGTGGAATGACGGGCATGGTGGCCGCGGTAGACGACCCACGATGGGCCTTCCAGTCGCGCGGTACGTCGGGATAGGCCAGCAGTTCGTCGAGCAGATGCTTCGTGCCGGCGTCGATCATATGGCCCACCGATTCGCGATACACGCGTTGCAGGAGGCTACGCGAGACCGTGTCCCAATCGGCCACGAATGGCCGCATCCCCTGAGGATCGAAGACCAGATGCAGCATGTTGCGCGGGCTCGGGCGCGCGGCCATGTCGATGAAGCAATTGAAGAAACGCGGTGCTGCCTCGTTGGTCATCAGAACATTCCAGTGACGGTCCATCACGATCGCCGGAAACGGCTCGTGCTGGCGAACGACTCGCTCCAGCGCGCGGATGACACCATGCATCTCCTGGGCATTCCATGCCGCTTCCGAATACACGGGCGCGTAACCGGCGGCGAGCAGCAAGTCATTGCGCTCGCGCAGCGGCACATCGAGTGTCTGAGCAAGCGTCAGCAGCGTGTCCCGGCCCGGCACGCTACGCCCGCTTTCGATAAAGCTGATCTGACGCTGCGAAACGCCGGCATCGAGCGACAGATCGAGCTGACTCACGCCGCGCAGGTCGCGCCAATAGCGCAGCAGACCACCGAGTTCGTTCAGCGGTACTTTCGAATCGAGACTGGTGGCATTCATCGTATTTCCCTGATCGAGGTGGATGAAAATGAAAAGACGACAATCGAAGCGTAGCGGCAGCAGCGCATGGCGCCAATTACATCCCATGTAATCATCGTGCGGCGAAACCGGCAGCCGTCGCACCGCCCGATGATTCTCCCAGGCATCGATTTTGCGGCACTTCCCTGACCCGCCGCTACGCGACAGGCTGTAGCGGCAATCAGTTCGATCTTCCGACTCCAGGTTTTCCCATGTCCAAGGAATTTGAGCGGGTTGAACCCGGCTCGCGGCAGTGTTCCCGCTGTGGGACCGGACTCAGTGGCCCGATGAAATTCTGTCCCGAATGCGGGGCGAACCAGATGATCGCTTCCTCCCAGGAGGAGACGGCCGGCGAACCCCCAGGGCACCGCTCGCGACAGCAGTTCTATGCCTTCGCCAGCGTGGCCGTGTTCGCGCTCGCATTTGCCGCCTACGGGATCGCACATCACGAAGAAAAGGAACCGGCGCCCGTCGCTCAGACGGCCAAAGGGCCGGTGCTCGCGCCCCAGGTGGTTGCGGTCCCGGCAACCCGCGCGCCAGCCAATGACACCGAGCCGCCCGCGGCCCCGCAGGCGCTGGCGGAACCCGCACCGCGAGCGCCACCCCGCATGGCGAACAGGGACGCCGCTCGGCAAAACGCCGATGCGCCAATGAATCGTCATGAGGAACGCGTTGCTGTGCGGAAGACCAGCGCGAACCTCCATGCCGACGCGGCCAGAAATCTCGCCAGTGCCCGCGCGAGTCTGGACAAGAGCAATCTTTGGCCGGCACGCAGGGCCATCATGAGCGCACTGGCCGAAGAGCCCGGCAACAGCGAGGCGCTACAGATGCAGGCCGAACTGGTTTCGCGCGAACGGGAACGGGACGCCCTGCTGGGCTACGCACGGCTATGCGCGCGTCAGGGGCAATGGGTTTGCGCGTGGCAAAACGCGGGCCACGCCCTGACCGTCGACGCATCGAGCCACCCGGCGAGCGAGCTGCTCGCGCGCGCCATCGCCAGGCGTGGAGCGAGCACCGCGGGAAGCCTCGACGCGGGCCCGTCGGCCGATGACGACGATCAGTAATCTTGTCTTATGGCTATGGCCGGCAATCCGGCGCGGATCTCAACCCAACCCTGAGGCGCGCTTTGTCGCTCATCATTCGATCCTGGGCATCCGCCGCACGCGGCAGGGGATATTCCCCGATCATCGCAGGCTGCGCAGGTAACGCATACCGCGCCGCGCCACGACACCGCGCTGAAGGCAACCCGAAAGCCTCGTTCGGCACACTTCAGAATCCTCATTTTCCGCCGTTACTGTACGGATGGCGTGTCCTGTTGGGCCCCGGCGGAGATGCCGGTTCCGGGAGCGCCAGCGTAGACGGCCTTGAGCGGACAATCAGTTTCTTTAACAGCATGGAAAACCCTGAAATCGACGCCGAAAGCGAATACTCTGTGCCGGTCCACGGTTTGCCCATGCCTGTCATCCGTTACGATGCACGCGGTCGACGGCGCCACCTGAATCGCGCGGCAATCGCCACGATGAGCGCCGCATCCGAACCCGGGCCGCGGCTGTACACGGAGGCCGAGCTGCTGTCGCCGCAAACGCTGCGGCGCTACCTCGACGCCATTCTCGAAGTCGCCACCACCGGTGTCGCTCGGGAGCTCGAACTGTCGTTCGACGGCATGCCCGCGGGACGCTGCGAGCACTATGTCGTGCAGTTCGTCAGCGACCCGGTCAAGGGCAGCACGCCCGGCGTGCTGGCGATCTGGTTCGACGTCACCGCGCGCAAACGCGCGGAGGCCAAGCTGCGCGAACGGGAATCCTTCCTTGAATCCCTGCTCGATACCATTCCCATTCCTGTTTTCTCGAAGGACCGCGAAGGACGGTATCTGCATCTAAACAAGGCGTTCGAAGCATTTCTTGGCGTGCCGAAGCAGCAATTCGTCGGCAAGACCGTCTTCGAAACCAGCCCGCGCGAACTGGCGCAAACCTATTTCGACATGGACGAAGCGCTCTTCACGAGCGGCGGCATCCAGCAATACGAATTCAAGGTCCGAAACGCGCGGCGCGAAGTGCGCGACGTGGAGTTCAGCAAGGCCGTTTTCCACGATGGCGAAGGCCGCCAGGCCGGCCTGATCGGCGCGATTCAGGACATCACCGAGCGCAAGCGCGCGGAAGGCGAACAGCGTGCCCAGTACGAAAAAATTCTCCAGCTCAACAAGCGCCTCGAAGACAAGGCGCGGGAGCTCTCCGAAGCGCGCGCGCAACTGATGAACGTGCTGCACACCATTCCCGACATGGTGTGGCTGAAGAGCACGGCGGGCGTCTTCATGCTCTGCAATCACGGTGTCGAGCGCTTTGTGGGCAAGTCGAAAGCCGAAATTCTCGGGAGAACCGACTACGCGTTCTACGAAGCCGAGATGGCCGACTTCTTTCACGAACGTGAAAAGGCGGCCATCGACGCAATGCGTGTTTGCGTCAATGACGAATGGGTGGTCTCCCCGGCAACGGGCGAACGGGCCTTGCTCGAAACCCGCCGGCTACCGGTGCTCGACGCGCGCGGTACCGTGACAGGCGTGCTTGGCGTGGCGCGCGACATGACCGAGCGGCGCCGCGCCGACGAAACCCTGGCCCGGCGCGAGCGCGAATTCAGAACCCTCGTCGAGCACTCGCCCGATACGGTGGCACGCTATAGCAGGGATTTTCGGCGCATCTACGTCAATCCGACTTTCGCCTCGCTCCTCTCGGGCGGCGCGGCGGCCCTGATCGGCAAAACCCCGGCCGAATCGCCGGGCGGCACCAACATGGAGCTTTACGAGCATCAGTTGGAAGCGGTTTTCACCACGGCACGCGACCAGGAATTCGAATTGAGCTGGGGCGAGCCCGGCGGCAGGCAGCTATGCCACCTCATCAGACTCACCGCGGAGCTTGGAGCGAACGGCACGGTGGAAACGGTCCTTGCCGTGGGGCGCGACATCACGGAACTTCACGCCTCGCGGGAGAAAATTCATCGCATGGCGTATTTCGACGCGTTGACGGCGCTGCCGAATCGCGCCCGGTTCAACGAGTACCTGCGTCAAGCCATCGCCGTCAGCACGCCGGGCCAGTTGACGGCCGTGATGATGATCGACATGGACCGCTTCAAGGGCGTCAACGACACGATGGGTCACGCGGTGGGCGACGAGCTGTTGCGCGAAGCGGCGGTGCGCCTGCTGGGCTGCGTGCGCCCCGGCGACACGGTCGCGCGTTTCGGCGGCGACGAGTTCGCCGTGCTGCTGCCCGGGATTCGCGAGCGCTGCCTCCTCGAACAGATTTCCGCCAGGATCATCAAGCGGCTCGACGAACGCTTTCTGCTGGACGGTAGAGAGGTCTTCGTTTCGTGCAGCCTTGGCATCGCGCTATATCCCGTCGACAGTACCGACGCCGAAGACCTGCTGAAGTACGCGGATTCGGCCATGTACCTCGCGAAGCGCTCGGGCCGGCGAGGTTTTCGCTTCTACACGAAAGAACTGACCGTCGAAGCGACCGCGCATCTGCTGCTGGAATCGGAGCTTCGCCGCGCAATCGATCAAGGCGAACTCGAACTGCATTACCAGCCTCAGGTCTTGTTTCGCGACGCAGAAGTGATCGGCTCCGAAGCGCTGTTGAGATGGAACCGGCCCGGCGTGGGCTACGTGTCGCCCGTGCAGTTCGTGCCGGTGGCGGAGGAAACGGGCCTGATCGGCGATCTCGGAAAATGGGTGCTGCGCGAAGCCTGTCGTTCGGCCTCCGAATGGAATGCCGGCGGCAAGACGCGTCACAAAGTGGCCATCAACCTGTCCGCGCGGCAGTTCCAGTTTCGCGACCTGGCGACGACGGTGAAGGAGATCCTCGACGAAACCGGCTGCCGGCCCGAATGGCTGGAGTTCGAGATCACCGAAAGCCTGCTGCTGGAAGAAGACGACACGGTAACCGGCACGCTCCTGGCGTTCAAGAACATGGGGCTATCGATCGCCATCGACGACTTCGGCACCGGCTACTCCGCGCTCGCCTATCTGGCGCGCTTTCCGATCGACACAATCAAGATCGACCGTACGTTCGTGCAACGCGTCACCACGGACCGGCGTCATGCCGAACTCGTCAAGGCGATTCTCTCCATCGCCCGCTGCCTTGGGCAGCAGGTCGTGGCGGAAGGCGTCGAGACGATGGAGCAGGCCGCATTTCTCGATGCTCACGGCTGCCAGGTCGCCCAGGGCTTCCTCTACAGCAAGCCGCTGCGCAAGCAGGATATCGCGGCGCTGCCGCGCTATCTCAACCGCCCATAAACACCCGTAAGCGCCGCCGCGCTCAGAAGCCTTCGAGCACCAGCTTGCCGCGCGCCCGGTTGCTTTCCACGAGCTCGTGCGCCCGGCGCAGGTTTGCGGCGTTGATGGTCCCGAAGCTCTCGTTGAACGTCGTGCGCAGCACGCCTTCGTCGATCAGCGAAGCGACCCGGGCGAGCAGGCGGTGCTGTTCGATCTGATCCTTCGTCGAAAACATCGAGCGCGTGTACATGAATTCCCAGTGCAGCGCGACGCTCTTCGTCTTGAGCTTGCGGAAGTCGAAGATCTCGGGGTCGTCGATCAGCGCGAGATGCCCCTGAGGATTGATCGATGCCACGATCTCGTCGAAATGGCGGTCGGTCTGATTGAGGCTCGCGATAAAGTCCACGCCCTCGAAGCCGATGCGCCTGAGCTCCTGCGAAAGTGGCTTCGTATGGTCGATCACGTGATGCGCGCCGAGGTCGGTCACCCACTGCGTCGTCTCGGGCCGCGACGCCGTGCCGATCACCGTCAAGCCGGTCAGCTTGCGCGCGAGCTGCACGAGGATCGAGCCCACCCCACCGGCCGCACCGATCACGAGCAGCGTCTCGCCGGTGGGCGCCGTGCCCGCCGTGCTCTGGGGCACCTTCAGCCGGTCGAACAGCAGCTCCCAGGCCGTGATGCTCGTGAGCGGCAGCGCCGCCGCCTGCGCAAAGCCGAGCGTCTGCGGCATGGGGCCGACAAGGCGCTCGTCGACGGCATGCAGCTCGCTATTGGTGCCCGGCCGCAGCAGCGAGCCGGCGTACCACACGCGGTCGCCGGGCTTGAACAGCGTCACGTCGCGGCCGATGGCGCGCACCACGCCGCTCGCGTCCCAGCCGATCACCTTCGGCTGGCCGCCCTCGGGCGCCATCCTCGCGCGCACCTTGGTGTCGACCGGATTGACCGACACCGCATGCACTTCGACCAGCAGGTCGTGCGGACCGGGCGCGGGCTCCGGCAGTTCGAGATCCACGAGCGATTCCGGATCGCCGATGGGCAGATTGCGATAGTAGCCAACGGCCTTCATGGTCGATACCTCCAGCTAACAATGTTGGGAAGCCGGACGCCCTGGCCTCGTGAATCAGTCCACGCCGGCCATTCCGTCCGTCACGGCTCGATCATCGGTCAGCGCGCCCGGCCCGGAAAGCGGCGTAGCGAGGAATCAGCTTCAAACAGAAATTGAAAATCGCCGCCGAATCCAACGCCAGCGGGACTGCAGAGCTTCAGGCGGCGTAGGTGGAAAGGCGCTCGCGCAGCAGGTCGCGCAGCGCGTTGACAGTCGGCGAGAGCATGGTCCGGTGCGCGCAGACGAGATGCAGCGGCGCGCTCTCGCCCTCGAAATCGGTCAGCGTCGCTTCGAGACGCCCCGCCTTGAGGTCGGCCAGCACGTCCAGCCGCGACTTGTAGGCGACGCCCCGTCCCGCCAGCGCCCAGCGGCGCACGAGTTCGCCGTCATCGCTGCTGCGGTCGCCGCGCACGTTCACGACCGTCGCTTCACCATTCCTGGAGAAGGTCCAGCGGTCATGCAGCGTGTCGCTCAACGCATAGCACAGGCAGTTGTGCTGCGCGAGCGCGGCGGGCGACCCGGGGCGCCCGTGCCGCGCGAAATAGTCGGGCGAGGCGCAGAGCACGCGGCGGTTTTCGGGCACGAGCGGCAGCGCCACCAGCGTGGAGTCTTCGGGCACGCCATAGCGGATCGCGAGCGCGATCGGCGCACGGAACATGTCGGTCACGCTGTCGCCGGGATGCACCTGCAACGAAACGGCCGGGTGCTGCGACTGGAATTCGTCGAGCCAGACGGCGAGCACGTTCCGGCCCAGATCGGAGGGCACCGAAAGCGACACGGTGCCGCCTATCGTTTTGCGTCCGTGCGCCACGGCGTTCTGGCCTGCCTCCACCTGCTCGATCACGTTGCGCGCGTACCGGAGATAGCCTTCGCCGTCGGGCGTCAGGCGCAGGCTGCGCGTCGATCGTGCGATGAGGCGCGTGCCCAGCTCCGCTTCGAGGCGCTTGAGGCCCGCACTGGCAACCGCGGGCGTGAGGTCCAGTTGCCGCGCGGCAGCCGAAAGACTCCCGTGGTCTACCGCGCTGATGAAAATGACGAGATCTTCCAGTCGTATCATGGGCCGTTGCGTGAAAGCAGTCATGCGTCAAGCGGAACTGTACACGAAGCGGCGCGACGGCCCATGCGCCGGCCAGCGGTGCTTATTGCGCTGCTTATCGCGCTGTTTATTGCACTCCGGGTCTCATATCCAGATGTCGTTTTCGACCGTCCTGTCGTTTTCCGTTTCGCCGGTATTGACCACACCGCGCGGTTCGATCAGCAACAGCTTCACCTCCGCCTGCGCATACGGCTTGTGCTCGACGCCCTTAGGCACCACGGCCATCTCGCCCGCCCGCAGTTCGATCGCCCCGTCGCGCAGATCGATGCGCAAGGTCCCTTCGAGCACGATGAACGTCTCGTCGGTGTCGCTATGCGTGTGCCAGATGAAATCGCCGAGCAGCTTTACGACCTTGAACTGATAGTCGTTCATTTCGGCAACGACGCGCGGCTGCCAGTGCCCCTCGATCCGGCGAATCTTGTCGAGCAGGTCGATCGTCTGACCTTGGCCGCGCCGCTCGGGCGTGCGGGAAGAATCGATGTCCATGACGGCTCCGTTACGGTGGATTTCAGCCGAGCTTAGGCGAAGCGGGCGCGAAGCGTCTTGAACGATTGTGCGCGGCGGCGCCCGGCCCAACGCGCGCGAAGCCACCAGGGCTCCTGCGAAACATTCAAGCGATTTAAGCGAATCCTTCAGGCACGCCGCCTGCTCGCGCCCTTCTCGCCTTCGCCTTCCGCCGTGTCATCACGGCGTCAGTTCCGCGCCATCACAGACGCGTAGGATGAGCGCAACAGAGAACGAGAGGCGCAAATGGATTCGTTCCCCCTCTTTATCGTCGGTGCGCCCCGCTCGGGAACGACCTTTCTTTGTTCTGTCCTGAACGAGCACCCGCTTATCCATCTGACCAACGAATGCCGGATCTTCGCACTGCTGAAGGAGACGCTGGACATCGGCAGCCGCCGCCCGGATCTGCTCAGTCCCGCCCACCGGGAGTCGCTTGTCCGCTTCGGCAATAGCACGCTGGGCCCTTGGGTCGAGCGCTTTTACCGCGAGGCGCTCCAGATCGCGGCGCCTATCTGGGGGGACAAGCATCCCCCCTATGCGGACCCCACCCTGCTTTCCGGCCGCCTTGGCTCAATCGAACGCCTGCCGCGTTCGGGCTCGTGCCTTCGGTTGATACGCGAATTG
Organism: Paraburkholderia sp. AV2; assembly: GCF_054968425.1. Taxonomy (NCBI): domain Bacteria; kingdom Pseudomonadati; phylum Pseudomonadota; class Betaproteobacteria; order Burkholderiales; family Burkholderiaceae; genus Paraburkholderia; species Paraburkholderia sp. AV2. The sequence continues at coordinate 24,905 of NZ_JBANLK010000020.1, forward strand.
TTGCCGCATGCGCGCTTCATCCATATTCATCGCGATCCCGCGCGCGTGGCCAACTCTCTCGTGCGCAAGCGCTGGATCGGGTCCGTCGACGACGGCGTTCGAGTCTGGGGGCAGTATGTGACGGAAATACTCGACTTCTTCGACGAAGTACCCGCGAACCAGCGGTTGACGATTGCCTATCGCAGTCTCGTCGAGGATCCGGATGCCACGATTGCAAGCCTCGGCGACTTTCTTGCATTGGCCGACCCGTCTGCGCTCAGGAATTTTCTGCACGCGCAGCGCCGCACGCCCACACCGTTCAGCGACCCCGTTACCGACCTCGCCGATCTCTACATCGTCCCGAACACCCCGCCGACCGACGCCAAGCTTCTGGCGCTCGCGCAAAACGCGGCAACGCGGCTCGGTTATGGAGCCGCGTAGTTAGACTAGTCGGGCCAAAAGTCCGTTGCAGCCAGAAAATGCGCAGCGAGAAAGTTTTTCTTTCGGACGCTGACACATTATCTCCTTTGCCGGAACGACGGGACACGTGAAGAATGTCGTGGAAGCAAGGCTTGCGTTCCTCAAACCCGTCGGCATCGACGCTTTACGGCCGCTTCGCAGCGCGGCAGGCGAGCGCGAGCCATCTCTACCTCTAGAACAAGGAGATGTTCCATGGCCTGGTTGCAGATCACTCTCAAAATTCCCGAAGCCAATCGCGCGGCGGCTGCCAAAGTCTATCGGGAGTACAAAGCGCCGTTCCTCAACACCATCGTCGGCGCGAAGTCGAAAGACCTGCTGATACGCGAAGAAGACGTACAGGTATTGCATGGCTTCGACAGCGTTAAGAATGCCAGAGCCTATTTGACGAGCGAGTTGTTCGCCAATGACGTCGTCGGCGAGCTTCGCCCCCTTCTGGCCGCCGAGCCTGAAGTGCGCATCTATCAAGTCGCTTGATTCGCATCGCTCAATAAACGCGGTGTCACGCCCCTCACCGGAGAAACGTCCATGATGAAAGACTGGAATGCCTATCGCAGCGCGCTGCTGGAACGTGTCGGCGACTATGGAAAGCAGGCTCCCGAAATCATGCGCGGCCTCGGCGTCATCGACGCTGCCGCGGAGAAGACCGGCAAGCTCGAGCCCAAGATTCACGAGCTGATTGCGCTTGCCGTAGCGGTCACGACACGCTGTGACGGATGCATTTCCGTGCATACGAAGAAAGCCGTCGAGCATGGCGCCACACTCGAAGAAATCACGGAAGCGCTAGGCGTCGCCATCGCGCTGAACGCTGGTCCCGCACTGGTCTATTCGGCGCGCGTGATCGAAGCGCACGCTCAATTGTCCAAAGCGTAATTTCATCCCGCTACCGGCCAGAGAGGCTTTGCCTGGCTATCTGGCCGGATCTTGACAGGCACCCGTACCTCAAGTCCCCCCCATGCTGGTCAATGCCGATTTCTCGCGCCGTGTCACCATGACGCCCGCCGACTACCGCTGGATTGCGTCGCCTCAAGGCGGCGTCGAGCGCATGATGCTGGACCGTCTGGGCGGCGAGAGGGCTCGGGCAACCAGCATCGTGCGCTACGCGCCTGCGTCCCGCTTTTCTTTACATGAGCATCCGGGCGGAGAAGAGATTTTCGTCCTTTCAGGCGTCTTTTCCGAAGGCCGCGATCACTACCCTTCCGGTTGGTATTTGCGCAATCCGCCCGGCTCATCGCATCAGCCGTATAGCCTCGACGGCGCGATCATCTTCGTGAAATTGTGGCAAATGCCACCCACGGACAGTGAACGGGTACGCGTCGATACCAACGCTCGCGCAGCATGGCAACGCCGTGGCCGCGCGGCAGTTTGTCCGCTGTTTTCGGGCGACACGGAGCAGGTTTCCCTTCATCGGCTCCCTCCTCGCGAACCCTTGTTCGATGGAGAGGTGGGCACGGCGGAACTGCTGGTACTTGCGGGAGCGGTTAAGGCAGGACGTCTCTCCTGCAAGCGCGGCACCTGGATACGTCTGCCTGCGGGCGAATATCCGGAATTTTCCGCAGGGGAGTCGGGTGCGCTGTTCTACATCAAGACTGGCCATCTCACCGAAGCCGGATTAAAGGGGTAACCATGCAGACTGCACGTGTTGCCGTCGTCGGTGGCGGCTTAAGCGGCCTCTACGCGGCATTTCTGCTGCAGCAGCGGGGCATTCACGATTACCTCGTTTTCGAGGCACGTAAAACGCCCGGAGGACGAATCCTGTCTGTTCCCGCTACGGCGCACGGAGACGCCGGGAGCAAGAGCGACGCAAAACGGGATCGCCTTGACCTCGGTCCGACGTGGTTCTGGCCAGACCTCCAACCGCAACTGGGCGGTTTGATCCACGACCTCGGCATCACGAGCTTCGAGCAGCGCCAGACCGGCGACATGATGGTAGAGCGCTCGCATGGCGAGCCTCCCATGCGAATGCGAGGCTACACGACTGCGCCAGTCTCGATGCGTCTGGCTGGCGGGATCGCGACGTTGACCGACACGCTAGCCGCAGCGCTCGACGCAAAATCGGTCTTCACGGGCGAAGCGGTGCGCAGCCTTCGCTTCACAGGTCGCGATGTGGAATTAAGCAGCGAAGACCTGGCAGGAAATTTCCGAACCGCCTGCGTCGACCATGTCTTGCTGGCGCTACCTCCGCGCCTCGTCGAGTCCAACATCAGCTTCGAACCCGCCCTGCCGCAAGCGTTGGTACAGCAATGGCGCAGTATCGACACATGGATGGCGCCCCATGCCAAGTATGTTGCAACGTACCCGTCCGCGTTCTGGCGTCAATCGGGCCTCTCCGGCGAGGCTCGCAGCGCTTGCGGCCCGCTCGGAGAGATACACGATGCCTCCACGGAGGGCGGCAACGCGGCCCTCTTTGGATTCTTCGGCATACCTGCCGGCGTTCGCCGGAACGTGAAGGAAGCGGTTCTGCGCATGCATTGTCGAACGCAGTTAGCGCGACTGTTTGGCCCACGCGCCGCAACACCTGAAGCGGAATTCATCAAGGACTGGGCTTGCGATCCCCATACGGCCACCATTCGCGACATCGAAGGCGCTTCGCAACGCATTGCCCTGCCCGCGGCAAACGCACCACTCGGCTCGTGGAGCGAACGCCTGACCGGTATCGCAAGCGAATGGTCACCGCAGTTTCCCGGATACCTCGCCGGGGCTATCGATGCGGCCCATCGCGGCGTTCAAGCACTAAGCTCGCACAATCATTCGGCGTCGAGACAGGGAAAACGACAGTCTATTTGAAGGAGCAGTCATGAAATCAGTTTATCGAGCAGTGCAAATTACCCGGCCAGGCGTCCTGGAGCTGGTCGAAAGGGAAACGCCGACGCCGGGCGATGGCCAGGTGCTGATCGAGGTCGAAGCGTGCGGAATCTGCGGTGCGGATGCACGCGATATCGAGAACGCGGGCCCGGCTTCGCCGCATGCGCGAATACCGGGGCATGAAGTTGTCGGCCGCATCGTCGCCAGAGGAGCAAACACACCGTCGATCTGGAAAATTGGCCAGCGTGTCGGAGTGGGCCGGCTTGGCGGCCACTGCAATGAGTGCCCTCAATGCCGGCAGGGCAACTTCCAGCTCTGTCTGAACCAGCCCGTCCTGGGGGCGTCTTGCGATGGCGGCTATGCAGAAATGATGCTGGCGCGCAGCACCGGGCTCGTGTCAATTCCGGAGGAACTGGGTTCGGAAGAGGCCGCGCCCATCCTGTGTGCCGGCGTCGCCACGTTCAACGCCCTCAAGAAATGCGGCGCCGAAGCGGGCGACACGGTGGCTATTCTGGGAATCGGCGGCCTGGGACACATGGCATTGCAGTACGCTCGCCGCATGGGCTTCAGGGTCGTCGCAATCGGTCGCGGCAGTGAAACGCCCGACGACGCCAAGGCATTGGGAGCGCACCTCTACATCGACAACAGCAAGGAAGATGCGGCAGCAGCGCTCATCGGCATGGGCGGCGCACACGCTATCGTAACCACCATCGGTCACGCGGATACGGTATCGCAAGTGCTCGGCGGACTGGCTCCCCGAGGCCGTTTGATTCTGCTAGGCGCGGGTCGGGATCCGTTGACTGTTTCACCCGGCTACTTCGTCGGTGGCGAGCGCAGCATCCAGGGTTCTATCACCGGCACACCCTGCGAAAAGGAGAAAACGCTCGACTTCAGCGTTCTGGCCGGCGTTCGCCCGATGATTGAAGTCATGCCGCTAGAGAGGGCCAACGAGGCTTATCAACGGATGCGCTCCGGTGACGTCAAATTCCGCATGGTGCTCACGATGGCGCGTTGACGCAATATGTCCTGGCGACCGGGCTAGCTGTGAAGGTTTCTTCCGACCGCTACGCCCATTTCGAGCGCCAGGGCCAGGAAGCCTGCAATGTAAGCGACGCCTTCTTCTCCCCGGCGAACGCCAAGATTGATGCTCTTGTTGATGCCGTGCTCGCCGAGTCGCACGGTGCGAATGGAAAGCCCCTCTCCTTCCTCGACCACCAGCCATTCGGGAAGCACGGCTACGCCGCGCCCGGCCGCAACCAGTTGCAGCATCAGGTCGGTCTGCTCGGCGGTTCGGTGAAATTTCGGCTTGCAATGGGCGGGCACGAGAAATCGCGTGTAGACGTCGAGCCGCTCCTTGCTTACCGGAACCGTGATGAGCTCCTCATCGAGCAGGTCTTTCGGCGAGACAAACTCATGCGTAGCCAGCCGGTGCGCATCCGGGACCACCAGAACCAGCTCGTAGTCGATTACCGGAGTGAAGACAACGTCCGGAACGTCGATGGGGTCGGGCGTAATCAGCAGGTCGATTTCAAATCCCAGGAGGGCGGCAACACCGTCGAAGCGAAAGGCCGTCCTCACGTCGAAGTCCACGTCCGGCCAGGCAGCCAGATAATGCGGAGTCAGTCGCGTCAGCCACTTTTGGCAGGGATGGCATTCCATCCCCACGCGCAGCGCGCCTCTGCGACCCTCCGCGAAATCAACGAGCGTCCGCTCCGCGTGCTCCATCTGGGGAAGCACGCGTTCCGCGAGTGCGAGCAAGTATTCGCCTGCCTGCGTAAAGCGCAGGCCGCGCCCGTTCTTCGTCCATAGCTTGACGCCGTGCCGCTCCTCGAATTTGCGCACCATGTGCGAGAGCGCTGACTGCGTGACGTTCAACCGCTCCGCAGCGGCAGTGACACTGCCGAGGCGCTCGACTTCCATCACGATCGAGAGGTACTGGAGGTCTAGCATCATCTGTCTCCGTTTACCGGACCCGGGCTTCGTGATGTCATCGCGAATGCGGCAAGACCGAGTACCGGGCCTGGCACGAGGAGCCAGGTCGCATCGAGCCCGATGTGCTCGAACAAGGTGGTCGTAGCGGCAATCGATACCACGGTCAGTGCAAAGCCGATTGAGTTTTGAATCGCGAGCGCGCTTCCCACGAGAGCGGGCGGGCAAGCCTTCGCCGCGAGCGCGGAGAATTGGGGCGAATCGGCAACAACCGAAGCACCCCAAACCATTAGCAAGGCCACGACGCCCCCCGGCGTGAGGTAATGCCAACCGAGCGAAAAAACAAGCGCGCAGAGCCCCGAAATCGCCAACGCGCCGGTGGCCACTCTGGCGCTCCCGATGTATCGCGACAGCGTTCCGCCAATCAGGGAGCCCACGGCGCCTACGCCGATGACGATGAACGACCAACCCGAAACACGGGTGCCGGGAAAATGCGTCGTCAGCGAAGTGCGAGCGACCAGCAGGGGCACCGCCGTCCAGAACGTGTAGAGCTCCCACATGTGGCCGAAGTACCCAAGCGTCGCGGCACGAAACCCGCGAATCCGGAATGCGACCAGCACGGAGGGTTGCCGGGCCGCCGATTGATTCGGGTCTGTCGTCCCGCGGGACCTCACAGCGGCATGCGGTCCGTCTCCCAGCGCGGCGATGATGAGAGCGCCACCCATCGCCAGTATCGACGAGGCGGAAATGATGAGCTGCCAGGGAAAGCCTGCCCCCAACACGCGCATCGCATGAGGCAGGGCTGTGCCCAGCGTGAGCATCGCCACCAGTTGAGCAAGGGCCTGCCCCGTGCGCTCCGGCGCCCAGCCAACTATCAGCTTCATCCCCATTGGATAGATACCGGCAAGGCAAACGCCTACGCCGAACCGAAAGACGGCTCCGCTGACAAGGCCGGTCGAAAGCCATGCAAAACAGAAATTGAAAACCGCCCCGGCTATTGCACTGCAGACGAAAATCCGGCTCGCGCGAAAGCGGTCGGCTGCGCCACTCAACGAAATGAAGAGGGTGCCAAGGATGAATCCCAATTGCACCGCATTCGTCAACCACCCGATGTCGGCCGCGCTCGCGTGCCAGATTCGCATCAGGTCGGTGGCGGTGCTATTGGCACTGAACCACAACGCGGTACCGAAGAGCTGCGCGATTGAAATTGCGGCCACCGGGCGTGCCCCATCGACGAGCAGCTTTCGTAGCCCGGTAGCCCTGATTGATACGTTTGAACTCATTTCATCATCTGACGAAAGACGGCCTACGCAGCGGTCAGTTGGCTGAGCCAACGCGAGTCTCGCGGGGACGGGCGACGATGCAACCGCTTGTCGAGCAGCGCGCGCGCCCTGGCAATCTCCCCGCTTCGCATGAGCGAGACGAGAAGCGTGTCTTCAACAATCTCGCGTTGCGCGCCGCTTCCGCCAATGCGGACGACATCGTGAGCGACGGGTCCGAGAATTTCCGCACAACGCGCGTAGTTTTCTTCGGCGAATGCAAGGGCCGCCCGGCAAATCGCCGGGACAACGGGCCCGGCAGGAAGGCTTCCTGCCTCGACGAGTCCGAGGAGCGAGTCGACGCGCTGCTCGAGCCCTTCCTTATCCCCTGTGGCTGCGGCAACCAGGGCCATGTGGAAGTCCGCAAAGGCGAATCCGGCCTGTTTGAAATAGCCGGAGGCGTACTTCGCGGCGTCATCCCACATCCCCGCAGGGACGGTGTGGCCATACGCCTGCATACGCCAGAGGAACGACGAGGTGTCGCTCACGACATTGATGGGAACCCCCGTTGAGGCGGACGGTGCAACGTGCTCGCTGTATACCGCGAGTGCCCGCCCGGTGTCCCCGCGCTCCAGCGCGATGAGCGCAGCGTGCCATGCGATGTGGCCATGGAGCACGCCGCTTTTTTCGTACTCCGGCAGCCAGCCAGCAATCATTCGTTCAGCTTCGTCGTTGGCGCCGGCTTCATACAAGACGTGCGCAGCTGCATGGGCTGCGTTCACATTGTGGCGGCGCAATTCAAGTGCGCGTTGCGTCAGGGCGCGGCCCAGTTGAACGTTACCGTTCTCGCCGTGCGCCCAGCCCCGATAGGTCAGAAACCACCAGTCGTCGGCATCGAAGTGTCGTGCGTGACGCTCGCAGAGGTCCACGCGCGCCTGGTCGTGATTGGCCATTCCGGAGAACGCGAAAAGGCCGAATGCGCCAAGCGGCAACGACAGGACGACGATGTCGCGCGGCCACCGGTCCGTATGCGCCAGCGCTCCCGCAAGGGCTTTCGGCGCCTGCCCGTTGATCGCGAAAGCAAGGACTTCTACGTGACTGCGTTCACGCTCCGTGCCGTTGCGAAGCACGAGTTCCATCGCCTTTGCAATCTTCGCGCGCGCGTTCGTGACTTCCGCGCGGATGGCATGCAAACGTGCCCGTGCAGCATAGGCGAGCGCAAAATCCGGGTCTGCCGCGATCGATTCATCGAGCGTCTCCCCGGCGCCGGGCCACAGCGACAGAAGCAGGTCAACGCCAGCCTGATAGCGCTCGGCCGCAAGGTCGGAAGTCGTCGAGAGTGGCAGGCTGTAGCGGTCGAGGCGGGACATAAAGCGGGTAACTCCAGTGGCAGTCGGTGGCAATCGCGGGCGTTCGAGCATCGGCAGTCCGTTATAGCCGACGGCGCGATGCTTTAGTACAGGGAGTCGTTATTAGACCCGTTTTTCTCGTGTCGGTATTTCGACGAATGGTCAAGATGTATAGAATATCGGTCTACTGGATGACCGACATGAATTGGGAAACCATCGAAGCCCCCGCTGGCGTATCGCCCCCGGCTCCCCTGAAGGTACGCGCGCAGTTCATCCCCGCCCGCCACTTTTTCCCCGAGCATTCGCATCACTGGCATCAGATGGTCTACGCGATATCTGGTGCGCTAACCGTCATATCCGAAGCCGGGTCTCTCGTCATTTCGCCGGAACAGGCCGTGTGGCTGCCGACAGGCCTGCGCCATCGCGTCGGTTCGCTTCTGGGCGCCGAGTTTCGCAGCTTGTGGATCGCCGATGACACCGGCGACTCCTTGCCGGGAACGGGCCCAAGCGTCTTTGCTGTTTCGCCGCTGCTCAAGGCGCTCATTGTCGAAGCGACCGAGATAGAGGGGCAGGACGACCCTGACGGATACGCTGGCCGCATCACGCATTTGATTCTCGACCAGCTCCGGCGCGCGCGCCCGCTGCCTACCGCGCTACCCTGGCCGCGCGATGGATCCCTGGCAGTGCTGTGCGAAGCAGTTTACGCGGACCCGGCGGACACGCGCGGCCCGGAGGAATGGGGGCGAATATTGGGCATGTCGGCGCGCACCCTTGCCCGGCGCTTTGTCGCCGAAACCGGGATGAGCCTGCGTTCGTGGCGACGCCGAATGCGCCTCTTCAGAGCGATTGAACTGCTGGGCGGAGGGATGGGCGTCACGCGAACGGCGATGGAGCTCGGATATGGCTCGACCTCGGCGTTTGTCTACGCGTTTCGCCTTGAGATGGGTAGCAGTCCGCAAGTCTATATGCGGGGCCGCAGCGATGATCTGGCCGGCCGGGTGACGCCACAAGCGGCGCCGCCTTCGACGAAGACAGGGGACAACCCGGCCACGGTCACCAGAAGGAAAGGACCGTAAAATCCGGGGCAAGAACGGCTCGCCACGATCATGCATGGCAAGCCGCCGGAGAAAGCCGGTTAAATCGTCATCACGCGAGCATGTCCTTTGCGTCGCCGGTTTCTACGCTAACGCTGGTGCGCGACGATTCGTTTCTGATATAAAACTTGTAGCCGACGAAAACCACGAAGACCCAGACGGCGGAAACGACCAGTGAGATTCGCATGTCCGGCAGAATAGCGATTCCAACCAGTACCGCCGCCAGAAAAATCAGTGCGATGTAATTGCTGTACGGATAGAACGGCATCCTGTACGTAATCTGGCCTTCATCGCCCCGCTGCCGCCTGGCTTTCCGGAACCCGAGGTGGCTAATCACGATCGAGCCCCACGCACAGACCAGCGCGAATACGGTCACGGAAGAAAACAGTTCGAAGGCCTGCCCGGGCATGAAGTAATTCAGCAGCACGCCCGCGAACATCGTCGCGAAGACCATCAGGATCGCCCGGTGCGGAACCTTACGGCTATTCGTGACACCCAGGAACGCCGGCGCATTCTTTTGAAGCGACAGGTTGTAGAACGTCCGGCTATTGGTGAAGACGCTCGCGTTCACCGCAGACAGCACCGCCATGATGACGACCAGATTCATAATGCCCGCCGCCGCCGGAATACCGATTTTCGTGAACACCTCCACGAATGGGCTGCCCCTGGTCGTCAAGGAAGTCCACGGAAAGACCATCAGCAGGACGGCGATGGCGCCGACGTAGAAAATCAGCAGGCGCCAGAACGTCGCGTTGATGGCCTTGGGCATCGTGGTCTTGACGTCCTTCGCTTCTCCAGCCGCGAGCCCCAGATTTTCAACCCCACCGAATGCGAAGGCAACCATCACAATAGCGAGGAACGTTCCGCCGGCCCCCTTGGGAAAGAACCCGCCGTGGTCGACGAGGTTGCGATAGCCGATAGGCACGCCATTGTTCCCGATGCCGAAGACAATCATTCCCACACCGAAAGCGATCATTGCCACGATGGCTATGACCTTGACCAGCGCGAACCAGAACTCCGCCTCGCCGTATACCTTTACGCCAATGATATTGACCAGAAACATCAGCGACACGGCCGCACCGGCTGTCACCCAGATTGGAATGGCCGGAAACCAGAAATGCATGTAGTTTCCGAGTGCGTTCAAATCGGCGGCACTCGTGGCGAGCAAGAAAATAAACGCGTTCCAGCCGTTCAGAAATCCGGCGAATCGATGGATATAGCGGTTCGAATAGGAGACGTACGAGCCGGATACCGGCTCCTCCACAGCCATCTCCCCCAGCGCGCGCATCACGAAATAGATTGCGATGGCAGCCAATACGTACACCAGCAGGATGGCCGGCCCGGCCGTCTTGATTGCCCACGACGACCCATAAAACAATCCGGTTCCGATTGCGCCGCCGATGGCGATCATCTGGATATGCCTGTTTTTCAGGTCTCTTTTTAGATCTTCCTGTTCGTACGTCTGAATGTCATTACTGTGGCTCATGTCGCCTCCTGATAAATATCCGGTTGTTCTTGTATTTAATTCTGCAATCCTGATCACTTACGAGTGATGTCGTAAGCGAGATGGGATGCGCCGTCGATTGTCAGAGTCCCGCGAGTGCGGTGGTCAGACGGCGGATTGCTTCGTCGATGATGGAACGCGGGCACCCGAGGTTCGCACGCATGTAGCCATGCCCTTCGATGCCGAATTTCTGTCCCTTGTCGAGCCAGAGTCTCGCGTTGGTCAACATGAATTTATTCAGGACATCGGCATCCATGCCGAGACCGCGGCAATCCATCCACGAGAGGTATAGCGAGTCGGCAGGCAAGACCTCGATCTTCGAGGTAATGCTGTGTACCGCGCTGCGAAAGTGCGCATGGTTCTCGCGAAGGTAGCCGAGCAACTCGTCGAGCCATGGCTCGCCGTGGGAATAGGCTGCCTCTGCCGCGACCATGCCCAGGACATTCACCGCCGGATACATGTTCCGGTCGAACTGGCGATGAAGCGCTTCCCGCAAACGGCGGTTCGGCACGAAGATGTTTGCGCTTTGCAGGCCAGGAAGATTGAATGTCTTGCTCGGTGCAGTGCAGGTGATGCTGTTTTCGGCAAACCTTTCATCCAGCGATGCGAACGGCACGTGCTTCTTGAGCGGGTTGATGACGAGATCCTGGTGAATCTCGTCCGAAATCACGAGAACGCCACGGCGCAGGCAGATTTCGCCCATCGCACGCAGTTCGCCTTCGGACCAGACATTGCCCGTTGGATTGTGAGGGTTGCTAAGGATGAACAGCCTGGTGTTATCCTGGATGGCCGCCTCGAATACCTTCTCGTTGAAGCGGTATGCCGTCCCCACGCGTTCAAGGGGTGCGTACGCAAGACGGCGGCCATTCAGCAGGACGTCGTCGTGGAAATGGGCGTAGACGGGAGGCTGAATCAGAACCGAATCGCCCGGCGCCGAAAAGGCCTGGATGGCGTTTTTGAGCGCGGTAATGATGCCGCTCGACTGGAGAACCCAGTCGCTGGACACGTCCCAACCAAAGCGCCTGGCCTGCCAGGCCGTCACCGCTTCGACATAGCTCTCGGTGGCGCCGCGCGAGTACCCGAAGACGCCATACCCGACTGCCTCATGGAGCGCATCGATTACCGGCTGGGGCGCGCGGAAGTCCATGTCCGCGACCCACATCGGCAAGGGGTCGGCAGCCTGTTCGTCTGCGGAAAGAAGCCTTTCTCCGAATGCCCACTTCAGGGAATTGGAGTGCTTTCGGTCGATGACCTCGTCAAACACCGATCTCTGGTTTCCGGGTGAGGCTCCGCGGCCCTGCATTTCTGGATGAATCTTCACAGTCACTTCCATTCGCGATAGAACGGTACGCCCGCGGCGTAGCTTCGTATTGCGATTAGAGTAGCAGCCCGAAATTTTGAGCAACAATGGTATGTTCTCATGGTGCAGTGAGCGTAGCTCATGGATGCCCCGGAGCCCCATCCGGCAAGACTTCAGACAGCCAGCGCCACCAGAAAGCGCGAAACCATGTTGTACGCGGCGACCGTCGCGACGGCTTCCACCGTCTTCGACTCGCCAAAAAGGCGCTTCAATTCCTCGATGACGGCGACCTCCACCGCAACGTTCCGGGTGGACTGGTCGGTCAGCTTTATCAGCGCGATTTCATGGACGTTGAACGCCGCGTGCTCGACGTGTGCCGCTTTGAGAGCCTCGGTCTTCTCGCGGGTTCCGCCTGCCGCCAGATAGGCCGGGTAGTGCACATTCCATTCGAAGTCGGCACCGTTGAGCACCGCTACGCGCAGCATAACGAGCTCGAGATATTCCAGCTCCAGACTGAAATCGGCGCGAACCCTGCGCAGCAACTCATTCCACCCGGTCGCGAGCGGAACGCTTTTCAGCAGAACGCGGTCGATCCCGATGAGCTCGCCATTGGGCCGACGCGCACGCATGCCGGCAAGTAGCTCTTCGGGGGCGGCATCGCCCTCCCTCCATGGGGTGACGCGTACATTGCTGCTCATAAAACTCTCCTGCAAAAAACCATAGTCACTTCGGCTCGCACGGCGAACCGCCTCCAGACGCCCCTCGCTCAAACATCCGCGATCACAAAATCACAAGAAGGCACCCGTCATCATTTTTCGGAACTCACTCGCGGCTCACAACTGCTATATTCTTTGCTGGATGCAAAGAAAATCTTTCATGAGAGCGCCCATCTTTCTTAACGCACTGCGTGCGTTCGAAGCCAGTGCCCGGCATCAGAGCTTCTCTTCGGCTGCGTCCGAACTCAATGTCACGCCTGCGGCGGTAGGACAGCTTGTCCGCTCCCTGGAGGAGTGGCTGGGTGCGCCCCTGTTTCATCGAGAGACCAGCGGTCGAGCCCGGCTTGTGCCCACGGAAACCGCCGAACGGGCGCTACCCGATATCCGTGCCGGGTTCGACCGGCTGGCTATCGGGCTGAGCCGCCTGCGCGAGAGTTCGAAGAATGGCGTGCTGACCGTGGCCGTCAGCCCCTCCTTCGCCGCAAAGTGGCTGCTACCTCGAATCGAGCACTTTCATGCCGTCTGCCCGGAGACCGATGTTCGTCTGGATACGAACCTCAAGCTCGTGGACTTTGCCGCGCAGGGCATCGACATCGGTGTGCGATACGGCCGCGGCGCCTGGCCGGGTCTCGTCGCCGAAAAGCTGATGGACGAGAAAATCTTTCCCGTCTGTTCGCCGGCCTGGCTCGCGAAGAATGGAAAACTCAAACGCCCCGATGACCTGGCGGGCAAGGCGCTCATCCATGACCTCTCGGTCGACGCGCATATTGGATTTGCGTCCTGGGGCGACTGGCTTCAACGGGCCGGCGCCGCGAAGGTCGATGCGACGCGAGGCATGCAGATCAACAATTCGGCGGCGGTGCTGCAAGCAGCGATTGACGGGCACGGCGTGGCGCTGGCGCGAAGCGTCATGACGAGCGACGACCTCGCCGCCGGCCGGCTCATCCAGCTCTTCCCGACGTTGGAGCAGGCTTCGGAGTTGGCGTACTTCATTGTCTATCGCGCAGAGTGCGCATCGCTGCCGAAGCTCGTCACATTCCGCGACTGGCTGATTCAGGAGGCTGGTTCGCCTTCCTGAAGAAAATGGCCCAGGTCGAGATTCGCTTGCGTCGAGGCCTCATCACGACTTCATCACATCTCCGTCGTAAAGCATCTGATAGTGCTTCTGGCCACCTGCCCTGAAAGTGTGAAAGCCGTTCTGCAGGAACGCCGAGACGAGGTTGGCGCCAACGAGGAAGAGGAACGCAGCCGTGACGATCGACCGAAACGTCGCATATCGCCCACTGGCCCGCTCCGGAACAGAGCCCGGGTTTCCACAAGCGAAGGCTAGCATCACCGTGCAGAACATGATGGCCGCCGTAAACAGGATGTACGTCCACGTATACATGTGCAGCCCGAAAACGGCTGAACCGGTTGGCGTGGTCCACGCCGGCGCTTTGGCGAACATGAAGAGCAGACTGATGAGACTGCCAATCAGGGCGCCAAATGCGCTGAGCACATAGTTCCAGACGTTCGTGCCAAAGCGCAGGTTCAGCAGCAGGCCGCTGCCGAGCAACATGAAGCCCACGCGTATGAGATTGCAGAATGCGCAGGGAAGCTCGCCCTTGACGAGCTGGTAGTAGAACGCCTCGAGCAGGACAAGGCAGATGCCCAGCAGTGCTGCGATGTCGATAGCGTTCAGGTGTCGCGAGTTCACTTTCATCACCACGACCCCAGCGTCGACAGGTCATGCAGATGATGACGACCATGGAACAGGGTCCAACTGACGACCAGCAGCGCACACATGATCCATAAGAGGCGTGCGCCTTTCTGACTGCGTAGCGAAGTCAGCGCGGCAACGAAGGCAACCAGCACCGGAATGAACCCGATGAACATTCGTTGAATCTCCTGTTGTCTGAGAAATGAGGGGCAAGTAACCGGGTCGAATTTAACGCGCCCCTCGCTGTCCGTCTGTCGACAATCGGCCGAATTGCATATAGGAACAGCCAGTCATTTCGTCTCGCGTCCAGGTGGCGCGATAGAACGACCGCGCGCTGCTCGAACAGGCCATGAACGCAGGAGCGTGGAAATCGCCCCGGCCGCACGCAGCCGCACGAGCGGTCGGCCTACACAGGGCGAATCTGGAATCGAATGCCTCGACGAAAAAAGCGCGAGAGACAAGCCACGCGCACAAGCATGCGCGGCGCGACAAGAAGGTGAAGTACGCCGCAGTTGCGCGGCCCGCCTCCTTCGCCGACATGGCCACGCTCTACCATCAATAGAGCGTGCGCCGACGGCCCGCAGCGCCATGCAACCCGATCGGCCGATGGTGCGGCCGGACCCAGCGAACACCAGGGAGTCATTTTATAGGATGCCTTATTATGCCGGCCTGCATCAGCCGCGGCGCGGGCCGCCCATCATCGCGAGCCAGCGCGCGGGAGAAATGCCGTAGGCACTGCGAAAATGCCGCGTCATGTGGCTCTGGTCGGAAAAGCCGGCGGCAGCCGCGGTATCCGCCAGTGGCATGCCGCGCAGCATCATCGCGCGGGCCGCTTCGAGCCGGCGCATGGTCAGGTAGCGGTAGGGACTCGTCCCGTAGAACGTCCTGAAGTCGCGTGACAGGCTCCAGCGGTCCCGTCCGCCGACGGCGGCCAGCATGTCCAGCGTGACGTTCTCCGTGCAGGCCGCCTGCAGATAATCCCGTGCGCGTTGCGCCGCCGCATAATCCGCGGAGGGTTTGGCCGGACGTGCGCCCGCTGCGGCATCGAGCGCGATGGCGAGTTCGAAGAGCGCATCGTCCCGTTCGAGCGGTTCCGCGTGGGCGTGCATGCGGCGCAGCGCATTTTGTGTCGCTTCGAACAGGCGCGGATCCGTGGCGATCCCGCCCTCGACGAACGGGAGCGCCTTGCCGCCGAGCACGGCCTGAATGGCGGCAGGCTGCACGTAGAGCATCTGGTAGCGGAAACCCTCGCTCGTGCCCGCCTGACCGTCATGGGCCTCGTCCGGGTGCAGGACCATCGTCTGCCCCGGCAGACTGCGGCACAAGCCGCGCCGGTAATGAAAGCACTGGACGCCCGCGAGCGTGACGCCGATCGCGTAGGTGTCGTGCCGGTGCATCGAGTAGGCATTGCCGTGCAAAAAAGCCTCGATCCGCTCGATGCCCTCCGCCGCTTCGGAGCGGGCAATCCAGTCGGTCCGGTTCCTTTCGGTGCTGCGGTTCATCGCTTCCTCCTGCTTCGCTGGCGCCACGGAGGAGATTGTGCCGCATTTGCCGAGAATCCCGCTGCCCATTACGAATTACGAAGCGGTCTCGCAGCCCCCGCGCAGCATGGCGGCATAGGCCGCGGCGCCGACCGGGCGCCCGAACAGATAGCCTTGCTGGCGCTCGCAGCCCAGCGATTTGAGGAAGGACGACTGCTCGGGCGTTTCCACCCCTTCGGCCGTAACGCGCATACCGAGCGAATGGGCCATGGCGACGACGGCCTGCGTGATCGCCACCGAATCGCGGTTGTCGGGCAAGCCCATGACGAACGAGCGGTCCACCTTGAGGTGATGGAGCGGAAAGCGCTTCAGGTACGAAAGCGACGAGTAGCCGGTGCCGAAGTCGTCCACGGAAATACGCACGCCGAGGTCGCTGATCGCACGCAGCATCGGCATGACCGTCTGCGTGTCGTTCATCAGTAGTCCTTCGGTAATTTCCAGTTCGAGACCTGCAGGGTCGAGGCCCGCCTGTGCCAGACAGTGCTCGATCTGTTCGACGAGCCCTTCGGTGAACTGGCGCGGCGACAGGTTGACGGCCATGACGAAATCGGGCGCGAGCAGGCGGCGCCATTGCGCGGCCTGCCGGCACGCATGCTCGAGCACCCAGTGGCCAATCGCGACGATCAGGCCGGTGTCTTCCGCCACCGGAATGAATTCGGCGGGATACACCGGGCCGAGTTCGCTGCTCTCCCAGCGCAGCAATGCCTCCGCGCCTATCGGCCTGCCCGTCTCGCCGTCGACGATAGGCTGGTACACGAGCGCAAGTTCGCCCGAAGCCAGCGCGCGCCGCAACGACTGCTCCACGAGAAAGCGGCGCTGCAGCCGGTCTCTCAGCTCGGCCGTGAAAAACTGGAACTGGTTGGTGCCGCGCTGCTTGGCCACGTACATCGCGGAATCGGCATTGCGCATGAGCGCCGCGGCGTCGAGCCCGTCGTCGGGAAAACGGCTGATCCCGATCGAGGCGCCCAGGTAATACTCGTTGCCCGCCACCGCGAACGGCTCGGCAATGGCGTCCAGCACGCGCTGCGCCAGCGTCACGAGTTCGCCCTCGTCGTCGTGATGACGCACGGCGATCACGAACTCGTCGCCGCCCACGCGCGCGAGTGTGTCGGCGTCGCGTACGCAGCGCATGAGCCGCTCGGCCACCACGCGCAGCAGCATGTCGCCCGCCTCGTGGCCGCCCGTGTCGTTCACTTTCTTGAAGCCGTCCAGATCGACGAACAGCAGCGCGAGACGCCCGTCGCCCGCCTCGCCGTCCAGCAGATCGCGCATGCAGTCGGCAAGCCACGCGCGGTTGTAGAGGCCCGTTAGCGGGTCGCGCGTAGCAAGGTATCTGAGCTGCTGCTGCGCTTCGCGCACGGCGCCGATGTCGGTGAACGAAACGACGACCGAAACCGGCTCGGTCTCGCCGGGGCGGAAGATCGGCAGCACGTTTTCCGTCACCCAGACGATCCCCCCGTTCGCCAGTTCGAGCGCCACCGTCTCGCCGATGACGGCTTTGCCGGTGCGCAGCGCACGCATGCTCGGGCGCTCGCCGTGGCGCATGGGCCGTCCGTCGCCGTCCAGCACGCGCGGAATCACGCTCATGATGCTCCGGCCGATCACGTCTCCGGAAAGACGCAGGATACGCCGCGCACTGGGATTGCAGGCGAGCACCGTGTCGTCGCGCGACTGTACGACGATCCCCTCGTTCAAGTGATCGACCACGAGACGGTGATGCTCCTCGCTCTGGGCGAGCCGCTGCGCGACCGTCACCTGATTGAGCAGCGCGGCGACGCTCAGGCCGATGTCGCGCAGCAGCGCCTCTTGCGCCTCGCCGGGCCGCCACGGCACGCGCTGGTAGACGGCGAATGCCCCCAGCACGCCCCCGGCGTCGTTGCCTAGCGGCATCGTCCAACAGGCGCGCAGGCCGCTCGCCGTGGCGATACGCACGGCATCGCCCCAACCGGCTTCCACGTGGAAGTCTTCCACCAGCACGATGCGGTTCTCGTACATCGCCATGCCGGACGGGCTGCTGCCCGGCCCGATCCGCGCGCCGTCGAACTCGCTGTGGTAACGCCCGGGCAGCGACGGCGCGCTGCCGACGCGCAGATGCTGGCCGTCTGCGTCGGCCAGCAGGATCGAGCACGACGCGCCGTCGCCCAGCAGGCGCTCGGCGCGGCGGCATACCTCGGCGAGCAGTTCCGGCAACGGCACGCTACGTGCAATGAGCTTGAGCATGCCGCGCTCGAACGCAAACGCCTCCTCTGCGGAATCATGGGACGAACGTGGGCCGCGTGGCTGAGCCCCGCCTGCGCCGTCCGTCCTCTCCGAATAGCTCATACCCGCGCTATCTCCTGGCGCGGCGGCAAACCCATGCCACCGCCGCGCGTGTGTGCGTTCGTTCGTGCGTTCGTATCTGCGTTCCAGTCCGGGGCGGCGGCCGGGCGCGGCCCGCGCTCATGCGCCTTCATGCGGCCCGCCAGAAGCCCCTGTGCAATCCGCGACGGCCGACACCGCCGACCTCGCCTCTGCGTTATCGGCACGCCGCGGCAGTTCTTGACGCCTGCGTATGGGGGAAATGCGCTGCTTCAACCGATGCCGGATAACCCGACCAGTCGGACTGTTTATCGAGTCGCGCTGATTGGACCGTTAGTTGCGGACTATGCCACCTGAGCCAATGCCGCGCCGCAACGGGCAGAACCCTCACCAAAGATTGTCGAGAAGAAGGTGAGCGCTCGCGTAGGCGCCGGAAAAGACAAGCAGGCATCCGGCGCACATGGCAAAGTCCACATACAGGTGGATGTGGTATTCGATGTGTTCCGCCAGCAGGATGTCCGGATCGACGGGGATCGCGGCTATCCCCTGTGGCTGTCGAAGCTTGACCATGATCGATTCGAACATATGAAGGATACCTGATTATGTATTAATGCGAATTGCGCGTCTCGTGGGACGTGCCGTTGCTGCCGAACATGACGTGAGCCGCGACCAGCGCACCGAACGATATGAGAATGCCCGCGAAGATTGCGCCTGTCAGAGCAAACCGGCTGTCATGCTTTTGAGCAAGGGCCCCAATTTCATCGCGCGCTCGCAGCGTGTCGACCGGCGCCGACCGGGCGCGGTCATCGCCAACAATCGAGTGAGCGCGGTCGCGCAGGGACGAAACATCGATCAAAGAAAGCGGGCTCATGGCAGTTGTCCAACACCTATATTTAACGGTACTTGTCCAGAAACGAGACGGCGTATTCTTCCCAGGCTTTTTCAAACGCAGCCATCGCACCCGGCCCGGCTTTGCGCAGCACCAGATGCTCCAGCCAGTTTGCCTTCCACAGTCCTTCCGGCGCTCCAGTACGCGCTTCGACATCGCGCGCCAGGCGGCCAACGGGATCGTCCCGCTCAGCTTGTGTTCGAATCCAGGTCAGGAACGAAACGACCATCTACATGCTCCTTTTCAAGCTTAATTGATTTGGAATCCGAAATACAAGGCTCGATTACGGAAAGAATGGGGTCGCGAATATGCGCAACCACGACCTCCCTGCTGCCTGTCTTCAGGACAGGTGTAAGGATAGAGTCCCGGCGACTACTGCGGCGTAGGACAAGTCTGACTTCTGATGCGGCGGCGCGCCACACTGTTTGAGGGAAGGCCAGGAAATGGTTCAGGCTTTTCGGCGACGGTCGCGGCGGTCCTTTACAACAGAACCTCGGAGTCTGCCGCAGACTGATAGAGACGCAAGGTGGCAACATCGTGACGACAAACGATGCGCCTCCAGCGCCGATGCGCGGCTGGGAAGGGGGTAATGAGCATGCTTGCCGCGAACAGGCAGAAGCATGACTGGAGCGAGTTTATTTCGGATCGCGCCGCGCACGCGTCGCTCACACCGGTCAGCGCCGACGAATGGATGCACGAGTTCGCGGAAATCAGGCGCGCCGGCTACGCGCTGGCCCGTTCGGACATCGGCCCGAACGGGCGCCATCTCGCGGCCCCGGCACCCAATCGGCGCGGCGAACCGCTGGCCGCCATGGGCGTTTCTCTCGCCGCGCAGCAGGACGTGCGCCCCTACGTCACGCCGCCCACTCAGGCGACGTGGCAGTTGTCGTCGCGGCCCGGACAGCCGCGTGTTCGGACTCCGTGACTGTCCAGGCACCGCCCGCTTCCACGCGTGCCCCGATGTGATCGAGGGCGGTCTCCGCCGCGTCAAGCAGACCGACGTCGCCCGGATCGGGACCCGCCATGAAGCGGGCGAGATAGACCGCCTGCAGAAGCCGGGCAGCCTCTTCCAGGCCACCCCGCCCGGCATTCAGCACCGAAAGCGCAAGATGGTATGCGAGCGAGAGCGCCCGTGCCTTCTGCACCGGAAGCGGTAGCAGCATGGCGCGCGTGAGTGGTCGGCGTTTTCCCCTGTTCATCGTCAGAACTGCCCCATGACCTGAAACCCCAGCGTCACGCGGGCGGTATCGAACCCGTCCGGCTTGTAGATCGGCGTGCCCGCGAAGAGGTCCCAGGAGAGCGTGCCGATACGGATGGGCAGACCGCCCCGGATGCCGATGACGGCCCCCGCCAGTTGTGTTCCGACCAGCACTTCGGTACCGGGGCCGAAAACATGGCCGTAGTCGATGCCCGCGTAGAGCGATTGTCCCGTTTGTCCGACAGGCCATTGCAGTTCGTTGCGCCAGTAGAAGCCGCGCCCGGCGGCGAGCATCTGTTCGCCGTCGAAGCCGCGCACCGTATAGCGCCCGCCGATGCTCAGGTCGTCGATGTAGAACAGCGTGTCGCCGGTGTACTGGCCATGCACGGTAGCCACGTAGCGCAGCGGCTGGCTACCGACCGCGAACGGCACCGAGAGATTCGCGTCGAGCGTCGCCATGTGGAAGCGGTATGTGGCCATCTGCGGCGTGCCGTCGCCAGCGTCCGGGTCGGGCGTTGCCCCGAGCCCCCCGATACCCTGGCGGTACGCGAGCGTGCCATCGAATTGAGCGGCGCCGAAATAATGCCGGTCGGTCACACCGCCTTCGATGAACGTGTTGTTGCGGTCCTGTTGCGGAATCGTCGTGTCCGCGATGAAGCTCGCGCCCCAGCGCTTGATCAACTGGAATTCGAGGCCGAGTACGTCGTTCTGGCTGCGGCTGATGACCCGCTGGATTTTCAGGGCTGCTGTCTGCGCATTGCCGCTCGATACGAAGGCCTGGTTCGCGGTCGCGATCTGCTGGTAGTACGTGTTCGTGTTGCCGTAGAGCGTGGCCGTCCAGTAGCCCCAGGGGATCGAATACGAACCGTTGAAGCCGTGCGAGCCCAGGCCATGGTCGGCAAATTCGAGGTCCTGGTTCGCACCGACCGTAAAGATGTCGTTCAGGCCGAGCGGATTGTCGATGCCGAGCGATACGTTGCCCTGCAGTCTGCCGGTGGCGCGCTGGCCCGAGTTGTCGACCGAGGCGACGAAGGTCCAGGGCTTCGAGCGCTTCACGGTGATGTCGACGTCGCTTTCGCCGGGCACAGTGCCGGGTACGATCTGCATGGTGGCATCCTGGCTTGCCGGGCGCTTCATCTGCTCCAGACCCTGTTCAAGATCGCGCAACTGGAGCACATCGCCGTCGCGCGCAGGAAATGCGCTCTTCCAGGTGCCGCGGGTGGACGGGTCCACGAACTCCAGGTGACGGATGACGCCGGGGATGAGGGAGAATTTCAGCGCGCCTTTAGACAGGTCCTGCGGTGCGAGCAGGACGCGCGTGGTGACGTAGCCCCGGCTCAGGATTTCGCGCTGCAGACCTTTCGTGAGTGCGTCGAGGCCCTGCCTGCCGACGCATTGCCCCCGGTAGTGCTGCAACCAGCCCTGCAGGAATGCAAACCGGTCCATCGGCAATGCCGAAGCGCCCTTGACGCGCTGTGCCTCCGGCAGCGTATCCGGCACCTCGACCGTGAACGTGTCGATGCGGAAGCACGGCGTCTCGGAGGGCAGGACCGGCCATGCGCCTGCTGCGGGCGCTGCCGAGAGGACAGCGGGCGCGGCGACGGTGGCCGCGCGCTGTTGCGCGTCGCGTTGCTGCTGGAGTTGCTGGTTTTGCAGCGCGTTTGCGCGAGCGGCAGCCGCGACATCGGGCGGGGTCTCCTGCGCGCAAACGGCAAGAGGTATCAGGGCTGCAAGCGTTGCCGCTGACCGCCGTTGGGTACGAATCATTATTTTCCGGTGAAAAGCGGATTATTGCGGCAGGATGCCGCCCTTGACTTCTTCCTTGCTGGACTGCATGGAAAAATTCTTCACGACACCCTTGTCGTCAAAGAGCACCACGAGTTCCTTCTTGTCCACATCCTGGCCAGACATGAATAGGTTGGCGAGAGGGACAAAGTTGATCCCCTTGGCGGTGGAATGCGAATAGCGGTAACGCCAGATCTCGTTGCCGCTGTCCGTAAATGATGTTTCGGTTGGATCGCCAAACGCCGCGCGCACATCATCCTTCGTGCTCCTGTCCCGGGTAATCTTGGCACTGACAGTCGTTGCATCTTCCGTCTTCAGTTGCTGGACGCCTGCACTTGCGCAGCCCGCCAGCATGGTTGCAACGATTAAACCCGTAGCGATATTTTTATAGAACATTGTTTCCTTCCTGTATCAATGTCGGCATGACTCATCTTCGCCGCCGCCGACTTCGTGGTGAAGATGTAAAAGATCAAACACGCGAGAAAAGGCAGGGTTTTACACTCTGCCGAATGCCTGCAATTTATCGATGCGGAGGTGCCGAGATTGTGAGGGGCAACGCCGCCAGCGTATTGCGGATTTTCATACGGTGATTCGCTGTTGGTGACAGGGACTACAGTTCGAAATGACTGCCGTCCTTGCCGGGCAGAATGGGCAGCGGATATACGCGACTGACGATGATGGAGATACTATCAAGCAACCCGGGTTTGATTATGTCCTGCAGACACAGGGCAACCGCCTGGAACGGGTGCAGGACCAGCGCCAAGGGCTTGCAGTCATTGAGGACGATGTAACGCCCGATACCGTCCTCGATGAGTGTCCACGGCCCGCAGGCTAGATCGAATGCTTTCATAAAACTACACCCTTGATTTTTCCCGTCTTGGAATTAGTATCTCTCGGTCATTACCGGAACCCGTGGATCGATAGCTGCATTACTGCAAAGATAGAGACTCCACCGATCCAGAAGGTGAAGAAGCAGAGCAACGATTTCAGGAACTTTGTCCGCGCAGTTTTTCCTGCTTCGCTCAGGTAGTCACTCGAAAAAAGGGATCTTCCCTTGAGCATTCGAGCATCGAAGATGGTCTGTCCAGGCCGCGGGCTATTAATCATTTTTAAAAAGAAATATCCGCTTGCGAATAAGGCTGCCGCAGTTCCTGCGCAGAAAGCAGCAAACATTCCCACACCTATGCTTACAAGAATTCTCGACACTATTGTACCCGCGATGAAAAACGTCCCATCCATAAAAATCCTGCCACATCTCTGGCGAATAGCAACCACCTATTATTGGAATTTTAGTAGTTGTTGATAATAGCATCGATGAATTCACGATCGAAGCAATCATGCAGCCTAGAATCCGCGTTACGTTTGGCAGATCGAAACTCGTCGACAGATAGAAAATCTTCGCTATCCATAGAGTCGAGAATTACCTGCGCAGACCGGGAGTTCGATTTGACGGCAAATACGCCCCACTCAACCGGAGAATGTTGAGCAAGTAGCCAGCCACTATTCAGATCAGCGATAACGAGTCCGTAGGGTTCACCTTGTTGATCTAATGACTGGTCGACACGACTAACAATAGTCGACCATTTTTCGCGACGATCTGCCTCAGCAAGTAGCTCCAATGAGTGCGCGTAAAAGACCTGAATCCTTGAATTTTCATCAGCAAGCGTCTGAATTTCATCTAAAAATTGCGGACTCCCTCGCAGAGAGAAGTCAAAGAACAGAAAATGACTGAAATCGTCGGAAACAAAACGACCTGGAAGGATTGGGGGCGCAACAATGACATCGAATATTTTATTCATTTCAAAACTCCTTATTTCCCGCCAAACCGAATCTTCGTTGATTGACCCATGACTGTCACAGACGCCGACGGGATACCACTGCTCGCACCTGCGATGCCGTTACCGGTGCTTGCGGGATTAGCGCTCGATACCGTCCTCAATGAGTGCCCAAGGCCCGCAGGCCAGATCGTGCGCTTTCACGAGGCCACACCCTATGAATTTTGGTCTTTCCTTATCGTCATTTTTGAATATCCTAGTCCAGCCCTTCAAAGTCATCCTCCAGATCACCCAACTCTCGATATAGGGCAAAGCCGCATAGCGCCACACAGGCGAGAAGAACTGGAATCAACATGGAAAATGCTTCCACACCTTTCCCATGCAGCTCCAATGCAATTGAAATGCCAAAATATGATAAAAATAAAAATAAAACCGCCATATAAAATCTAAAAAATAACTTCCCTCTACTCAATTGAGGCGCTCCCCTCAAAATTCTTCGTGCCTTTATTGTCTGATATACATAGATCGCCACGACCAAGATCGAGAGTGGAATCAGCCTCCCTATGGTAGCTTTCCAGTCAGCCCCTCTGGCAACGCCGACAGCAATCGAAAATACTGTTAACGACGCAATAGTTGGTATCCATTTCCGCATTTTTAGTAGCCACGTTCGAACCTGCTCTGTCAAGCACTACGACTTATCTTTATCTGAATTTTTCCTAAGTGCGAGAAGCTCTCTGAGCATCGCATAGGTAACAAGGGCGAAAAGCGAAACATACATTGGAACCCCTGCTAACGCGGGCCTCCAGCCCGCACCTTTCCATTCCGAAATTGCAACCACTACGCCAACAACTGCCAGCACGGAAACGTATGCTTTGACGTAACGAACGATGAACTTGCGCCTCTCTTGATTCTCCATAATCATTTCCTATATTGGATTGCGGCTTGTATCGGTCCGGCTGATCCCTGCATGATTTGATTCACCAGACTTCCCAGCGGCGGCGGCAATACTGCTTTTGCAAACGAACCGGCTGCCGTTGTTGCTGTTGCGACTCCTGCAGACAAGTCCGGATTGCTGCTCGTCATCCCTGCGCTGCCGAACGCACCAACACCTGTGACTCCCGCGTTGTACGTATTGGCCGCGATTTTCCCAGCCGTTCCCATTCCTGCGATTGCAGCATCGCCAATCATAAAGGGAGTTGACAGGCCACCAATGATTCCGGCGATATACGAATTTGTAAAATTTGGCGCGTCAGGGCTAAGTCCATTCTTGTAGCTGTAGTAACTACCCCCGTAATCATAGCCACCCGCGAGAAGCGCAGCGGTTACGGCTTCTGGTCCGAGAGCGATTACCGCAACCGCAGGAACTCCATACAGGGCTTCAGTTTTCATGTTGTCCGATGCCGTCTGCGCATTCGCTCCCTCAGCATTAACGGCAGCCATCGCCAGCGACGGATCGCAGGGCCCCGAACCATCGCAGACCTTCGACAACAGGCTCTTTTTGTTGTCCAGGCTCTGGTTGTACAGTTGCACGGCCGAGCCCGTCGCCGCGCCTGCTGTCCCTCCGATAATCGCGCCACCAAGTCCAGCAGCAATATTGCCCGCGAGATTCCCAATCAGTTCCGAACCCGTCGCCGAGCTTACACCGTTTGCGATATCCGCCAGGCCCTTGGCTGACATCGAAGCAAAGCCCGCGCCCGCAGCGCCGCCAATCGTGCTGAATGCCGTTCCTCCACCCAGGCCACCAATCAGCGCGCCGCCCGCGATATGCGCCAGCGTCCGGTCTGTTCCGCCTTCGTCCCACGCCGCCGCCGTTGTCGGATCCGTCGCCGTATCGCGCTTGTGGTCCGCATACATGCCGATCCCCTGCGCCACCACCTGGCCCGCTGCCTGCGCCGCCTGCATCGTGTCCGCCTGCTGGTTGAGCAGGGTGTTCACATCGGGCGTATTCGCAACCGTGCCGTTGGTATTCGTCGTGTCGCGACTCAGGTTCGCCACGTCCTGCGTCTGCGCGCCGGGATTCGTGACGTTGATCGTGCCCACGCTGATTGCGCTGCGCGTCGTTGCGCTCGAATCGCCATTTGCATCCTGCGACATCATCGGCGCTACGCTGCCGGTCCCGCTCACCGAGCCGGGGCCGATTGCCTTGCCCGTGTTGCCCACGCCCACACCCGCGCTGATGCCGTTGCTCGTCGCGTCGTAGTGGCTCTGGTTCTGGATATCGCTGTACGTCAGCGTGCCCGTCGTCAGGCTGTTCTTCGAGGCGTCGGCCGTGCTGGAGATGACCGCGCCCGTCAGGCCCGTATTGCCCTTGACGTTGATATCGAAGCCGCCAGTACCCGCAGCGATGCCCGCCTGCTCATTGACCTGGGCGTAATTGCCATCAGCATGCCCGTTCTGCGCGCTGAAGCTCGCGCTGCCGCCGGCCTCGCTGATACTGAACCCGCCACCCGCGCTGCTCTGGTGTGCTGCGCTCGTCGTCGTATCCTGCACGCTCGCGATATTGAGGTCGCCGCCCACGGCCGCCGTCACCTGGTTTCCCGCGACCTGCGAGCCGGTGATGTTCGTGTCGCCGCCGCTCAGGATCGTGACGCTGTTCGTGCCTGTAACGTGCGAGGCATTCTGCGTCGCCGCATCGCTGTTCGCGTCACCGTGCGCGTTCTGCATCGAGGCCGAGACCCCGAAGCCGTTCGTGGTGAGGGACACGCCCACGCTCGCCCCGGACGACGAATTCGAGCTGCGCGTCGAATCGGTGTTCGTCGTATTCACGATGTTGACCTGGTTCGCCGCGGCCAGCACGACATCGCTGGCACTCACGTTCGAACCGGCAATCGTCACATTACCGCTACCCGCCGTGCCGTTGCCCGTCGCGACGAAGGTGGTCGTGCCGCCCGCCTGCACGTTCGAACCCACCTGCGTCGTCTGGTCCTCCGACGACTGGCTCTGGCTGTGGCTCGACCCGACACTGACCTGCACGCCGATGCTCGGTGCGCCCGCCGCCTGGGAGACTCCGGTTGTCGCCATCTGGTACGCGCCGTAGCCCGCCAGCGCCGCATCGCCCACCGCCGCAATCGCATGCAAGGCGTCGGCACGTCCATTGCTGTTGCCGCTCGCGAGCGCCTGGCCCTGCTGGTACGCGCCGTTGATCGCATCCCCGATGCTGCCACCCAGGCCGATGCTCAGGCCGCTGCTGCTCGTCTGCTGCGTCTGGCTCGTGTTGCTCGTATTGGTCGCCGAGTTGATGGTGACGTTCGCCGCCGTGCCCGTGATGTTCTTCGCGGCAATCAGGTCGCTGCCCGTTACGGTCAGGTTGTTGCCCGCGTTGACCGAGACACTGCCATCCAGCGAGCCGACCATGCTCGCATTGTTCGTCACGCTCGACTCCTGGTCGGTCGTGGCGAGCTTGTTCGTGCCGACCGTCACCGACAGCCCGCTCGTGCCGAGGCCTGTGTGCTTCTCCTGCTGGCTGCCCGAGGACTGCATCGTGTCCTGCGACGTGGTGATGTTGACATCGTTCTTCGCACTGAGATCCACATCGTTGGTCCCGACAACCGTGCTGCCCGTCACGTTGATATCGTGACCGCTGCTGATCGACACGGCATCCGCCGAGACCGTGCTACCCTGGGACTGTGTAATGGTCGTATCGCGCGAGCTGGCCTCCTGCATGCCGCTCACCAGGTTGCTGTGGCTGTGCTGCTCCTGCGAGTTGTCGACCTGCGTCGCGGTGGCCGCGCCGATGTTCACGTCGTTGGTCGCCGCAAGCGTCGCCGTACCCTGGGCGAGGTTGATCGTGCTGCCCGTCACGTTGATATTGTTGCCCGAGGCAACCGTGAGGCTGTTCCCCGAGTTGAGCGTCGTGCCCGTCAGCGTCTGGCTGGAAACGTGCGAGGTCTGTGCGTAGCTGCCGTGGGAATCGCTGCCCGAGTCGTTGCTGTCGACCGTCGACGTGGTCGTGGCCGCCTGGAACGTCGCGTCACCCTTTGCCGCGAGAATGCCGCCACCGCCCAGGTTGATGTTTGCGCCCGTTGCCGTCAGGTTGTTGCCGACGCCGACTTCCGACACGCCGCCCACGTTCACGGTACTGCCCGTCGCGCTGTTGATATTGGTATCCGACACGCCGTTCGCGCGCTCGACTACCTTGTGCTCACCGGTCTGCACCGTGCCGATATCCCAGTTGCCGCCCACGGCCATGCCGAGATTGCCGCCGACGTCCAGGTTGCTGCCGTTCTGCTCGAAGTTGCCGCCCGTGACGATCGAGGCGTTGCCCGCCACGTCCAGGTTCGCGATGGGGCCGAGCGTCGTGTTCACGCGCGTCGCGCCCGTGGCGCTGACCTGGTTCAGCGTGTTCGTCGCCGTGTTCAGGATCAGGTTGCCGCCCGTGTTCAAGGCCAGACTTCCCGCACTCACGTTCGCCGAGGTGAAGTTGATGTCGCCCGTCGTGTTCAGGTCCATCAGCCCGCCGCTTTTCAGCGCGCCGAACGCGTCGTTGATCTGCTGGCCGCTGATCGACAGCGAGTTGCCAGCCTCCACCGTGCCGCTATTGTTGAAGGTCTGCGCGTTCTGCAGGTCGATGTTGGTCGCAGCAATGAGCGGCCCGTTCATGTTCTGCTGGCTGGCCTGCGCGAGATAGACGACCGGCACGAGCACGGATTGTCCGTCCACCACCTCCGTCTGCATGATGACGACGTTGGACGTGAGCGCGGCCACCTGGGCGGCCGACAGGCCCATGCCGAGCGGCAGGTCGAGCGACTGCGCAAGCGACGCGCCCGAGGCCATCAGCGCCTCGTACATCGACTGTGTGTTCGTGTAGGGGCCGAGTACCGCCTTGCCGGTGAGCGACGTGATCTGGTTCTGCACGAGCTGCTGCTCGTAGAGGCCGTCGCCCAGGCGCTTTTCGGTGGTCTGCGGGTTGTATCCCAGCAGGTTCAGGTAGTAATCGCTGGAGAGGAAGGAATTCGTGCTCGTGAAGGCCGGATTGGTCTCGATCAGGTAGTCCGCACCCGGCGTGGTATCCAGATGGAAGAGACCACCCTGCGGAATGGTCAGATTGTCCAGCACGTTCTGCGCGGTGGCGCTCGCGATGGCCGGATCGACCGTGCCCCCGCCGCCCTTGATGGGACCGGTGCCGGCGCTCGCGCCGCCCGCCGAGCCGCTGAGCGTCCCGATCCCGACGGCCAGCGACGTACCCGGTGCGAGATTCATCGACGGCAACCCCGCATCGCCTGCCGTGTTGTCGATGTTGATGCCTGTTCCGCTGATCGTGCCGCCCGCGACGAACGTCGATTCGTAGGACGGCAGGGCGTAGGTGCGGATATCGGCTGGCGCCGCCTGGGTGTAGCCGCCCGGGTGGTTGGTCGGAAACAGGGGATTGGGGTTGCCGAACGGCAACTGCCAGTTGTATTCGGTGTTGTCGTAGTTGTCGTAGTGGTAGTAGCCCGAATACGTGACCTGCACACCGGGCGCGAGCTGGCCCTGCCACGAGTTCTGGTCGAGCGTGGCCGGCATGGCGATGTTGCCAACCGCCGCGACCGCGCTCCAGTAGTTCTGGAACAGCCCCACCGACGACGCATTGAGGTTGCCGCCGGAGATGATCTGTGCCTGCGGGCTGATCGCCGTGATCAGGTTCGCGAGCGCCACGCCCGTATAGGTCGTGTACTGGTACGTGCTGTTCCACTGGCCGCCATGCGGCGGATCGGTGGGCACGCCGCCGATCATCGACGGGTCGCCCGTGGAACCCATCACCTGCGGATTGCCGGGACCGCACGCGGCCATGTAGGTGGCGGTACACCCGGAGAGGCTGATGCCGAGCTGCTGGATGATCGACGAACCGGCATCGAGCGGCACGCTGTAGGAGCCCGAGGTCGTCATCACGCGCCGTGTGTTCGTGACCTGGTTCGCGTACAGCGCCATGTCGGCCGAGGACTGGATCAGCGCCGAGACGTTGTCGATCAGGTTCGCATTGGTGTAACTGCCATCGGCATTTTTCCCACCCGCCAGCACGACACTGCCGAGTCCAAAGATCGCAGTGGTCGCCTGTGTGTCGGTCGCCGTGACGTTGTCGACGTTCTCGATGTCGGGCGCGAGCAGCTCGAGCGTGCCGCTGCTATCCGACGCGCCGATCAGCGCGGACGGTCCGAGATTCTGCAAACTGCTGGTCGCGCTGAGCGAAACGCTGCCGCCGACCATCGCGCCCGTGTTCGTGAGGGTAGCCGAGTGCGTCGTGAGCGTGCCGCCGGCCATCATGGCGCCGCTGTTGACGATATCGCCCGCGTTCACGCCCAGGTCGTTCGCGGCCTCCACGATGGCGGCATTGGTGAAGGTGCCCGGCAGCGTGAAGGTGAGGTTGTGGCCGGCGTCGAACTGCTGGTCGGGCGTCGTCGTGAAGTCGCCCTGCAGGTTCACCGACACGTCGTTGCCGGCGGAATAGACACCGCCGCCCAGCAGCGTAGTGGCCGACAGGGTCAGGTCGTGCGTGGCTCCCATCTGGCCGTTCGTGTTCGTGATCGTGCCGGTTGCCGTGATGTCCGCATCGCCCTGCGAGCCCGGCAGGGTGCCCATCTGGCTGCCGGTGTTGTCGATGTCGCCCGCCTGCACCCCGAGGCTCGCGCCGCTCACCTGGCCGCCCTGGGTGTTCGAGATGGACGATGCGGCGAGCGACACCGCGCCGTTGCCGGTCATGACGCCATCGGCGTTCACG
Organism: Paraburkholderia sp. AV2; assembly: GCF_054968425.1. Lineage (NCBI taxonomy): Bacteria > Pseudomonadati > Pseudomonadota > Betaproteobacteria > Burkholderiales > Burkholderiaceae > Paraburkholderia > Paraburkholderia sp. AV2. The sequence continues at coordinate 55,196 of NZ_JBANLK010000020.1, forward strand.
ATCTGGCTGCCGCCCTGTACCGACGTATTACCGGTACCCAGGTTGCTCACGACGCCCTGGGTGTTGTCGATGGACGCGGCCTGTACCGAGAGCGTCGAGCTGTCGTTTGCTCCGCCCGTACCCGCCTGGACACTGCCCCCTGCGTTGGTGAGCGCACCGCCGCTCGTGAGCGCGAGCGAGCCGAACGAGCGCATCAGGCCGGCGGTGTTGTTGATCCCGTTCAGGACGGCGACCGTCATGCCCTGCTGCGCAGCGAACGTGCCGCTGCCGTTGTTGAAGCTGCCCATCTGCGCGTTGATGGTGCCCGCGCTGATAAGCTTGCCGCCCACATTCGAGAACGCCCCCGCGCCGTTACCTGGCGTGAGCGTGAAAACGCCCGCGCCCGCATCCAGGATCGAGCCGCCGTCGTTGTCGAGCGTGGCGGGGGCAAGCGTGAAATTCGTGCTGTTGGTCTGGAACGTGCCGCCTGCGGAATTGTCGAACAGGCCGCTCACGTTGACCGCCATCGGGCCGGTTCCGTATTGCGTGACCGTCCCGCCCTCGTTGATAAGGTTGGTCGCAGACACCTGGAGCTGGTTCGCGGCCACACTGCCGCCGCTGTTGTCGGCCGTGCCGCTCACGTCCAGCGTGAGGTCCGGGGCCTGGAGGCTGCCGCCGTTGCGGTTCGACAGGGAGCCGGTCGTGATGGTGGCGCTGGTGTTCGCGCTCGTGGTCCCGCCATCGTTGACGAAGGTGCCGCTCGCGAGACCCAGCCCCGCGCCCGACAGCAATTTGCCGTCCGTGTTGTTCGCTTCGCCGCTCACGTTCGCCGTGAGTCCCGCCTTGCCCCCGACATCGCCCGAGGTATTGTTGAGTGACCCGGCAGTCGCCACGACCTGCCCGTTGCTCGTGACCTGGCCACCCACGTCCGAGATCGACCCCGAACCGTTGCCGGGATCGAGCGCGAGGGTGCCGGTGCCCGCATGCAGGATCGAGCCGCCGTCGTTGTCGATGGCAGCGGGCGACAGCGTCAGGTTCGTGCTGTTGGTCTGGAACGTGCCGCCTGCGGAATTGTCGAACAGGCCGCTCACGTTAACCGCCATCGGGCCGGTTCCCGTCTGCGTGAGCGTGCCCGCGTGATTGACGAAGTTCGTCGCGTCCAGCGTCAGTTGCGCGGCCTGCGTGCTGCCTGCGCTGTTGTCGAGAGTTGTCGCGCTGATCGTCGCCGCCTGGGCCGACACGGTCCCGCTGACGTTCTTGAACTGCGAACCGGCGTTGAGGGTCGCGTCCTGTCCCGCCTCAAGCGAACCACCGGAATTATCGACGGATTGCGCCGAGACCTGCAGATTCGTCTGCGCGGTAACATCGCCCTGGTTGACCACGGTGCCACCCTGCAGCGACACCGCGCCGTTGCCGCCAATGTCGCCGCCCGCGCCATTGAGCAGTTGCCCCGTCGCGCTGAGCGTCAGACCGTCGCCGTTCAACGAAAGGATCTTGCCGGCCGTGTTCTGTATCGAACCGGCGCTGATGGATTCCTGGCCCTGGGCCTGGGCGATCCCCCCGGTATTGTCGAACGCGCCACCCGTCGCGATGCCGAGCGTCGTGCCGGCCGTCGTCTGGCCGCCCGCGTTCGTGACCGCGCCCGCCGTAATCTGCGTGGACGTGCCGCTCGACAGTTTCGCGCCGCTGTTGTCGAACGTGCCGGCCGCGTTCGCTGTGATCGACGTGCCCGCGCCCGTGGTCGCATTGACCAGACTCAGGTTGCCGCCGGTGGCCGTGAGAGCCAGCGCCGTGCCGGCGCCGATATTCGCATTCGAGAGGTCGAGCGCGACGCCGTAGAGCGTCACCGAGCCAGCGGCAACGGTCTGGCCGTTCGCCGACAGCAGACCCGCCGCCGATATGCTCAGGTTGCCGCTCGGACCGGTCGTGCCGTCGCTGTTGATGCCCGCGCCGAACACGCCCGTCGAGGCGACACTGCCCGCGTTGACCGACGTGTTTTGTTGTGCCGCAAGGGTCCCGCTGTTCACGAGCGCACCGGGCGTATTGAGGATGGTATTCTGCTGCGCGTAGACCGTGCCGGTGTTCTGGATGCTGGCGGCGCTGAGGGTGGTGTTGCCGCTCGCGTTCATGCGGCCCGACTGTACGAGCTGCCCCGCGCTCGTGAGCGTGAGGTCTCCCGCCTGCGCCGCAATCGTGCCGGCATTCGCTACCCCGACACCATTCTCCGTGCCGACCAGAGTTATGCTACCCGCATACATGCCGCCGAGCTGCGACACGTCGATGGACACGCCGGGCGCGGGGCCGCTGCCCGCAATGGGTGTCGGCGTCAGGCTCGCATAGTCGATGCTGTTGGCGCCCGTGGTGACGTTCAGCCGGTTGGCGTAGACCGCCGCATTGGCCTGCACGGCACGCGCCAGCAGGTCTACCTCGTCGATATTCGAGGCGTTCAGGCCCGCGCCCTGGACCGTGATGGTGCCCTGGGTGACGCTGAAACCGCTCAGGTTGCCGCTGCCGTCGATGAGCGGATTGCCCGTCGTTAAAATTCCGCGGGCCGTATTGATAAAACCCCCGCCGTCCACCACCAGGCCCGAACTGTTCGCGATCACCACATCGGCTTTCTGCCCGGCCACCTCCACGTAGCCGGCCAGCCGCGAAGGGTTGCTGCTGTTGACCTGGTTGACGATAATCTTCGCGGACTGGCCGGGCGAGAGGTTCGGATTGCCCGATATCTGCCCGGCGAGCTGCGTGTTCGTGTTCGTGGGCGAATTGTTCAAAATCGCGCCACCCGATCCGACGTCGAACTGCGAGTAGCTATTGAGCGAGACGCCCGCCCCCGAGGGCTTCTGCACGTTCACCTGCGGCAGACCGTTAGCCGTATTGATCACGTTCGGCGCATGCACACCGGATGGCACGATCTGCGCCCCGGCCATCAAGGGTGCGAGGCCAAAGACCGCGAGCGCAGCAAAAGCCACATGACGCATGGCGAACAGCGTGAAGGACCGGCGTGCGACCGATGGGCCGGTTTCGCCCTGGCCTGACTTGCCCTGCGCGATGGCCGTTTCCGAAACGGCGACAAGCATTCCCCGAAGCCTGCTGAACACAAGCCGGTAACAACGATGGTTCATTTTTTCTTGTACCTGTGATGCTGGATGAAGCCCTGCCGGTTTGCAGGATGTTTCCCAGTTACGTCACACGACACCAGACGCGGCATCGCACCTGAAAGCGCGCTATCTGCGCGCACGGGCATGGGAAGAGCTTCACTCAATCCCTGTTTAACAGTTGTCAAGCATTGCCAGGTTTCGGCGTCGAAACCACGCTTCGTTAATCTTTTATGCGTCTTGCTGTCAAAACCGGACTCGACCGTCTGCGTATGCTCTTGCGCGAAGAGGGCATCGTCGTCAGGCAAAGACAACCGGCAAGCGCTTGAGATACGCCATACTGGCCGGCGCGTCAGTGCTTGCGGCCGGTCAGCAGGGCACCGAAATTCCGGCGAGCGGATTTGGGCCGGCCTGCGTGGAGCGTAGACAGGGTCCGAATGACCTGCTCCAGCTCGCGAACCCGGGCTTTCAGGGAATAGATGTGGGCGGATTGCGCGACCAGTTCATTGATCAGGTCGTCGGTCGTATAGCCGCTGGGGAAAACGGAAAGAGGTCTGTCGTGCATCGCGTCCGTTCCTGTGAGTGGAAACGGCCCGCCCGGTGCAGAGGGGCGAGCGGGCACATGACAGGGTTGGTCGACCGGCGCAACACCAAACCGGCAGGCACGAAGCCTCCCTGCCAGGCCCGCCCGTAGACAGAAAACAATGGACGAACAAAGGCAGCCGCCTGCCCCTGGGGGGGCAGGCGGGGTGTTGCGTTTTCAGGCGACCAAGCCTGAGCCACCGCTGTTTTGGTGGCAGTCCCGACTCTAGCGCAGGGGCAAGATGCGGCGCAGCCGATGCTACCCGACTTCTCTTGATTAGTCATCCTGCCGGTTCCGCTTCAGGCGGCTGGCTTCACTTCCTCGAAGTACTGAGGCACTTCACGGCGATCGAGCATGCCGTACAGGCGACGCAGCCGCACGCCCTCCGCCAGCGGGGCTCGAGGACGCGACTGCGATATGAAGTTCGCGATAAGCCGCAGCCAGCGCGTCGAGACTGAATGCCCGGTTCAGGCCGCTCGGGTTGGGCAGGACCCAGGCATGCGCGCCGCCGAATCGGGCGGCTTGCGGACCCCATTCGATATCGCGCACGCCAGTCATCGCGGAAATCACCGCCTTGCCGAGAAACGCGATCACGCCCGGCGCGTATCGTCGAATCTTCGATTCGAACTGCAGCGCCGCGGCTTCGATCTCCGATCGCGACAGCTCGTGGGCGCGCGCGGTGGGTCGCGAAACCGCCGTGGTCAAACCATAGCCGTATTGCAATAGCAGGCGGTCGTTCTCGGGAGCCAATAACCCGGGCGTCAATCCGGCAAGATGGAGCACCCGCCAGAAGCGGTTGCCCCTGCCGGCAAAATGATGGCCTGTAGCTGCCGCGCGCAGGCCCGGATTGATTCCGCAAAATACGATCGACAAGCCCGGCGCGAGGATGTCCGGCAGAGATTGCGCCGAATCAGCGTGCGTCACGGCCGGCTCGCGGCGTGCAAGCCACCGGCCGGGCCGATACGCTCGTCAACGTGGGGGCGCTGCTGCATCTCAGCCTCCTCGCCTCTGTCCAGCGGCATTGGTAGTCCCGGTTCTTCAGGCGCCTGAACAAGCACGCCGTGGCAATAAAGTTTTTCTTTCAATGAAAGACATTTTATCTCGTTTGTCCATACGAGGAAATCGGCGAAAAATATCTTTCAAGCCAGGTGCGAAGGCAGATGCCGCCGACTGGCGCCGGGAGTCCGCGAGTCGCTGACGGAATGAATAGATTTTCTTCCTGAAAGCAGCCAACGCTCGTTCCCGGCTTTCTTCCACCAGACAGAAAGAGAGATCGAAATGAGCAATGAGTTCAAGGGCAAGAAGCTGCTGGTTGTCGGCGGCACGAGCGGAATGGGCCTGCAGACGGCCCGGTTGGTTCTCGCCGAAGGCGGCAGCGCGGTGATCGTGGGTAACCGCCCGGAAAAGACCGAGGAAGCGCGCGAGGCGCTCTCCGCGCTCGGCCAGGTCACCGCGCTGAGCGCGGACCTGGCCACGGATGAAGGGCTGGCCGCGCTGCTCGAGGCGATCGACGGGCAACACCCGGATATCGACCTGCTCGTCAACGCGGCCGGCGTGTTCTTTCCCAAGCCGTTCCTCGAACATCGCGAGGCCGACTATGACCCGTACATGAAGCTGAACAAGGCAACCTTCTTCATCACGCAGAAAGTCGCCGCGAACCTGGTCGCGAAGAACCAGCCAGGTGCGATCGTCAATGTCGGTTCGATGTGGGCGAAACAGGCCATCGCCGCCACGCCGTCCTCGGCCTACTCGATGGCCAAGGCCGGTCTGCATTCGTTGACCCAGCACCTGGCCATGGAACTGGCGCCGAAGCATATCCGCGTCAATGCCGTCTCGCCCGCCGTGGTGCAAACCCCGATCTACGAGGGCTTCATCCCGAAAGCCGAAGTGCACGACACGCTGCAGGGCTTCAACAGCTTCCACCCGATCGGCCGCGTGGGCACCCCGCAAGACGTTGCCGAAGTCATCGCGTTCCTGCTCTCGGAGAAGGCAGGCTGGGTCACCGGCGCGATCTGGGACGTGGACGGCGGCGTGATGGCCGGCCGCAACTGACGCGCGCATCGACCGGGCCACGTAGTCGCTGGCCGGATCGCAGGCCCCAAGGCGCCGTCATGGCGCCCCGACCGCCGTAACAGAACTGACACGAAACTTTAGTCCGAGGAAACCAAACTAACGCTGCACGCGCCGGAGCCGTGCAGCGGCCCCGGCTGCGCCCCAAGCCATTCTTTCCCCACGAGGCAGCAAGGCACACAAGGAGCAGACCCCCATGACCGTTTCCAAGGGTTCGCACGGCCATATCTTCGGCCGCATGAGACCGTCGCATACCGGCTACGCCATCCACCGCGATCCGCCGCGCGACACGCACTTCCGCGACCTCCCTCCACCAACCGGCAAGGCGCCGTTCCGGCTCGACCTGAAGGACATCATCAGCAAGGCCGACTACGACGCCATCGTGAAACGCCAGCGTCTCGTGTTCCACCTGAACGGCGACATGGGCGGCATTGGCTATGCGGTCCCGCAGGAACTCGTAGCCGCGGGCATGGAAACCGATCTCACGAAGGCGACGAAGGACGGCTCGCTGCCCGACTTTCTCTACATCACCGGCGACTGCGTCTATTTCAACGGGCAGATCAGCCAGTACTACGCGCAGTTCTACGAGCCCTACGAGCTGTACCATCGTCCCGTATTCGCCGTGCCGGGCAACCATGACGGCGAGAACCTGGCGACCGACCAGACGCTGGACGGCTTCATGCGCAACTTCTGCGCGAGCAAGCCCGGCACGAAAACGCCGGAGTCGATGGGCTCGTTCCGCACGGCGATGATCCAGCCGAACTGCTACTGGACGCTGCTCACGCCGCTGTGCTCGATCGTCGGCCTCTACAGCAACGTGCCCGAGGGCGGCGAGATCGTCGAACCGCAAACCGACTGGCTCGTGGAAGAGCTGCGCACGCTGCCCAGGGACCTGCCGCTCTTCGTGGCGCTTCATCATCCGCTCTACTCCGCCGACGACTACCATTCCGGCAGCTCGCGCATGCGCAAGGTGCTGCAGGATGCGAGCAAGAGCGCCGGCCGCTATCCCGACATGATCTTCACGGGCCATGTCCACAACTATCAGCGCATTTCGAGCATGCACCCCGACGCCGGCCTCATTCCGCAGCTCGTAACGGGCGCGGGCGGCTATCACAACCTGCACTCGATCATGAAGGTGGATGGCGAGAAGATGGTCGCGCCCGTGAACTTCGACGCGGGCGACGGCGAAACCGTCACGCTCGAAACCTACTCCGACGACCACCACGGCTTCCTGCGCATGGACGTGACGAAGACGCTCGTCACCGGGCGGTACTACCTGGTGCCGCGTCCGCAGGAGCCGCGCACCAAGGGATCGCAGTTGTTCGATCACTGGCAGTACGACGTCAAGCACCGGCGCTGGGTGCCGAACCAGCTATAGGAACCCGCGGGAACCCGCCCGAGGCGCGGCGGGCGGGGGCGTCGCGGGGTTTCGTCGCGCCGCCCTGGCGTGCGCCCGCTGCGCCAGTTGAGTGCGGCCTCGCGCACCTCGCACTGCTGCGGTGCACCAGCCGGCCCGCGAGCCCTCCTGCAAGGCATCGCGGGAGGACGCGCCGCAAGCTGGCACGAGGTTTGCTTTTTAGCTCGCATGCTGCGCGTCCTGCTCGTCACCGACACCGAGAAGCCCATCGGCGATCTGCGCGACGCCCTCGCGCGGCTCGGCTACGCCATGCTGCCCGATCCGGCCACGCCGCAAGACCTGCACCGCGTGGTCGAGCGCGCGCACCCCGACGTCATCATCGTCGATACCGAGTCGCCCTCGCGCGACACGCTCGAACAACTCGCCGTGATGAATGCCACCGCGCCGCGCCCCGTGCTGATGTTCAGCAACGACGCGAACCAGCGGCTCATCCGCGCCGCCGTGCAGGCGGGCGTGACGGCCTATCTCGTCGAAGGGCTCGCGAGCGAACGGCTCGCCCCCATACTCGAAGTGGCGCTCGCGCGCTTCGCCCAGGAAGCGGAATTGCGCGAGCGCCTGACGCAGGCCGAGACCGAACTCGCCGAGCGCAAGCTGATCGACCGCGCGAAGCGCGTCCTGATGGAGCAGCAAAAGCTGAGCGAGCCGGCCGCCTACGCCGCGCTGCGCAAACGCGCCATGAACCAGAGCGTGAAGCTCGCCGAGGCCGCACGCCAGATCGTCGAGGCGGCCGGCGCGAAAGAATGAGGCGATGCCCATGAATCCGACTACGCTCTCCCCTTCCGCCGACCTGGACGGCGCTCCCGAGAAGACGCATCTCAAGATCGGCTTCGTGCCGCTCTCCGACGCGGCGCCGCTCGTCGCCGCCAAGCTGCTCGAATTCGGCCACGCGCACGGCCTCACGCTGGAGCTCTCGCGCCAGCCTTCGTGGGCCGCGCTGCGCGACAAGCTGCTCGCCGGCGAGCTCGACGCCGCCCATGCGCTCTACGGGCTCGTCTACGGCGTGCAGCTCGGCCTTGGCGGGCCGCAGACCGAGATGGCGCTGCTCATGGTTCTCGCGCGCAACGGCCAGGCCATCACGCTTTCGAACCGCCTCGCCGATGCGCTCGACGCACACGGCACGCTGCCGCGCGCGCTCGCCGCGCTCGGCAGAAAGCCTGTGTTCGCGCACACCTTTCCTACCGGCACGCATGCGATGTGGCTTTACTACTGGCTTGCCGCGCAGGGCGTGCATCCGCTGCGCGACGTGCAAAGCGTCGCGATCGCGCCGCCGCAGATGGTCGCGGCGCTCGCCGAGGAACGGCTCGACGGCCTGTGCGTCGGCGAGCCCTGGAACGCGCTCGCGCAGCAGCGCGGCGTGGGCCGCACCGTTGCATATAGCGGCGAGATCTGGCCGGATCATCCGGAGAAGGTGCTGACCTGCCGGCGCGATTTCGTGCGGGCGTACCCGCGTACCGCCCGGGCGCTCGTGCGCACGATGCTGGAGGCGTGCCGCTGGCTCGACGGCGCGGGGCACCGGCGCGAAATCGCGCAGTGGCTCGCGCGGCCGGAATTCGTCGGCGTCGACGCCGCGCTGATCGCCTCGCGGCTGGACAGCGCGGACACGCACGGCGTGCCGCCGGTGCGCTTCTTCGATGGTGGTGTCGTGAACACCCCGCACGCTTCGGAGGGCGTGTGGTTCCTCACGCAGTTCGAACGCTGGGGCATGCTCGCGCGGCGCGGCGACTATCGCGAGATCGCGCAGGCGCTGAATCAGACCGAACGCTTTCGCGAGGCCGCACAAGGCCTTGTGGAGCGGCTGCCGGAGGAAAATGCGCCACCGGTGTTGATCGACGGGCATCGCTGGGACGCCGCCGATCCCCGCGCCTACGTGGAAGGTTTCATGATCCGCGCCTGAGCCGCCGGCCCGCACCGCGCGCAAGGAGACAGGCCGCCGCGTCTGCCTCGTCTGCCTGAGACCCGGCTTCTCGGGCTATCATGCATGCCGCCACGGCGGCGAAGACCGACGCATCCGCGCGGTCAACCATCGCCCCCGGCCAATCGTTGACAGTCCAGAACGCGGACGCGCCGCATGGTGCGCCCGGGGCGTCAAGCAACTGAAAGAACCAGGTATCAAGCGATGCGAGCAAATCTTCCGGGCCTCCGAACGACCATGACCCAACGCGGCATCTGCGCCGCCGCGCTCTGCCTGCTGTCGGCGTGCGCCACGCGGCTCGACCCGGCGCCTGTCGTCGACATGACCACCGGCACGAACCCCAACGCGCAAGCTGCCGTGCCGGCCCCGGGCCAGCTCGCGCCTGGCGCCGCCGCACCGGTCCCGCTCGGCCCGCCGCCGCCCGGCTACTACCGCGTGCGCCCCGGCGACACGCTGTATTCCATCGCGCGGTCGAACGGCCGCAGCGGCCGCGATCTGATTGCGTGGAACAACCTCACCGATCCGAACCATATCGAAGTGGACCAGGTGCTGCGCGTGGTGCCGCCGGACGAGGGCGGTGCGATGGCCTCCGCGCCTGTGCCGGCCGCGCCAGTACCCTCCAACCCCGCCGCAGCGCCCGCGGCGGCCCCCACCGTCGCCGCCGCGGCTGGCGACAGCGCGCCAGCGCCCGACGCCGGCAGCCTCGCGCTCGCCTGGCCCGCGCGCGGGCCGCTGATCGGCCGCTTCAACGATTCGACCAACAAGGGCATCGACATCGGCGGTACCGCCGGCGAGCCCGTGCGGGCGGCAACCGGCGGGCGCGTGGTATATGCGGGCAATGGGCTGCGCGGCTATGGCAACCTCGTGATCGTGAAGAGCAACGCGACCTACCTCACGGCCTACGCGCACAACCGCGACCTCAAGGTGAAGGAAGGCGACACCGTGAGCAAGGGCCAGGTGATCGCCGACATGGGCAGCACCGATTCGGATCATGTGATGCTGCACTTCGAACTGCGGCGCGACGGCAAGCCTGTCGATCCGCTGCGTTATCTGCCGCCGCAATAAGCCGGGACGGGCCTCGCCTGCGGCGTGCATGACGCAGGCGAGGCGCCCTTACTTCACGACAACCTGGGTGTGCCCCACCACCGGCGGCTTCTCGAAGTACGGGCCAACGAGCTGGCGCCACACCTGGAAGTCCGCGGACTCGCGAAAGTGCACCATGTGATCCTCGACCGTATCCCACTGCACGACGAGGACATACTGGTTCGGCTCTTCGATCGAACGTTGCAGTTCGACGCCGCGGCAGCCGCGTGCGCGATGGAAGAGCGCAAGCGCTTGCGCCACACCCGCTTCGAATTCTGCGTTCTTGCCCTGCTGCACGACGATGTGCGCCATTTCGTAGACCACGAGACCCTCTCCTGATTCGGAACTGCGTTGCATGACCCGCTACGCCGCGCCGTCCCCAAAGGACACACGGCGAAGCGGCCAGCCGCAACGTTAGCACGGGGAAGTTTTCGCGTTCGTCCGGCGACCCTCGGCCCCCAGGGCCCTCAGACGGCCTCGGGTACCTGGCGCGTCTTCAGAAACGCTTCGAGCGTTTCGCCGCGCATGCTCGCGTACATGCCGAGATTCGTGATCTTCACCACGCGCGCGAACTTCTCCAGCACGAAGAAGCACACGCCGTAGCGCACGAGCCCGAGCCAGTCGGTGTTGTCCACCAGCGCGCGCTCTTCCCCGGTCAACGCGGCCGCGTCGTAGGCCGCCTGGCGGTCGGCGAGCCACAGATCGCGCGCGGCCGGCTCGCGCATCTGCCAGAAGAAGCGGTTCAGGCGCATCGCCTTCATGCTCTGGCGAATGTCGAACGGATAGGTGCCCGTCAGTTCCTCGATGCCCACGAGCTGCGGATTCATTGCGCCCCTCCTTCGGCTACCCCTGCGGCCACCTCTTCGTACACTGTCACGGCCATCGCGGTGCTCGTCGCCAGATAGTAGTGGCGATGTACCTCGCTTATCGTCGGCCCGAGGGCGCCGCGCATGGCGAGCCACATGATCGTCTCCACGCTCTCCGCACCGCCCAGACGGACATAGTCCACGTGCTTCATGGCGGCAAGCCGCTCGGGGTCGTTCACGATCAGGTCGAGGAACGCCATGTCCCACTCGGTGTTGTTAAAGCCGCTGCGCTCGCCGTGCACCTGGTGCGAGAGGCCGCCCGTGCCGACCACGACGACGTCGAGATCCGCATCGAACGATTCGATCGCGCGGCGCAGCGCCTGGCCTAACCGATAGCAGCGCCGCGCCGTCGGCAGCGGATACTGCACCACGTTCACCTCCAGCGGCACGAGCGCCGCGGGCCAGCCGCCCGCGTGCGGCAGCATGAGCGAAAGCGGCGAGTTGCAGCCGTGGTCGAGCGGCTTGTCCTGGAAGATCGTGAGGTCGAACTCGTCGTTCACGAGTTGCTCGGCGATATGGATCGCGAGATCGGGATGTCCCGCGATATCGGGCAGCGGCCGCTTGCCCGCGCCTTCGTCGGCAAACTCGTGCTGCGCGGAAACACCCAGCGCGAAGGTGGGATAGCAGTCGAAGAAAAAGCTGTTGGCGTGATCGTTGTAGATCATCACGAGTGCGTCGGGCTGGCGCGCCGCGAGCCACTCGGCCACCGGCTCGTACCCTTTGAAGAGCGGCGCCCACGCGGGCTCGTTCTGCTTGCCCTTGTCATAGGCCAATCCGATCGTCGGCACGTGCGAAGTGCCGATGCCGCCCACTATTCTTGCCATGTCGATGCCCTCGCTAACGCCAGATTCCATTGCGGCCGCCCGAATGCTTGCAGCGCGCGGCAGCCGCTCAATCGGGAGAGGAAATTACCGAATACCGGTTCGTGCGATAAGCAAGGGTTAACCTTTAGGTCCGGATGTTTACTACTTATTTCAGGAGATTTTTGTATCGCCGCGCCCTGTCCGGCCGACCGGAGACCCGCGTGCCCCAAAGGATCTTGATATCGCGAAACCGTGCCCGCCCGGTGGGGCATCCGGCGCGCCGGCGCGCTCGGTCATAAATAAAACAGATCGCTAAAGAATCAACTCGCAAACCCGGCTATTGCGGCTGCGCTGTGTTCGCGCGAGACTTCGCGGCGCCTCGACCAGCCGGCAACACGATGCGAGGCCACCGGCAGCGGTGGCGGCATCGAACCCGAACGACGCGGGCCGGCGCGCGACGCGGCGACGAAAGCCGGATTCCGAACGCCAATCGAGGAAGCCGCGCACAATCATGCCCGTGAACGCCGCGCCCGGCATGCACGACCCGACGTCCCTATCGATTCGAACGTGAGCCAGCCCGAACTCCTGAATCTCGCGCAACTGCGCGCCTTTCGCCTCGTGGCCGACACCGGCAGCGCCACACGCGCCGCCGCCGCCCTGTATCGCGCGCAATCCGCCGTGACGCGTTCCGTGCAGGAACTGGAGACCGCGCTGGGCGAACCGCTTTTCGAGCGCAAGCCCTCGGGCATGCTGCCCACCGCGGTCGGGCGCGTGGTGCTCGAACGCTGCGCGCGCATTTTCGGCGAACTCGAAGAACTCGCGCACTGGTGCGCTTCGCGGCAGGCGCGGCGCCGCGCGCTGCCCGAAGGCGCGCTACCCGCCTGGCTGCTCAATACGCGGCGGCTGCAGCTCTTCGTCGCGCTCGCGCGGCACCGTCACATGCCGAGCACGGCCGGCGCATTCGGCATCAGCCAGCCCGCCGTGAGCAGCGCCATGCGTGTGCTCGAAAGCGGCTCGGACGTCACGCTCTTTCATCGCGGCCCGCGCGGCGTGCTGCTCACGGCCGAAGGCGAAACCTTCCTGCTGCATGTGCGGCGCGCGCTGAACGAGCTGCGCCACGTTCCCGACGATATCGCCGCCCTGCACGGCAACATCCAGGGCGCGGTGACGGTGGGCGCCCTGCCGCTCGGGCGCACGCTGATCCTGCCCGCGGCGATCGCGCGGCTGAACGCGCGCCATCCCGGCGTGCGCGTCGTGACGGACGAAAGCGCGTGGGACCTGCTGGTGGCCGGACTGCGCGCGGGGGATATCGACTTCATCCTCGGCGCGCTGCGCGAGAGCGACGCCGCCAGCAGTCTCGCGAACGAGCGGCTGATGTCGGAGGACATGGTGGTGTTCGCCCGGCGCGATCATCCGCTTGCGTGCAAGAAAGACCTCAACATCGGCGACCTGCGCAACGCGCAATGGATCGTTCCGCGCATCCACTCGCCCGCGCGCCTGCTGTTCGAGGCGCAGTTCAGACGGCTAAAGCTCAAACCGCCGGCGCCGGCCGTCGAAAGCGCCGATCTCGCCGTCATCCGGGGCCTCCTGCTCGGCACCGACATGGTGGCGGCGCTCTCCGCGCAGCAGCTCTACTACGAGTGCCAGGCAGGTCTGATCGTGGCGCTCGATCTGCCGCTCCACAACACGCGGCGCGACATCGGCCTCACGCTGCGGGCCGAAAGCGCGCCCTCGCCGGCCGCTCGCGCGCTGATCGATGCGGTCCGGCTCACGGTGGCGAACCTCGCCCCCGACGTGCGGGTGGTGGAAGGGCGGCGCGCGTAGCCCAGCTCGCGTTCTCGTTGTTCACACAACCAGACTGGCAGCAACGCGGTGGTGCGCGCTGTTGCGTAAACGCCGAATACCCATGGCAACGCCAATATTTTAAATGCAAATCATTATCATTTGCCATACAATTTGCGGCCATGTGTATGCGGTTTGCATGCCTGCTTCGTACCCCTCGTGCGTCAGCCACGCGCCCGGTGCGAAACGGCCTGCCTCCGCCCAATAACACGCCGCCCGGATCTCCCGGCATCGCGGGGCGGCGGCTAACCACTCGCCCATCACCTGTCCATGTCCGTTGCCCGCCCGATCACGCCTGCCCTTGCCCTCCCCCGTTCCTCCAGCCGCTGCGCCATCCTGGCTGCCATTGCCATCGCATTCGGTTGCCCCGCCGCCGCGCACGCGCAGGCGGCTAACGGTGACACCACCGGCAGCAACGCGGGCACGAACGCGAACACGAACGGCACCTTGCCGAGCGTGAAAATCCAGGCGCAGAAAGACACCCTTCCCGGCGATCTCGCGCCCACCTATGCCGGCGGCCAGGTAGCGCGCGGCGCCGACTACGGCGTGCTCGGCCAGCAAAAGAACATCGACATGCCGTTCAGCATGACGACCTACACGTCGAAGCTCATGGAGGACCAGCAGACCCGCACCGTCGCGGACGTGCTCGCGAACGATCCGGCCGTGCGCTCGGCCTACGGCTATGGCAACTTCCAGCAGGTCTACGTGATCCGCGGCTTCGAGCTGGACAGCGACGACGTTTCGCTCAACGGCCTCTACGGCATCACGCCGCGCCAGCTCGTGATGACCGACGCACTCGAACGCGTGGACGTCTTCAAGGGCGCGAGCGCGTTCCTGAACGGCGCGTCGCCGAACGGCTCGGCGATCGGCGGCAGCGTCAATCTCCAGCTCAAGCGCGCCGACGATCAGCCGCTCACCCGCGTCACCTTCGAAGGCACCGGCTCGGGCGAATTCGGCGAGCACATCGACGTTGGCCGCCGCTTCGGCAGCGAGGACCAGTTCGGCATTCGCGTGAACCAGTCGAACCACGACGGCGAAACGAGCATCGACGGCGAACACCGCCGCAGCGACCAGACGGCCGTCACGCTCGACTGGCGCGGCGACAAGCTGCGGCTCGAAGGCGACTTCCTCTACCAGCGCCAGACCATCACAGACGGCCGCCCGGTGGTCTACGTGAGCGGCGACACGATTCCCTCCGTGCCGTCCGCCAGCTACAACTACGGCCAGACCTGGGAATACAGCTCGGCCGAAGACACGGTGGGCATCCTGAAGGCCGAGTACGACTTCCTGCCGGGCTGGACCGCCTACGTGACGGGCGGCACGCGCCACACTAACGAACACGGCGAGTACTACTCGCCGTACTACACCGACCCGACGACCACGACGGGCTCGCGCCTGGGCGTGCCGCGCAAGGACGACGCCGACTCTGCCGAGGCCGGCGTACGCGGCCGCTTCGACACGGGCCCGGTGAGCCACTTCGTCACGGCGAGCGCCTCGATCACGCGCGTGGAAACGCAGTCGGGTTGGACGCTGAGCGGCTCGTTCCCCGCGAGCCTCTACAACACCGTGCAGGTTCCGTATCCGGCCACCGTCTACTCCGCGGGCATGGACGGCAACCCGCCCATCACGGCGCTCACGCTCATGCGCAGCGTCGCCGCTTCCGATACGCTCGGCTTCCTCAACGACCGCGTGCTGTTCACGGTAGGCGTGCGCCACCAGGAGATCCTCTCGAACGCGTATTCGTCGTCGACGCTCGAGCAGACCGAAGCCTACAACGACGCGATCACGACACCGCTGTTCGGTCTTGTCGTCAAACCCTGGCAGAACGTATCGATCTACGCGAACCGCGCCGAATCGCTCGCAGCCGGCGACCAGGCGCCGCTCGGCTCGAAAAACTATGGCGCGCTGCTCGCGCCCGAGCGCACGAAGCAGTACGAAGTGGGCATCAAGTACGACACCGGCAGCTATGGCGCCTCGTTCGCGGCGTTCCAGCTCGAAAAGCCGCAGACCTACACGAACGGTGACGGCTACTTTGCCGCGAACGGCACCGAGCGCCATCGCGGCCTCGAAGCGTCCGTGTTCGGCGAGCCGTTCAGGGGCGTGCGCGTGATTGCGGGCGCAACCTATATCGACGCCGTGCAACTCGACACGGAAAACGGCGCGACGAACGGCAACCGTCCGGTTGGCGTGCCCTCGTTCCTGCTGAACCTGGGCGCCGAATACGACGTGCCGTGGCTCCAGGGCCTCACGCTCAGCGCCCGCTGGACGCATACGGGCCCGCAGTATCTGGACGCGGCCAACACCCTGTCGATCAAGGCGTGGGACACGGTCGACCTCGGCGCGCGCTATGCAACCACCGTGTTCGGCAGGCCGACCACGTTTCGCGCCAACGTGCTCAACGTGGCGAACAAGGCCTACTGGGCCTCAACGATCGGCGGATATCTGACGCAGGGCGCGCCGCGCACCGTGCTCTTCTCGATGACGACGGACTTCTGATCGGGCAACGGCGGCGCGGCATCAGCCCGCCCCGCCGTTCACGACTTCATCTCTCGCTGCATATCGCTGCAGATCGCCCCTTTCTGCTGATCGTATTCCTGCGGGTTGCTCGCCTTCATCTGCCGCAGGCCATTGACGGTCTGCGCGGCGCTCTTCCAGCCCGCATCCCAGTCTTTCGCGAAATCCGGATCCTGGACGAATTTCCGGCTCGCGGCGTCCTTGTAGTTCGAAACGGTCGATGCATCGACGCCGCAGACTTCCGCAGCCACCCGAGCGTTGTTCGCGGCAAACTGCACGCCCAGCTTCGCGAGCTTTAGCGTCTGATCCTGGTCCTGCGCATACGCGACGCCCGCTACGGCAAACGTCACGACAGAAGCGAAAAATAATATAGGTCTGCGAATTATCATAAAAATCCCCTCAACTCTTCTGACGTCAACCATAAAAGGCATAACCGGCGCGCATACGGCGAACGATGCCTTAGTCAAAATGAATCATTTCCGGATGAGCCGTTTCGCATCGCACGAAAGATTCAATTCGAAAAGAAAATCTCAAGTCGCAAGAATACATTCGGCCTCATTGCCCAGCCAACTGATTATTTTGTAACAGAAATTAAAGCTTTGGCTAACCTTGGCGTAGCTCGTCAATAATGACGAGCGCATTGCCCACCTGATAATCGGCGCTTCGAATCGAGGATTTCATGGACCGGCTGACCGGCATTAGAGTGTTCGTCGCCGCAGTCAATAGCGGCAGTTTTGCCGCAGCCGCACGACACTATGGATTATCCGCTGCGATGGCCGGCAAATACGTCAGCGCGATCGAAACCGGGCTGAATGCGAGGCTGCTCCACCGCACCACGCGCCGCCTGACCCTCACCGATATCGGCGAGGTCTATTACGAGCGGTGCCAGCGGATTCTCGAAGCTTATGACGAAGCCAATCGCGAAGTCACGGATGCCAGCGGATCGGCCCATGGCGTTCTGAGAATTGCCGCGCCGGTCACGTTCGGGGCAATGCATCTTGGCGAGGTCGTCGCGCAGTATCTGGAGGCGCACCCCCAGGTCAACATCGAGATATCGCTGAACGACCGCTACGTCGACCTGCTCGAAACCGGCGTGGACGTGGCCATACGAATCGGCCGCCTGCCCGACTCCGGGCTCGTCGCGCGCCGGCTCGCGCCATGCCGCATGGCGGTCTGTGCGTCCCCTGCCTATCTGAAGCGCCACGGCGCGCCGCGCAATCCCCGCGATTTGCGGCAAGCCACCCGGCTCACGTTCAGCGAAGCCGTTTCCGACGACGACTGGACACTCATCGACGCAAACGGCCGCCGTCACGTCATAGACGGCCCGTGCCGGCTGGCGGCCAACAACACCCAACTGCTGCTCGCAGCGGCGCTTGCCGGAGCCGGCGTCGCCTATGGGCCGACCTTTGTCTTCGGTGAGCAGATCGCACTTGGTCGGCTAGTCGAGCTACTACCGGAGTACGACACGGCGGAACTTGCGATCCAGGCCGTCTATCCGAGCGCGCGCCATCTGCCGCTCAAGGTGCGCCGCTTCCTGGATTTTCTCGCGACGACGTTCGGCGACGAACCGCCGTGGGATCGCGGCGCATCACGACGCCGGAGCAGCCCGCGGGGTTCGCGCGGCAAGTCGAAGACCTAAGCCGCCGGGCAATCGATGCATGGCCGCACGCGGCGCTGCGTCTGCCTCAGGACAACCATCAGGAATGCAGACGATCCGGCGGCCTGCGGAACGCTACACGATCACCTGCGTCTGCGCGAAACGATCGTTGGCGAGCAGTGCGGAGAGTCGCCGCAATGCCGAGTGCAGGTGGGCGCGGTCCGCCGCTGCGCCCAGCGAGATGCGGATCGCACTCGTCACGTCCTGGCGCCCGTCGGCCGCGAACGCGGTGGAAGGCGCGACCGCCAGGCCTTCCGTACTGGCCGCCGCGGCCAGATCGCGCGCCGACCAGTGGCGCGGCAGAACGTACCAGAGATGGATGCCCGCGCCCGCCGGCGCGCCAAGCGCCTGCACGGCAACGCGCTGACGCTCGTGCGCCTCGGCGCGCACACCCTCGAAAATTCGCGCAGCCGTGCCGTCGTCGATCCACTGGATGGCCAGCGCGTACGTGAGCGGCGCCGCCATCAGCGAAAACGAGCGCAGCGCCGCCAGAAAGCGCGCATGCGCCATGGCGTCGGGCAAGACGAGGAATGCGGTGCGCAGGCCGGGCGTCAGTACCTTCGAAAGCGTAGACAGATAGCAGACCCGGGCAGGGGCGAGCCTCGCGAGCGGGGGCGGCGCCTCGGGCGCGAAACGCCAGTACGGATCGTCCTCGACAACCAGGAGACCCTGTCGCGCCGCCACGCGCAGGATGTCACGGCGGCGCGCCTCGGGCATGGTCGCGCCGGTGGGATTCTGCAGTGTCGGATTGAGGTACACGAGGCGGGCGCCGTGCATCCGGCAGGCCGCCTCCAGCGCGTCGGGCCGCATGCCGTCGGCGTCGGCGGCCACGGTTTCGAGGCGGCGGCCCAATTGCGCCGCCGCATGCGGAAGCCCGGGATAGACCAGCGGCTCGCACAGCACGACTTCGCCCGGCGCACTGAAGGCGAGGATCAACGCGGCCAGCGCCGCCTGCGCGCCGGGGCAAACCGCTACCTGTGCCGGCGCGACCGCGCCGAGCACCGGTTCGAGCCAGCGCGCGCCGGCTTCGCCATCGCGCAGGGTCCCGCCGCCAACGTGGTAGGTCATGAGCAGATCGGCATCGCTGCGCAACAGCAGCCGCGAGAGCCCTTCGCGCAGCAGCGCTGCCATCTCGATGCCGAGCGGCGCCGGCGGGATATTCATGCTCAGGTCGACGCGCTGCAACTGCGCGGCACGCGGGGGCGCAACGAAGGTGCCGAGCGGACCGCGCGACTCGATCAGCCCGCGCCGGCGCGCCTCGTTGAAGCCGCGCGTGACGGTCGTGAGATCGACGCCGAGCAGCGCCGCCAGCGCCCGCTGCGCCGGCATGCGCGTGCCGGCCGCCAGCGTGCCTTCGGCAACCGCGCGCTCGATGAAGTCGGCAAGCCGCAGGTAGCGCGGACCGCTGCCCGTCTTAAGCGCCACGGACCACGGCGAAGCGTCTCTGGCAGCACCGGAAGAAGGATTTCGCGTCATCGGATTTGCGTCATCTTGCCGCACATGTATGCATCATGTCTTACTCTAGCATGCGGACACGAAGCGCGTAAATCCATACATATGATCATGTATGGCTTTTGACCGGAAAGCGCCGTCCTGTGCACCTCCCGTCAAGACTACACAGGCCCGTAGGGATGGGTTTGCGCGATCGCCAACCACGGAACCCGACATGCGCAATCCCGACATTCGAAGAGGACCGGCCGCCGAAGCCGGCGCACCTCCACCCCCTCCTCCCCGCCTGGGGCGTTCTATCCGCCCGCGATTGCGCGCCGCCGCCACGCTTGCGGCCACCGGCGCACTCACGCTGCTCGGCGGCTGCCAGGCGGTACTGTTCGACCCCAAGGGCGACATCGGCGTGCAGGAAAAGAACCTGATCCTGATCGCGCTCGGCCTCATGCTGCTGGTCGTGATCCCGGTGATCGTGCTCACGCTATGGTTCGCATGGCGCTATCGCGAGTCGAACACGCGCGCGACCTACGCGCCGAAGTGGGCGCACTCCACGGCGATCGAGATCGTCGTCTGGTCGATTCCGTGCGTGATCGTGCTGATGCTCGCCGGGCTGATCTGGCGCACCACGCACACGCTCGATCCGTACCGGCCGATCGAGTCGCAGCAAAAGCCCATACGCGTCGACGTCGTCGCGCTCAACTGGAAGTGGCTGTTCATTTATCCGGACTACGGCGTCGCCTCCGTGAACCAGCTCGCGATTCCCGTCGATACGCCCGTCTCGTTCCGGCTGACCGCGGAATCGCTGATGAACTCGTTCTTCATCCCGCAACTGGGCAGCCAGATCTACGCCATGTCGGGCATGGAAACGCACCTGCACCTGATCGCGAACCAGCCCGGCGTGTATGCGGGCCGCTCGTCCGCGTTCAGCGGCCCGGGCTTCTCCGACATGCACTTCAACACGATCGCCACCAGTCGCGCCGATTTCGACGCGTGGATCGCGCGTGCGAAAGCCTCGAATGCGCCGTTGAGCCTTTCGGCCTACGAAACACTCGCGCAACCCGGCGAGAAGGCCCCGGTGACGCTCTATTCGAGCGTCGCGCCGGGTCTGTTCGAAGGCGCGGTCAACAAGTACATGCGCGACGTCTACGGCAACCCCATCTGCGGCAGCGCCGCGCCTCCTCCCACCCTGAGCCGCGGCACCACCCTGGCAGCGGAGTAATCACATCATGTTCGGAAAACTCACGCTCGATGCCGTTCCCTGGCACGAGCCCATCATCATGGGCACCGGCGCCGTCGTGGCGGTGCTCGGACTCGCCCTGCTCGCCGCCATCACGCTCGCCGGGAAATGGGGTTATCTGTGGCGCGAGTGGATCACTTCGGTCGACCACAAGCGCATTGGCGCCATGTACATCGTGCTCGCCATCGTCATGCTGGTGCGCGGCTTCGCCGACGCGATCATGATGCGCGTGCAGCAGGCCATTGCGTACAATGGCGCCGCCGGCTATCTGCCGCCGCACCACTACGACCAGATCTTCACGGCGCACGGCGTCATCATGATCTTCTTCGTGGCCACGCCGCTCATTCTCGGGCTCATGAACGTGGTCGTGCCGCTGCAGATCGGCGCGCGCGACGTGGCCTATCCGTTCGTCAACTCGCTCTCCTACTGGCTCTCCGTGGTGGGCGCCGTGCTGGTGATGATCTCGATGTTCGTCGGCGATTTCGCGGCTACGGGCTGGGTCGCCTATCCGCCGCTCTCGGAGCTCGGCTATAGCCCGACTGTCGGTGTGGACTACTACATATGGTCGCTGCAGCTATCCGGCCTCGGCACCACGCTCTCGGGCATCAACTTCATCGTGACGATCCTGCGCATGCGCGCGCCCGGCATGGATCTCATGAAGATGCCGGTGTTCGTGTGGACCGCGCTCATCACCAACATCCTGATCGTCGCCGTGTTCCCCGTGCTGACCGGCACGCTCGCGCTGCTCACGATGGACCGCTATCTCGGCATGCATTTCTTCACGAACGAGCTGGGCGGCAACGCGATGATGTACATCAACCTGATCTGGGTGTGGGGCCATCCCGAGGTGTACATCCTGATCCTGCCCGCGTTCGGCGCGTTCTCCGAAATCATCGCGACGTTTTCGGGCAAACCGCTGTTCGGCTACAAGTCGATGGTGTACGCCACGGCCTCGATCGGCATCCTCTCGTTCTTCGTGTGGCTGCACCACTTCTTCACGATGGGATCGGGCGCGAACGTCAATGCGTTCTTCGGCATCATGACCACGATCATCTCGATCCCGACCGGCGTGAAGCTCTTCAACTGGCTCTTCACGATGTACCGCGGTCGCATCCGCTATCACAGCGCAACGCTCTGGACTATCGGCTTCATGGTGACGTTCGCCGTGGGCGGCATGACCGGCGTGTTGCTGGCCGTGCCGGGCGCGGACTTCGTGCTGCACAATTCGCTCTTTCTCGTTGCCCACTTCCATAACGTGATCATCGGCGGCGTGGTGTACGGCTGTCTCGCCGGCGTCAGCTTCTGGTTTCCGAAAGTATTCGGTTTCACGCTCAACGAGTTCTGGGGCAAGGTCTCGTTCTGGTGCTGGCTCATCGGCTACTGGCTCGCCTTCACACCGCTCTATATCCTCGGCTTCGAGGGCATGACGCGTCGCATGAATCACTATGACGTGGCGGCATGGCATCCGTGGCTCGTGGTGGCGCTCGTGGGCGCGGTCTTCGTCGGCCTCGGCATTCTCGCGATGATCGTGCAGATCGTGGTGAGCGTGCGCGACCGCGAAGCCAACCGCGACCTCACGGGCGACCCCTGGAACGGCCGCAGCCTCGAATGGTCGACCGCCTCGCCCGCGCCGTTCTATAACTTCGCCGTGCTGCCGAAGATCACTTCGATGGAGCAGCACTGGGACAACAAGGAAGCGGGCCGCGCGTACGCCGAAGCGCTGGTCTACGAGGACATCCACATGCCGCGCAACACGGGCGCGGGCTTCATCATCGCCATGTTCAGCCTGCTGTTCGGCTTCGCGATCGTGTGGCACATGTGGCTCTTCGCGGCGATCGGCCTCGCCGGCATGATCGTCACCTTCATCCTGCGCACCTACGACGAGGACACGGACTACTGGGTCCCCGCCGCCGAGGTCGCACGCATCGAGAACGCGCGCTTCGAACAGCTCGCGCAACTGGAAATCAGGGAGGCTGCGTAACTCATGGCGCACGCTGCAATCCATCACGCCGGCCATGCGCATGGCCACGATCACGACGACACCACGAAGACCACGTTCGGCTTCTGGATCTACCTGATGAGCGACTGCCTCATCTTCGCGACACTCTTCGCCACCTTCGGCGTGCTCGCGAACGCAACAGCAGGCGGTCCTGGCGCCACGCAACTGTTCGAGCCGTCCTACGTGCTCGGCGAAACGCTGCTGCTGCTTGCCAGCAGCGTCACGTTCGGCATGGCGATGTTGAACCTCCATGCGCACCGGCGCGCGGCGGTGATAGCGTGGCTCGCGGTGACGTTCGTGTTCGGCGCGGGCTTCATCGGCATGGAAGTCAACGAGTTCGCGAAACTCGTGGCCGAAAACGCCGGCCCCGGCACGAGCGCCTATCTCTCGGCGTATTTCACGCTCGTCGGCACGCACGGCCTGCACGTCACGGTGGGGCTGCTGTGGATCGCCCTCATGATGCACCAGACCCTGAAGTTCGGCCTGACCGGCACGATTCGCCGCCGTCTCGCCTGCCTGAGCCTCTTCTGGCACTTCCTGGATCTCGTGTGGATCTGCGTTTTCACTTTTGTCTATCTGCGAGGTCTGCTGTGAGCCACTCCCCCGTCACGCATCCGGTCGGCCAGGCGCATGGCAGCCTCAAGGGCTACATGGCGGGCGCCGTCCTGTCACTGCTGCTCACGCTCGCCTCGTTCGGCGTGGTCATGTTTCACGTCGTGCCACCCGGTGCAGGGCTGGCGGCCATCGTCGCGCTGTGCATCGCGCAGCTCGTGGTGCAGCTCGTCTACTTTCTGCATATCGGCTCGGCGCGCAGCCAGCGCGCGAACACGGGCATCTTCGTGTGTACGACGTTTCTGATCGCAGTGATCGTCGGACTTTCGCTGTGGGTCATGCACAATGCCAACGTCAACATGATGTCGACGCACCTCACCGTCGAGCGCGCCATGGCGCACGACTAGACGCGCCGGCGTCTTGCCGGCGGCCTGCCCCGTGGGCGGGCCCGCCGGCCTTCCGGTAGCGCGCCCGCGCATACCCCCTCGCCCCGCACAGCCCGTCGCGCTAGACCACAACCTCTTCTGCCGTTTCGGCGATGCCGGGCGGGTTCGAAATGGTCAGCTTCCACACGCCGTCGTCGCCGCGTACCATCACCTGGGTCGCCGTGCCGCGTTGGCGGGCCTCCCGCCCGTTCGGCAACGCCACCGTCACGGTCCAGTCGATCAAGACCAGCGCCACGTTACCGCTGACGAGCGAGCGCCGTACCTCGTTGTGAATGCGGGGCCCCGCCTTCAGGAGTCCGGAGAACTGCGTACGCAACGCGTCGTGACCGCTCGCCACACCTTTGCCATCGGCCATCCGCATTGTCGCGTTCTCGCTGAACACGGCAAGCATGCCGTCAATATCGCCGGCGTTGAACGCGGCGTCGAAGGCCACCGGAACCTGCTCGGGGGTGCCGGGTCCGTTTGCCGCGCGGTCTGCGTCCAGTTTGCCGGCGAACTGCCGGATCAGCGCCGCGAGGGCGGCGGGCGCCTCCAGCGGCAACAAATGTCCGACACGAGGCAGTACGTGCAGGCACGCACCGGCAATGCGCGGCAGCAACTCCTTGCGCAAGGTCTCGACCCGGTCGACCTGATCGAACTCGCCGGCAATCACGACGACGGGCACATCGATCGCCCCCACTTCGCCCGTGATGTCTTCGAGCATGCCGGCGATGGGCCACGCGGTCTTCGCTTGCGGCGCGCCGCGCAGACTGTCGGCGATGGCCTGCTCGCGATGCGCGGGTTCGAGCCGGTTCGCAGTGAGCGCGTGATCGAGCACCTGGCTCACGGATTCGCGCGACGCATAGGCCGAAACCATCGCGGCGCGCTGCTCGTCAGGCAGGGCCATCGGCGACGGCGGCGAAGGCGCGACGAGCACGACACCCGCCAGCCCGCGCGGGCGGCGCGACGCGAGCAGTTGCGCAACCTTGCCGCCCATTGAGTGCCCGACCAGCACATAGCGCCGCAGATCGAGTGCTTCGACAACGTCTTGCGCGTCGTTGGCCAGGTCCGCTATCGCGTAGCCCTGCGCAGGCGCTTCCGAATCGCCCCAGCCGCGATGGTCGATGGCGACGGTGCGGTAGCGGTCCGCTAGCTGCCCCACGACACCATCCCACGTGCGGGACGATCCGCCCCAGTAATGCAGAAACACGAGCGCCGGCTCGCCGTCGCCCTGTACTGTGACATGAATTCTCGGGCCGTTCGTCTGGATATGCATGGCAATGCTCCTGGGTCTGGTGTGCCGGTGGCACAAAAGTGGAGTGGTTGGGAGTGGACCCAAACCATGAAAGCATCGTAGACCCGGTCGATTGAATTGATAATCCGGCATCCCTTATCGACAGTCGATCACAGCAAGATCGAATTAGCTCGCAAGCGCGGAAACGGTTTCTCCCGGCAACAATGCCGGACTTCCATGTTTTAATGGTGTCCTTACTTTCCCGCCCCGCTTGCCGCCATGCCGCTATTCACGCCCGCCACGCTGACTACGCCTCGCCTCAATCTGCGGCCGCTACGCGAAGACGATGCGCAAGCGCTGTTCACGATCTGGTCGGATGCAGAAGCGATGCGCTACTTTTCGTTTCCCGCGATGAATCATCTCGACGAGGCAAAAGATCGGATTGCGCGCAAATTGAGGACTGCGATGGATGGCGAGAGCTTCATCTGCGTGATCGAGCTGCAGGGCACCGGCGAAGTGGTTGGTGACTGCGCGCTGTTTCACGCGGAGGAACAATGCCGGCGCGCGGAAGTCGGCTTTAGCCTGCAGCGCGGGCATTGGGGCAACGGCTATATGAGCCAAGCGGTTTCGGCGCTGATCGAGCATGCGTTCGGCACCTTGTGTCTGCGCCGCATCGAGGCCGATATCGACCCGCGCAACGCCGCCTCGGCACGCCTGCTCGAGCGGCTCGGCTTCGTCCGGGAGGGGCTGCTGCGCGAACGCTGGGTGGTGGGTGGCGAAGTATCGGATAGCGCGCTCTACGGGCTGCTCGAACGCGATCGTCGGGCCTGAGCGGCCAGCCGGCTATCGTCGAGGTGCTGCGAAGTATCGGCTGGGGACCACGCCCATGATGCGCCGGAAAACCGCTGCGAACGCGCTGGCCGAATCGTAACCGAGGTCGAATGCGACGGCCGTGACCGGCTCCCCGGCGGCAAGTCGCGGCAAGGCTGCATAAACGCGCATGTGTTGCCGCCATTGTCCGAAGGACATACCGGCCTGAGCGCGAAACAATCTCGCAAGCGTGCGCGCCGACATGTTCAGCGCACGCGCCCATTCTTCGAGCGTGCGCGAGTCGGCTGGCGCGTTTTCAAGCACCTCGCGCAAGACCTGAAGTCGCGAATCGGTCAGCGCCGGCAGTTCCAGTGGCCGCACCGTCGACCATTCGATTTCCGCCAGTGCGAGCGACGTAATCTGACCGTCGCGCCCCGCTTCGTCATACTCGATCGGCATCTCGACCGCTCTGAGGATCAGCTCTCGCAGTAGAGGCGACACGTCGATACTGCACGGCACGGAAGGCACGTCTCCCTGCAACACCGCGGGGTCGATATAGAAGGTCCGCACGGAAGTGGCGGTCCGGAAGTGGACCTCGTGCCCGCATGACGGCGGGATCCAGATGGCGCGCTGCGGCGACGCAACCCACGTCGTCCCGCCGGTACGGACTTCCATGACGCCCACCGGCGCATAGAGCAGTTGCGCGCGTGCATGGCAATGCCAGGCGCTCACCGTGCCGCGCGCGAATTCCTTGGCCATCGCACCTACGGCGCGCGCGATCGTTTGGTAGTCGTCCCGATTAGAGCTTTTCATGGCCGGTTGACGTGTCCGGTTTGATGCAGAGGTTGGCCGATATAGTGTAGCGAAGCCGGCGTCATCGACCTACACTGCGCTGCCCTATCGCATTCAGGCTGACTGTCATGACACCACGCTCCACCGCTGCGGCAACCAGGACCGCATGGGTCCTCAGACACGTCCACTTCGAGGATCTCGGCAGTCTGGCCGACGTCCTGACCGAATCGGGCTACGCCATCCGATACTTCGAAGCCGGCATCGAGGCACTGCCCGACGAAGCGGCAACCGTGCCCGATCTGCTCGTCGTTCTGGGAGGTCCCATCGGCGCCTGCGAGGAAACCCGCTACCCATGGCTGACGAATACGCTTCGGGTACTCGATCGACGCGTTCGGGCAGACGCTCCGACATTGGGGATCTGCCTTGGAGCGCAGTTGCTGGCGCGTGCCCTGGGCGCGAGCGTCTACCCGGGAGACCGCAAGGAGATCGGCTGGTCGCCTCTCAAGCTGACCGCTGCGGGCCTCGCCTCGCCCTTGCGGCACCTTGGGGCCGAACACACGTCGATGCTGCATTGGCACGGCGACACGTTCGATCTGCCGCAAGGCGCCGTGCTGCTGGCTTCGACGGATCTGTATCGCAACCAGGCCTTCATGCATGGGCGCAACGTGCTGGCGCTTCAGTGCCACCCTGAAGTGCGGGCGCGAGAATTCGAACGCTGGCTGATCGGGCATGCCTGCGAGATCGCAGCGACACCCGGTGTCACCGTGCAGCAGTTGCGCGACGATACGCAACGGTACGGCGCGAAGCTGGAGCACGCCGCGGCGGCCATGTTCAAGGACTTCCTGCCGCCTCGACGATAATCGCCGCGAGTCGCCGCGCCGCCGCCGCCATCTGCGCGCTGCCGAATCCGCCAAAGCCGAGTATGAGCCCAGGGCGGCCGGTTCCCCGCGCGAACATCGGCGACACCGCGCGCACCGCCACACCGGCCTGAGCCGCCAGTTGAACGACCGCGCGGTCGTCGAAGCGGTCGGCGAGCCACAGCACCAGGTGCATGCCCTGATCGCCAGGTTCGATCCAGGCCAGATTCCCCGGCAATACTTCGTCAAGCGTCCTGATCAACTGAATGCGCTGCTCCGCATACACGTTGCGAACCTTTCGAATGTGACGCCCGAGATGCCCCTCTGCCATGAAAGCGGCCAGCACGTGCTGATCGGCGGTGGGCGGATGGCGGTCCATGAGCACCCTGGCCCCGCAGAAGGCATCCGCAAGACTGCGCGGGACGATCGCATAGCCCAGCCTCAGCGAGGGAAACAGGATCTTGCTGAAAGTGCCGAGGTAAACCACGCGGTCCGGGTCCAGGCCCTGAAGCGCCGGGAACGGATAACCCTCATATCGCAGCTCGCTATCGTAGTCGTCCTCGACCACCCAGGCGTTGCCGGCCCCCGCCCAGGCCAGCAACGCCGTGCGCCGGGCCATGCTCAAGGGCATCCCCAGCGGATACTGATGAGACGGCGTGACAAAGGCCGCGCGTGCCTGCGGCGCCATGCGCATGCCCGCTTCCACGTCGAGGCCTTCGGCGTCGACGGGAACCCGCACCATGCCGTCACGATAGCCCAGGCTCTCCAGAATGGCGGTAACGCCGCGGTAGGCTGGGTTCTCGACCCATACCCGATCGTGCGGCCCCAGCAGGACCTGGCTTGCAAGAAAGAGCCCCTGCTGGGTTCCGCTCGTCACCACGACCTGATCCGCTTCGCAACGCACCGAGCGGGACTTGCGCACGTACGCGGCAATCGCTTCGCGCAGCGCTGGTGCGCCAAGCGGATCGGCATATCCCGTTGGCGCGCCGGGTCCCCTCGCGCGCAACCGGTTTCCGAGGCGGCGCCAGGTGTCGGCCGGTGCAGTGAGGCCGGTTGGCACCGATATCGCGAAGGGTATCGGCTCCAGCGGCCGGAACTCTTGCGCAATCTGCGCGAATCCCCTGGCGCGTTCAGACAGGCCGGGTTCCGATGTCGCGCGCCCTCGCGCCGCACGGGATTCGCTGGCCGGCTGCGGCCGGGCCAGTGCCTGCGCGACGCGCGTTCCCGCGCCCGCCTTCGATTCGAGAAAGCCCTCGGCGATCAATTGCGCGTAGGCTTCGATCACCGTGCCGCGAGCCACGCGAAGCGAAGCGGCAAGCGAACGCGTGGACGGCAACGCATCGCCGGCCCCGAGATCGCTTTTATGCACCGCCTCCCGCAACGCCTCGGCAACCTGACGGCTCAGATTGCCCGCCGTGCGATCGAGCGCGCCGAACGACGGCATCTCCGCAATCCGCACCGTTCTCGCCATGATTCTGGTCTATCGGGAATGGAATAAACTGGATCTACAGAATAAACCACTTTTCGGGCAAACTGGATGCCGTTGCCGTGCCCGCCCATCATCCCGTTCATCACGCCAGCCCGAGGCAATCGCATGTACGTACCCGCCCATTTCGCCGAATCCCGCAAGGAAGTGCTGCATACCCTCATCGTCCAGCACCCGTTTGGTACGCTGGTCACGCACGGCCAAAGCGGACTCGACGCCAATCACGTTCCGTTCGAACTGGCCGCCGCGGAAGGCGAACTGGGTGTGCTGCGCGCGCACGTCGCGCGGGCCAATCCGGTATGGCAGGACGTGGCGAACGGCGACGAGGTACTGGTGATTTTCCAGGCGGGGGACGCCTATATCTCGCCGAACTGGTATCCGAGCAAGCACGAAACGCACAAACAGGTGCCCACCTGGAATTACAGGGTCGTCCACGCGCACGGGCGGATCACGATCCTCGACGACGAGCGTTATGTGCGCGGCGTGGTCAGCCGACTGACGCGCACGCACGAAGCACCGCTGCCGAAGCCCTGGAAAATGGGAGACGCGCCCGAGGACTATATCGATACGATGCTCAAGGCGATTGTCGGCCTGCAGATCGAGATCACGCAACTCGTCGGCAAGAGCAAACTCAGCCAGAACAAGGAAACCCGCGATATTCGCGGGGCGGCTGATGCGCTCAGGGCAAGCGGAGCGTCGCCCATTGGCGATGCCATGCTCGTCGAGGCCGCGAGGAAGCCGGAATAACGCGCTTTGGCGGAGCTTCGGCGTCCGCCTCTCTCGCCAAAGCGCGCGCGGAAATCGCCTACACTACAGAACCGGCGAACGCGGTCAACCCGCATGGGTCCATCATGGCGCACCTCTTCTTCGCAGCCTCGATTCAGCGCCATATCGCAACGCCCGAGCACGAAGTCGACGCACGTACGCTCGGCGAAGCGCTCGCGGCCGTATTTGCCGCGCAACCCCGGCTGCGCGGCTACATCCTCGACGACCAGGGCTCGCTGCGAAAACATCTGGCCGTGTTCGTGGACGGCCGGCCGGTGCGCGACCGCCAGCATCTATCCGACTCGCTCGGCGAGCAGAGCCGCGTGTACGTCGTGCAGGCATTGTCGGGCGGATAAAGGGACATCACGGCTGTACACGAGGAGACATTCGGCATGAACGATCGATTGCTCGTCGCAACCCGCAAAGGGCTGTTCGTTCTGCATACCGACGGCAAGGGCGGCTGGACACTCGGCGACCCCCATTTCGTCGGCGAGCCGGTAAGCATGGTGCTGCACGATCCGCGCGACGGATCGCTGTACGCCGCGCTCAATCTCGGCCACTTCGGCGTGAAGCTGCATCGCCAGCGCGCGGGCGCGGCGAATTGGGAAGAGTGCGCGGTTCCTGTTTATCCGCCGCAGCCTGCCAATGAGCCGCTTGCCGACGGCAGCGCGAACACGGGCGAAGACGATCAGGATACCGATCCATCCGGCCCGCCGCTCGCCTGGACGCTTCATCAGATCTGGTCGCTCGAAACGGGTGGCCCGGACGAGCCGGGCGTCCTGTGGGCCGGCACGATACCTGGCGGCCTCTTCCGTTCCGACGACGGCGGCGACAGTTGGGCACTCAACCGCGCGCTATGGGACCGCCCGGAGCGCCGCGAATGGGCCGGTGGCGGCTACGACTGGCCGGGCATCCATTCCGTGCTGGTCGATCCACGCGACAGCCGGCACGTGACCCTGGGCGTATCGAGCGGCGGCGTCTGGCAGACCTTCGACAGCGGCGCGAGCTGGCACCTGACCGCCGAAGGCATGGAAGCCGACTACATGCCGCCCGAGCGGCGCGGCGAAGGCAACGTGCAGGACCCGCATCGCGTCGTGCAGTGCCCCGCCAATCCCGACGTGCTCTGGACGCAGCATCACTGCGGGATTTTCCGCTCGACCAACGGGGCGGCGCGCTGGCAGCGGATCGAGGCGCAGCCTTCGAGCTTCGGCTTCGCGGTGGCCGTGCATCCGGGCGAGCCGGACACCGCATGGTTCGTCCCCGCCGCGAAAGACCAGTACCGGATCCCGGTGAGCGGTCAGTTCGTCGTCACGCGCACGCGGGACGGCGGGCGCACCTTCGAGCGCTTTGCGAACGGCTTGCCGCCCGCACCCGCGTATGACCTCGTGTATCGGCACGGACTCGCGATCGACGACTCCGGCACGCGCCTCGCCATGGGGTCGACCACCGGCGCGCTGTGGACGTCCGATAACGGCGGGGAACACTGGCATTTGATTTCAGCGCATTTGCCGCCGGTTTATTGTGTCCGGTTCGGATGAAGCGTGGCGCCGGCCCAACGGTGCGCAACGAGGCCGCGAATGCATTCGCGCAGGCATCGGTGCGCGGGGTCGGTGTCGGCGCGCGGATGCCACCCCTGCACGATCTGCTCGGCCGGCACGGCCACCGGCAGCCGGAACATCGCGATTCCAAGGCTTTTTTCGACGTTGCGCACCATAGGCTCCGCCGCGCACGCAACCAGATCCGATTGAGCCGCTGCCATCAGCGAGCCGTAGGCGGTCGGCACCGTCAAGGCAACCTCGCGCACGATCCCGGCGTCGGCCAGCGCGCGGCCCAGCACGTCGCGGCTTTGTCCGCGCTGCAGCACGGCTACATGCTGCGAGGCGGCGAAGCGCTTGAGCGTGGCCCGCGACCGTATCAGCGGGTGCCCCGCCCTTACGGCGCCCACGATGTGCTGTTCGAGGAGCAACTCCGTACGAATCTCCGGACTGCGATCGTACAAAGTCCCGATGTCGACGTCGACGCGACCCTCGCGCAAAGCCATGACGTCGCCGTCGAGCTCGGGCACGAAGCGCACGGTGGCAAGCGGCATGACCTGCCGCACCGCTGCCAGCAACTGCGCGCCAAACACGACAGGAAAGCTGTCCATCGCACGCACGACGAATTCGCGACGCATGGCCGATAGTTGCGGTCCGTCCGCGGGTAGCATCAACTGCCGCGCCTCGGCGACGAGCCGGCGCACGGGCTCTCGTAGTTCCATCGCGCGCTGCGTAGGAATGAGGCGCTGGCCGGCACGCACGAGGATGGGATCGCCCAGCGCCTCGCGAATGCGCGCGAGCGTATGACTCATTGCCGGCGCACTGAGGTGCATGCGTTCCGCGGCCTCGCTCACACTACCGGTACTGAGCAGCGTGTCGAGCGCACAGAGCAGGTTCAAGTCGAATTTGTTCATTTCGTGCAGGTATCGATTAAGAACATTGCACTGGTCAAATGTGAGCCATCGTACAACACTGGCGCCCATGACTACGAGACCCAACACCGCGCTTCCGCTCGCCGCGACGTTCCTGGCCTTCCTCAGCCTCGTTGTACTGGCCGCGTTCGATCAGACCGTCGTATCGACGGTCCTTCCCGGTATTCAACGCGATCTTCGCGGCACGAGCGACATTTCGTGGATATTCTCTGCCTACCTGATCACATCGACGGTTGCAGTGCCGCTATACGGAAAGCTCGCCGATCAGTGGGGTAGCAAGCCGGCTCTGCTCGCTGCTGCGTCGATCTTTCTGGCGGGCTCCGTTTTCTGTGGCGCGAGCGGCAGCGCAACGGAACTCGTGTTGGCGCGCGGACTTCAAGGGGCGGGGGGAGGCGCGTTCATGACGCTGGCCATGACCTCGGTAGCACGTCTCTTCGATCCGCCGCTGCGCTTTCGGCTTCAAGGGCTGCTCGGCGCGGCATTCAGCCTTTCGACCATGGCTGGACCGGTATTGGGCGGCATCCTCGTGCAATACGGCTCGTGGCGATGGGCGTTCCTTTTCAATGTCCCCGCGGCGTTGCTCGCCATCGCGGTCCTCAGTTTCACGCTGCCTCGCACGCGCGCGATACGGGCCAGCGGCATGGACTACCGCGGTGCGCTGCTGTTGACCGCATCGTTGGTATGCATCATCGTGGGGACGTCCCGCAACGTGGCGATGGGCGTAGGCCGGCCCGGCTTCGTGCTGGCGGGCATTGCACTGGCTTCCGTTTTTATCTGGCTCCAGGCGCGTACGCCCAATGCGCTTCTTCCGCTCGAACCGTTTCGGCATCCTTCCTATGTGGCGGCCAACGTGCTGAGCGCTGCGTCGGGCATCGCGCTCTTTGCCATTGTCGTGTTCATGCCACTGTATTTCCAGTCCGCGCGAATGTTGACGCCGACCGCGTCCGGATGGCATCTGATGGCGCTTACCGCCGGCATTACGCTCGGCTCGGCGGCCGGCGGCCGTTCCCTCGCCGCCGCCGGCCGAGTACGCCGCCTGGCAATAACCGCGTGCGGGCTGATCTTCGCCTCCCTCGTGGCGCTGGCGTATGGGCTCGCCAGCCATCGCGCGCCTGTGTTCGTACTTTCCGCGTGCCTCGCGCCGTTGGGAGCCGGCCTGGGAATCCTGTTTCCGCTCGTCACCGTGGTGGCACAGCGATCGGTCTGCCCAACCCTGCTGGGTGTGGCTACGGCGAGCCCGGTCATGTTCAGGTCGGTGGCGGGCGCCCTTGGGGTGTCGGTGCTCGATGCGATCTTTTCGGGCGCCATGCGTCACGCCGGAACCGCGTTCCCGGGCATCGCATCGAAAGCGGTCACGTTTGAAAGTGCGCTGAGCGTGGTGCTATGGGTCGTCGCCGGCGTGGTACTCATTGCCGGCCTTGCGGCGTGGCGTCTTCCGCCGCAACTGATACGCCAGGCACCGATTCGGCCTACCCTCGGCGCGACTGCCGGAATGCAGGTACAGGAATAGCCCGATATCCGAACCGGCCTCCCCGCTCACGCCGACCGCAGCTCCCGCACCCCTCGCCCCAACCTGCGGCGCAGCAGCGTTCGCAGCGTGGCGCCGTCGGCATAGCCCACTTCCGCGGCAATGGCATCCAGATCCATCGAGCTCGTTTCGATGAGGTGCCGTGCGCGCTCCACCCGGCGGTCCTGGAAATACGACAACGGCGATTTGCCCAGCACGGCTTCCGCGCGCCTTTGCAGCGTGCGCGGACTGGTGGCGAGCGCACTCGCCGCCTCCTGGAGCGAGAAGCCGCTTGCCAGGTTCGCGCGCGTCCAGCGCTCGAAGCGCTCGATGAGCGGATCGCTGTGCGCAAGGTGATCGGGAATGATGTACGGCGCCTGCGAAACCCGGCCGTCGACCAGCATGTACCGCGCCACGAGCGTCGCCAGCTCCGGGCTCGCCTGGCGAATCAGCCAGAGTATGAGATCGAGGTGCCCCATCGCCGCGCCGGCGGTCACGAAGGGGCCTGATGGCACCAGCATGCGGTCCTTGTCGAGGCGCACCTTCGGGTAGCGGCTGCGAAAAAGCGGACTGAGCCACCAGGTCGTCGTGGCTTCCTCCGCGTCGAGCAACCCCGATTCGGCGAGGATAAACGTCCCGACGCAGGCCGCCGCGATCCGCACGCCCCCCGAGTACCAGTCGCGCAGTTGCATCCCGGCGTCGCGCACCGCAGGGCGCTCGAGAAATTCGGCCAGCATGTCGGGCGCCACGGTGCTGATCGCAGGAACGAGGATCCAGTCGGCCGGCTGCACGGTACGCGCCTTGTGTGTCTCGACCGTCACGCCAAGCGCCGTCGTGACGCGGGTTCGCAGGCCGGCCAGTTCGACTTCGAATGGCGGCGGCTCGCCGGGATGCGCGACCGCGGCGAGCCCGTTCGCCATCCTGAGCGCGTCGCGCACCACCGCGAGGCCCGTGTCGAACACGCCATCCAGAGGAAACACGACGATACGCATGGCGTAAATGATTCGAATAATGTCATTTGCGATGCTACCTTCGCGGGCCGTCTGCGTCTATTCTTTGCACCACCACATGATCGATGCAGGAGGACAGCATGGCGGAAACGACCCTCGCCGAACAGGAAGCCGGCACCGCGCACCCGCTGGACAAGGCGATAGGGAACGCGCTCGCCGGCAGACACCACGCCTTCGCGGAAGGAGACGACCGCGTGCGGCGCTATGCAGGCACGGTCGCTCCGTTCGGGGCGATAGCCGACACCAGCCCGGAGTCGTTCCGGACGTTGCGCGCGCTCATCGAGCAGCACGGCCCGACTGCCCTGGTGACCGTGAGCGAGGTCGTGCCTCCCGCGGGTTTCTCCATCGCGAGGCGCGACACCCTGCTGCAGATGGTGTGGCAAGGCGAACCCGACCGCCAGCACGAACCGCCGCACGTGAGGCTGACGGTCCAGGATGTGCCCGAAATGCTCGCCCTCGTGGCGGCCACGCAACCCGGCCCCTTCGGTCCGCGCACCATCGAGCTCGGCACCTATATCGGCATTCGTCACGAGGGCAAGCTCGCCGCGATGGCCGGCGAACGCATCAAGCCGGACGGCTTCACGGAGATCAGCGCGGTCTGCGTAGACCCGGCTTTTCGAGGGCAAGGTCTTGCAGCAAGTCTCATGAAGCGGCTGATCTCGACCATTGCCGCGCGTTCCGAAACGCCCTTTCTGCACGTGATCGCGTCGAATCGCGGCGCCATCGCGCTCTACGAAAAGCTGGGCTTCGTCGAGCGGCGCGCGATGCATCTCATGGTGCTTGGCGTGGCGTAGAGTTGATCGATTGTCGGCAGGCCGAAGCGCGAAATTAAAGCTGCTCCGTGGCGGGAATCCCGGAACGGCGCGACGGTTCGCCGAGCGCCTCGTCCCTCACCCGAACGCGGCTCAGGAACGCAAACGCGGCGAGCGCGCATAGCAGCGTGATCAGCGCGAGTCCGTCGAGTAACTGGCCAAACGCCGCGTGGTAGCCGGCCTGCAGTGTCGCGGGCGCGAGGCCCGGCAGTCGCGCCGCCGCATCGGCAAGGTTCCCCGCCGCGAGCCGCGCAGCAGCATCGGCCACCGCGGCCGGCTGCGCTTGCGGGAGCGCCGCGTGCAGCCGCGCCTGCACGAGTCCGGCAAGCAGCGCGCTCACGCCCGACGGCAGCGAGCCGCCGAACCTGCGCACGACGATGACCTGCAACAACATGGAGGCGCTGCGCGGCGCAGTAGCCGCGGGCTTCGGGATCGGCTTCATGCCGGACTTCCTTGCCCAGGAAACGCTCGCCAGCGGCGCGCTCGTCACGGCGCTCGGCGATCACCCGATCGCGCTCGGCCAGCTCTCGATCCTGTGGCCGTCCAGCCGGCAGCTTTCGCCGAAGCTGCGCGTTTTCGTCGACTTCATGTGTGCGCACCTGTTTCAGGAGTCCGTGCCGCCCGGCATCACGCGCGCCCATGCAAACGCCGATGCAACGGCCCAAGCGCGAGAGAAAGCGCCACGTAGGCCAGCAGCACCCCGACGAGCACAAACATCGTAGTCCTGAACGCGTGCACATAATCGGCGACCATGGGATGCGCACCGAGCGCCGAGAAGAACACCCCGCCGAGCGTTGCGGCACCCACAGCCGCGCCAATCTGCAGCGTCGCCGTCACCATCCCCGACGCCACGCCCGCCCGTTCGGGCGCCACCTCGGCCAGCACGATCCGCACGACAGAGGGAAGCACGAGCCCCTGCCCCATGCCGATCGCAGCGAGTCCCAGGTAAAAGCCCAATCCGGGCGCGGAGCTTCCCGCGAACGCGGCAGAGGCCGCGAGCCCGCACGCGAGCAGCACGTAGCCGAGCGTGAGCACGCGGTAACCGCCGAACCGATGGACGAGCTGCGGCATCAGCAGCGGGCTCGAAAGAAACCCCAGGCCGAACGGCAGGATCGCGAGCCCCGAGGCGAGCGGCGACCAGTGCAGGCCGCCTTGAAGATAGATGCCATAGGTCAGGAAGAACGCGCTCATCGTGTAGAACAGAAACGCCAGCGCGAGGCCCAGCGCCACCACGGGGTTGCGGAAAAGACGCAGATCCAGCAGCGGATCGCGGCCCTCCACGAGCTTGCGCCACTCCACGCGCAGCAGCCAACCGAGCACCGGCAACGAACCGGCGAGGCAGGCCAGCATCCACAGCGGCCAGCCGGCCTCGCGTCCGCGCGTGAGCGGATACACGAGCATCAGCAGGAACAGCGAGAGCAGGAGCGTGCCGGGCAGATCGATGCGCTGGCCGCGCGGCGGCCGGCTTTCCGGGATGAAGCGCCAGCTGCCGAGGAGCGCAAGCAGACCGATCGGCAGATTGACGAGGAAAATTGCGCGCCAGCCCAGCCCGAACGGATGCAGGCTGATCAGCGCGCCGCCGCCAAGCTGGCCGATGACGGCGGCAAGCCCGAACACGAAGCCGTAGAACCCCATGACGCGCACCTGTTCGTGCGGCGTGAAGACGCTACGGATCGTGGCGAGCACCTGCGGCGCCAGAATGGCCGCGAACAGACCCTGGAGCACGCGCCCGGCAACCAGCACGCCGCCACTGCCGGCCAGCCCGCAAAGCGTGGACGCAAGGACGAAGCCGGTCATGCCGATCATGAAGATGCGTTTGCGGCCGTACAGGTCGCCCAGGCGGCCGCCCGTGATCTGGGCAACGGCATTCGCGCAGGCATAGGCGGAGATCACCAGCTCCAGCTCGGCGGGTTGCGCGCCGAGTCCGTCGCGGATGGCCGGCAATGCGAGGTTCACGATGAAGTAGTCGATCGGCGGCAGGATCGCGCCGACCAGCAAGACGACCAGCGCCCAGCCGTGATGGTTGTGCGCCACCTTAGCGGTGGCGCCGCACGCCGGAGCGCGTGCGGCAAGCGTGCTGTCTGTCATGAGCGAAATCTCGATGGGGGGCCGGATGATGGGCCAGATGGGCCAATCAGCGCCACAGCCGCTCGCCTTTTCAGGAACCCACAGCCGGGCATTCGAGACGCCATTCTGACCTTTCCTCATGATCCGGAAAAGCGGGAAATGATGGTAGCATCCATCGCATATCCCGATGGATGAGGCGTGCGATGCGCGGTTTCGATTTCGACCAGTTGAAGACCTTCACAGCGGTGGCGGAGGCGGGCAGCCTCTCCGCGGCTGCGCCGCTGCTGCATCTCTCGCAATCGACCGTCAGCGAACAGGTGCGCAAGCTCGAGGAGCGCGCGGGCGTGCCGCTTTTCGTGCGCAGCAAGCGCGGCGTCGAGCCGACCGCTTCGGGCACACGGCTGCTGGAGCATGCGCGGCGTCTCGTAGCGCTCAACGAGGCCGCTTTCGACGAACTGCGCGGCCAGGCGATCAAGGGCGAGCTGCGTGTCGCGATCACCGAATATTTCCGTCCCAACGAGGTGGCGGGCCTGCTCGCGCGGCTGCGCGAGTGCTACCCGCGGCTCAGCCTGCATGTGCGCGCGATGAAGAGCGCCGATATCGAACTCGCCCAGACGAAGGGGCAGATCGACCTGGGTGTGGTCATGAACCTCTCGACGGGGCCGTACCGGCCCGTTGCCAGCGACGCCCAGTGGATCCTGCGGCGCGAGCCGCTCTACTGGGTCGCGTCGGCGGCGCTGGCGGAGCAGTTGCCCGAGCGGCTGCCGCTCGTGCTGCTGCCGGACGACTGCATGATGCACCAGACCGCGGTGCGTTCGCTCGAAGACAAGGCGCTGCCCTACGAGCTCGTGCACAGCGCGTCCGGCGTGGCTGGCCTGCAATCGATGGTCGCGGCCGGCCTCGGCGTGGGCTGCCTCTGCGCGTCGTCGATCCCGGACGGGCTCGTGCGGCTGGGCGCGAAGTACCGGTTGCCGGTGTTGCCCGAGGCCGTGTTCTCGCTCACGCCGCCGCATCCCGGCGAACGGGAAACGGTGACGCAGGCGAGAGAGGTGCTGTCGCGGCAGTTGTTGGTGTGAGACGTGTGAGACCTGGCCACTCGGCCAGAAGAGCCGGGCCGGTGGATAGCGTTACGGGCGCGTGCGGCGCACGCCCGCGGCCCGCAGCATCGCGAGATCGGGGAAGCCGTCGACGGCCATCAGCAGATCCGCCTCGGCAAGCAGGGACCGCACGACGTGGACGACGCCGGCCGCGCCGCCCAGCGCAAGACCATAGGCATACGGCCGGCCGACGCCGACCATGCTGGCCCCCATCGCGAGCGCCTTGACGACGTCGGTGCCCGAACGGATGCCCGAATCGAACCAGACCGGAACCTTGCCGCATGCCGCGACGAGCGCGGGCAGGAGGTCGATCGAGGCGATTCCGCCGTTGGCCTGGCGGCCGCCATGGTTCGAGCAATAGATCGCGTCGACGCCGGTGTCGACGGCGCGCTTCGCGTCGTCGGGATGCTGGATGCCTTTGACGATCAGCGGCAGGCGGGTGAGGGAGCGCAGCCAGACCAGATCGTCCCAGGTGACGGTCTGCCCGAATACCGATGCCCATTGACGCACGGCCCCGGCGATATCCTCTTCCGGCGGCGCCGCGAGCTTTGCGCGGAAGTGCGGATCCGAGAAGTAATTGGCGAGCGCCACGCCGCGCAACTGGGGAAAGTTGCTGTCGTTGAGGTCGCGCGGGCGCCAGCCCGTCAGCCAGGTGTCGAGCGTGACGACGATGCCCTGGTAGCCGGCCGTTTCGGCCCGCCGCACGAAGCTCGCGGCAAGATCGCGATCCTTGGGCGTATAGAGCTGGAAGAAGGCCGTGCCTTCGCCCAACGCTTGCGCAACCGTTTCGAGCGGGTCGTTCATCAGCGTGGAAGCGATCATCGGCACGCCGGCTTCCGCCGCGGCCTTCGCCGTCGCGATGTCGCCGTGGCCGTCCTGCGCACACGCGCCGATCACGCCGATCGGCGCGAGCATCAGCGGGGACGGGTAGCGCTTTCCGAACATCTCGACGGAAAGATCGCGCTCGCGCGTATCGACCAGCATGCGCGGCACGATCCCCCACTCCGCGAAGGCATCGACATTGCGGCGCTGCGTGGACTCGTCGCCGCAACCGCCCTGGACGTAGCTCAGCAGCGACGGCGACAGGGCGGAGGCCGCCCGCTCCTCCAGCCGTTTGAAATCCACGGGAAGACTCGGCCGAATGCCGTGGAGGCCTTTGAAGTAGATTTCGTTCTGGTAATCACCGAATTGCTTCATGGTCACCTGCACAAGTGGGTGGGCGATCTCCGGACGCGTCGCGCGACTCGCGGGCGCCTGTGCGGTACCGGCGGCGTCGCGTGGCCAGAGGCGTGGAGGCATGATGTCGGTAATCCCGCGCGGATTCTGTCGGGTAGGCGACAACTCCGTGCGCGGGAATAAAGCGTGGCAACGGCCGGAAGGCCTGCGCCGTCTCAAGCGCCGGCTGCGCTCAGCCCTTCCACGGCCACGGTCAGGCCGTGCCCGTCGGCATTGTTCTGCAATGTCAGCGTCAGGGCCTGCCGCTCCGCAATGCGCCACGCAATGGAAAGCCCGAGCCCGCTGCCCGTGCCGGGCACATGGCTGCTGCGGTAGAAGCGGTCGAGCACGCGTTCGAGCTCGTCCGCCGGAATGCCGGGTCCGTTGTCGACCACCTGGAAGCCGAGCCGGTCGCCGCTGCGCGTCAGCACGAGATCGACCTTGCCGCCCTGCGGGGTGTAGCGGACCGCGTTGTCGATCAGGTTGCCGAGGAGCGTGGCGAGGCCATGCGCGTCCGCGAGCACCTCGCACGGATCGTCTGGGGAGACCGGCGCGCGGTGTTCGAGACCGAGGTCGATGCCCTTCTCCTCCGCCAGCAGCGAGAAGTCGCCAACCGCGTGCTCCGCGAGCTTGCGCAGGCTCACGCGCGCCGCGTCGCGCTCGGGGCCGGCGTCCTCGCGCGCGAGCGTCAGCAGTTGCTGCGCGAGCCGGATGAGGCGATTGAGCCGCATGGAGACACGTTCTAGCGTGTGCGCCTCGCCGCTGAGCGTACCGTCGCGCAGCGCCGCCTGAAGCTGAAGCTTGAGCGCAGCGAGCGGCGAGCGCAGTTCGTGCGCCGCGTCGGCGATGAAGTTGCGTTGGGTCTGCGAAGCGATTCTCAGGCGTTGCAGCAAGTCGTTCAGCGCCTCGACGAGCGGTCGCAGTTCGACCGGCGTTGTGTTGTCGATGCGCAGCGGTTCGAGCGAGTTGAGCGAGCGCGTCGCGAGTGCCGTCGAGAGCGCGCTCACGGGCGCGAGCCCGCGTGCCGCGACGAGCAGCACGAGCGCAATCGCCGCCGGCACGAACAGGGCGAACGGCCACAGGGTATGCAGCGCGAGCCTGAGCGCGAGCCCGTCGCGCACCGAAACCGGTTGCGCGACCTGCACGTAGCGCCCCGCCTGCTGCGTGCCGTACACGCGCCAGCGATTCTCCTCGTGTTCGACCGTGCGAATGCCGCTCACATAGCGCGGCAGCGTAGGCGTCATGCGCGAGTGGTAGACGAGATGGCCGGCGTCGTCCCAGATCTCGATCAGGATGAGGTCGTCGGCAATGCCTTCGTATTCCGGATCGGGTTGCTCGACATTGCGTGCGGCTTCGAGATTCGCCGGCATCGAGAGCGCCACCGTGCGCAACTCGTAGTCGAACAGTTCGCTGGCCTCCTTACGGGCCGTGTGAAAGATGCCGAACGCGGAAATCGCCGAAGCGACAGCGAACCCGCAGATCAGGCCGCCCAGCAGCTTGCGGCGTATCGAACTCATTCGCACCTCTTGAGCCGGTAGCCCACGCCGCGCACCGTAACGATCT
This sequence comes from Paraburkholderia sp. AV2, assembly GCF_054968425.1. NCBI lineage: Bacteria > Pseudomonadati > Pseudomonadota > Betaproteobacteria > Burkholderiales > Burkholderiaceae > Paraburkholderia > Paraburkholderia sp. AV2. Next base: position 96,361 of record NZ_JBANLK010000020.1, read on the forward strand.
GCTCCGGGCCGAGCTTGCGGCGCAAGCTGTGGACATGCACTTCGATCGTGTTGCTGCCCACTTCCTCGCCCCAGCCGTACATGCGCTCTTCGAGCTCGGCCCGCGTAAACACCCGCGCGGGCTCCTCGATCAACGCACGCAGCAACGCGAACTCGCGCGGCAGCAGCGCCACGTTCTCGCCGTTCATCGTCACTTCATGGCCGGCCGGATCGAGCAGCAGCGCGCCGTGCGTATAGACAGGCTGCTTTTTGCCCGTGCGCCGGCGCAGCAGCGCGCGGGCGCGGGCTGCCAGTTCGTCGAGGTCGAAGGGCTTGATGAGGTAGTCGTCGGCGCCGGCGTCGAGGGCGCCGATGCGCTCGCTCACCGCGTCGCGCGCGGTCAGGACAAGCACGGGCGCATCGCCGTCGCGCAGGCGATAGTCGGTGAGCACCGCGATGCCGTCCTTCTTCGGCAGGCCCAGATCAAGCAGAACGAGGTCGTAGACGCCGCTGCCGAGCGAGAGCTCGGCCTCGCGTCCGTCATGCGCCCAGTCGACCGCATAGCCTTCGCGCCGCATCGACTCGAGCACCGTCTCGCCGATCATCTCGTCGTCTTCCACCAGCAAGAGGCGCATGGCGCTCCCCGTTTATCGCAACCCTGCATTGTCCCGCATCGCGGCTTAAGTCGGGCTTAAACTGCATGCCATGCGAATGCGCGACGCACTGCTCCGTGCCGCTTAAGTGTTCGTTAAGCCGCGGAAGCTTAAAGTGCGCGACTGTTTCGTTTCCTCCGTACGTTCCCCAGGGAGTCGCCCCATGCATTCCAGCAGTCGAAGTCTTGCCGGTCATGTCGTCAGCAAGGTCCCCGAGGTCACGCTCGGCTTCTGGCTCATCAAGATCGCGGCCACCACGCTCGGCGAAACGGGCGGCGACTGGGTGACGATGTCGCTGAATCTCGGCTATCTCGCCGGCTCGCTGATCTTCCTCGTGAGCTTCATCGTACTGGTCTCGGGCCAGATCCGCGCACAGCGGTTCTATCCCTTCCTGTACTGGGCCACCATCGTCGCGACGACCACGCTCGGCACGACGCTCGCCGACTTCTGCGACCGCTCGCTCGGCGTCGGCTATCCGGGCGGCGTCTCGATCGTCGCCGCGTTGCTCGTCGCGAGCCTTGCCGTCTGGTATCGCGTCGAGGGCACGGTGTCGGTCGAGAGCGTCGTGAGCGCACGCGCGGAATGGTTCTACTGGATCACGATTCTGTTCTCGCAGACGCTCGGCACCGCGCTCGGCGACTGGGTCGCCGACGACGATCGCGGCGGGCTCGGCCTCGGCTTCGAAACGGGCGCCGCCCTCTTCGGCGCCGGACTCGTGGTCGTGGCGCTGCTCCGGCTCTGGCCGCGCGTATCGCGCACGGCACTCTTCTGGGCCGCGTTCGTGCTCACGCGCCCGCTTGGCGCCACGCTCGGGGATCTGCTCGACAAGCCGGTCGCGCAAGGCGGCCTGGATTTCAGCCGCTTCTACGCGTCGGCCATCCTGATCGTGTTCATGGTGGGCTGCGTCGTGCTGATCCCGCAACGCGCGGCGCGGCGCGCGCCTTCCGCGTAACGCTTGCGCTCAACCCACGCGCACGCCATTCGCGTACTGGATGCTGCGCATCACGACGTTGAGCGCACGCCAACGATGTGGTACTGCAACGCCCGGCGCCACGCGTAAATCTAGAACTCGACGTCGAGCTCGTCGATATCCTCGGTCTCCGACTGGGCCGCCGCGATCCACTCCGCGACGAAGGGTTGCTTGAGCACGCGCAGGCAGTAGTCGGCGATGTCGCGGTCGAGCTTCACGTCATAGGTCAGAAGACGCGTGACGACAGGCGCATACATGGCGTCGGCGGCGCAGATCTCGCCAAAGAGCCAGGGGCCGCCATAAGCGGCAAAGCATTCGCGCCAGATCGTCACGATGCGTTCGATGTCGTCCTGCGCACGCGACCACACGCGAAAGTCGGGGAAGTGGCCGCGCAGGTTCATCGGCAAAGCCGAACGCAATGCGCTGAAGCCCGAATGCATCTCGCCGCAGATCGAGCGGCAATGCGCGCGCGCATTGCGCCCGGCCGGCAGCAAACCCGCGTTCGGGCACGCCTCGTTCAGATACTCGCAGATCGCGAGCGTGTCCCAGATCTTGATGCCGTCGTGCTGCAGGCAGGGCACGAGGATCGACGGCGAAAGCAGCAGCAACTCCGCGCGCGCCGCGGGATCGTCCACGGGCACGGTCACCGTCTCGAACGGCAGTCCCGCCAGCTTCGCCAGCAGCCAGCCCCGCATCGACCACGACGAATAATTCCGGCTGCTGATCGTCAAGGTCGTTTCCGTCTGACTCATGCGCGTCTCCGCGTGGCGATGCCATCTCAAGTGGTGTCGTCGGGGTGCGCCGCGCACCGCGAACGGCGAGCGATGCACCAACTTGCGGCGCGGTGCGGACCGCCGGATCATGCGCGTCTCGTTCGCGAGGCCGCGGCACCGCCTTTGCAAGCGGTTCGCCGCAAGCGTCGTGCCAGTCGCCGGCGTCACGCTGGCTCACGTATTGCTTGCTCACGCCTGTCCCCGCTGTGGCCTTCGCCCGGTCTGCGCCCCATGAACCTGCTCGCTTATCCGCTCTATCAGGCCATCGCCGATCTTGGCGCCCCATGGCGCGCCGGCGCCTCGGCCGTGCGCGCCGCCCTCGCCGCATGGCCCGAGGCCACCGCAGGCTTCGGCCTCGACGCGCGGCACCTGGACGCGTGCTGCGAACTCGTCGAGATGATGGGCCTCACGCATGCGCGGCCGCCTTTCGGCATCGGCCAGATCGACGTGAACGGCGAACCCGTGGCCGTTCATGAGGAGTACGTGAAACGTACGCCGTTCGGCTCGCTGTTGCACTTTCGCAAGGACAGCGCCGTACCGCAGCCTCGCGTGCTGATCGTCGCCCCGATGTCGGGGCACTTCGCAACGCTCCTGCGCGGCACGGTGCGCACCATGCTCGCCGACCACGACGTCTATATCACCGACTGGCACAACCCGCGCGACGTCCCGCTTGCGGCCGGCCGCTTCGGCTTCGACGAATATGTGGAGCACGTCATCTCGTTCATTCGCCGCATCGGGCCGGACGCTCACCTCGTCGCGATCTGCCAGCCCACGGTGGCGGCGCTCGCCGCGGTTTCGCTGATGGCCGCCGACAACGATCCGTCCCAGCCCGCCAGCATGACGCTCATGGCCGGCCCCATCGATTGCCGCGTGAATCCCACGCGCGTGAACGATCTCGCGAACAGCAAGCCCATCGAATGGTTCGAGCGCAACCTCATCAGTGTCGTGCCGGGCGGCTTCGCCGGCGCGCAGCGGCGCGTCTACCCGGGCTTCGTGCAGCTCACCGCGTTCATGTCGATGAATCTGGAGCGGCACGCGGCCTCGTTCGCCGATCTGCACCGCGAACGCGCGAAGGGCGATCCGGCCAGGGCCGACGCCATCCGTACGTTCTACGAAGAGTATTTCGCCACCACCGACCTCACCGCCGAGTTCTACCTCGAAACCGTAAGCTCGGTATTCCAGCAATACGCACTGCCGCTCGGCAGGCTGAAGGTGGGCGAGCGCCTCGTCGAGCCGCATGCGATCCGCCGCACGGCGCTCCTCACGATCGAAGGCGAAAAAGACGACATCTGCGCCGTGGGACAGACCGTAGCGGCCCAGGAGCTGTGTGCGGCGCTGCGCCCGTACATGAAGACACATCACGTGCAAACCGGCGTGGGACATTACGGCGTGTTCAACGGCCGCAAATGGGAGTCGCAGATCTACCCCATGGTGCGCGCGACGATTCACGATCACGAGCCGCGCGTGCGCCGCTTCGGCTCGGCTTCGCAAGCCGGGGCGCACGGCGAGCAGGTGAGCCTGCGCCAGCTCGTCGACGCTGAAGCCAGGACCGCCGCCGTCATCGCGAAGGCGGCGCAGACCTGAGGCAAGGCCCGCGCGATGTCCGGCGCAATGTCCCGTATGGCGCCCTGCATCAAACGTTCGCGGTACGCCAGGGCGCAGGCGCGGGGACCGCGCAGGGGGCTTCGACGTCGATCGACTTGAAGCTCGCGGGGCTCACGATTTCCAGGTACTCCATATCGGGCGAGTAGTCGAAGAGGTAATGCGCGATGCCTGGCGCCTGATGCACGCAGTCACCCGCCTCGACGAGCGTCTCCTGCTCGCCATACATGAAGCGCGCCCAGCCCTTGAGCATGATGACGATATGGAAGTCGGCCTCGTGCCGGTGCCAGCCGGTGCCCTGCTCGGGCGGCTGATTCGCGCGCACGAGCTGCGCGACGACCTTGCCGTGCGTCGCCGCCGCGATCCCCAGATCGCGATAGACGAAGAAGTCGCGCAGGCCGCCGCTCTCGAATGCGGTGTCCTGCGGCTTGACGTGCGAAAAGCGAGTAGCGAACTCCGTGGCCATGACCCGGCTCCCATTCAGAATGGCGGCCTGAAAACAAGCATTTCCCGTTCCATCGCCGCGAATCGCGGCATAGCCGCGCATGCATGGGCACTCCGGCTTTGCGTGGCATAATCGGCGCACCCGAGCACGCCACGCTGCACCGCGGCGCGCCTCGCCTGCACCTGAACCGCGCCTTCGTGGCGCACGCCCGCGCCGCATGCTACGCATCCGTCTACAGAAACTCGGCAGCCTGCTCGGATTGCTTGCAATCCTGCTGAGCACGCTTGCGCCGACCGTTTCGCAGACGCTGGCCGCCCATCATCGCCTGGGCAACGCGCTCGCCACTTACTGCACGGCCGAAGCCGGCACCGGCGCGACGCAGGACAGCGGCCAGCATGCGCCCATGCAGCACTGGCAGGCCTGCCCGTATTGCGGCCTGCTCGCGCATGTGCCCGTGCTCCCCGGCGTGTCCGTGCCGTTTGCTGTCTCGCTCGCCATCGCACGCGCGACGGTTGCGCCGGCGCGGCCCGAAATCCGCGCGCTGGCCATCCATACCACCGCGCAGCCGCGCGCCCCTCCCGCCTTTTCCTGATCCGGTCCACCCCCGGCTCCCCCGGTAACGAACCGAAAAACCGAACACCGCGCTGCACCCGCAGCCGCGGCTGGCCGTCATGCGTGCGCGCATGACTTCGGAAACACACATCAGGAAAAATCACATGCATACGCACTTCAGGCGGCATATCGCGCCTGCGCGCGCCGCCCTGCTCGCTTCGGCCGCAGTCCTGTGCGCGGCCGGCCCGACGGCCGCGCGCGCGCACGCCGTGGTCGGCGACCGCGTCTTCCCGGCCACGCTCACCGTGGACGACCCCGGCGTGGGCGACGAATTCGACACGCAATTCGGCCATATCAAGTCGCCCGACGACGACGGCGACAACATGAACGTCAACACCGTCTCCTACGAGTGGGACAAGCTCATCACGAAGAATCTCGACCTGATCGTACAGAGCGACTATGTGGGCCAGAACGCGCCGGGCGGCAATTCGGCCAAGGGCTGGGACGACGTGACGATAGGCGCGAAATACCTCGTCTACGCGAACGCCCGGCACGAGTTCATGGCGTCGGTCGGGCTGCTCGCCACCATCGGCGGCACGGGCGCGAAGTCGGTCGCAGACCCGTATTCCACGTTCTCGCCCACGGTCTATTTCGGCAAAGGCTTTGGCGACCTGCCCGCCTCGCTCAGCTACCTGAGGCCGTTCGCCATCACGGCCCAGATCGGGCCCAACCTGACGACCGCGACATCGGCGGAAGGGCCGAACTCGTTCGGCTGGGCGTTCACCCTGCAGTACAGCATCCCTTACCTGCAGCAGGAGGTGAAGGATCTTGGGTTGCCGCAGCCGTTCAGCAACCTGTACCTTGTTGTCGAAGCGCCCATGGCGACCTGCACGGCGGGCGCATGTTCCGGGCAGACGACCGGGACCATCAACCCGGGCGTCCTGTGGCTCAACCGCTATGGCCAGCTCGGCGTCGAAGCCGAGATTCCGGTCAACCGCCTGACCGGCAATCACGTCGGCGTGCTGCTCGACGCCCACCTGTATTTCGACGATCTCTTCCCGAATTCGCTTGGCAAACCCCTCTTCTGATCGAAGGAGACTATCCATGAAACTGCATACTGCCGTACGCGCCACCGTTGCCGCGCTTTTCGTCGCCACCTGCCAGCTCGCCCACGCGCATGCCTATCCCAAGCACCAGGAGCCCTCCGCGGGCGCCACCGTGCCGGCCACGCAGAAGGACGTGGCGATTGAATTCGACGACGCGCTCGAGCCTGCGTTCAGCTCGATCGCCGTCACCGATGCTCAGGGCAAGTCCGTTACGAGCGGCAAATCCGAAGTCGACGCTTCGGACAGCAAACACATGTCGGTGGGGCTCAATGCGCTGACGCCGGGCGTCTATACGGTTGCGTGGGTAGCCGTCGCCGCGGACGGGCATCGCACGCAGGGCCATTACTCGTTCACGGTGAAATAGGGCTGGCAGTCAGGCCGGTGGCGGCCGCGCGCCGCCGCCTCGTTTCAGATGCGCTCCGCGTAGACCGATCGCTCGATCGGCATGCAGACGAGCGTACGGCCCGTTGGCACGATGTAGCGCCGCGCAAGCTCGGCCGGCTCCGGTGCGTCGATCACGCGCCAGCCGTAAGACGCAAGCAATGAGGGCAGTTCTGCCGGATCGATGCCGTATCGCCAGATCGCATGCTTCGCCACAAAGCGGCGATAGAACACGTCCTGGCCATCCAGCGGCACCCCCTCCAGAAAATCCCGGCGCACGTAGGTCAACGCCAGGCGACTGCCGGGCACCGCCGTCGCGAGAAATTCGAGGGTCTTGCGCACGCCCGCTTCGTCGAGATACTGCGTGACGCCCTCCCAGATGAAGAACGTTCGCTGCTGCGGCGCGTAGCCGTGAGCGGTAAGCGTCGCGTCCAGCGCGTCGTGCCCAAGGTCCGCCGCCACGAGATGGATTTGCGGCGGCAAAGAACCGAGGCGCTGCGACAGACGCCGCCACTTCGCATCGATATTCACCGGCTGATCCAGTTCCCACGCGCGTACGCGGGTGCCCGGCAGCATGCGGTATGCGCGCGTGTCGAAGCCCGCGCCGAGATTGACGAGCGCTTCGATCCCGTCCAGCGCCTCGCGCAGCTTGTCGTCGATAAAGCGCTTGCGGCACAGGATGCCGCCCCATAGGCCCGGGTAGCGTCGCTCCGCCAGTGCGGCCAACACGTTGGCCGCACGCGGGCCCATGCGGGCAAGTGCCGCTCGCGCGGCGCCGGGGAGGAGCGCGACGGCGAGAGGGTCGGTAACGATCCGCTCGCGCGGCGCGAAATGCTGCTCCAGCGCCACCAGCGCCATTGGGTCCACACTGGTCCGGGCGGCTTCGTGGGTCACGGCCGGCCCAATCGTTCAGGTATCCAGATGATTCGGACCGTGCCGGCGCCCCTGCACGCTGACGACGGAGTCGAACAGCGCCTCGGCGCGCGCAAGCTCGTCCAGCGCGTGGTCGAGGCGCGACTGCGCGGCTCCATGAGCCATCGATGAGACTTCGAATTCGGCCTCGCCGCGAACGGCGCGAAAGGCCACCTCGACGTTGCGCGTCGCTTCAACGAAGCGTTGCGCGGCCTCGGCTTCTCGTGAACGGATGATGATCGCCATGGAAGAGTTCCATCGTCAGTTGCGTCCAGTCGGTCACGCGCGCAACGCTGCGTGCCCGTGAACGTGCGCCCCCGTGCCGGGCCGCAACGACCGGCTCGACCGGAGACATATCGAAGAGATCGCGCGTGAAGCCGCGCGTTTGCTGCGTGGCCGGCTGGCTGCGCATGCGCTTCGTGAGATCCGCATAGGCTTCGAAATCGCCGTTGCGCACGGCCTCGTGAATCGACGCAAGATCGCGCGCCTTGACGAGCGTGGGCTGCGTGAGGCGCACGAAGTACGGCGCTTCGAGCTCGACGCCCAGCGCGACGGGGTACGGCTTGCCCGCCGGCGCAGGCTCTCCCGCGCGCTCCACGCGATCGACCACGACCGTGGCTTGCGACACGCACGGCGCCTTGCCGGTGCTCACGCTGCGCAGCCGCTCGGGACAGATGTTGAGGCTGCTACCGATGCTGAGCTCGGTGGGCGAAGCGCACACCAGCGCGTAGTGGTGATCGCGGGCGCGCCCCGAAGGCCAGGTCGTGCGGCTCGCCACGAATACATGCATGGGCAGTTGCCGCACCTGCCCGCCCGCATCGACCCAGGCGTTCCATACCAGCGCGTCTTCGCGTTTGCGCGGCACATGGCGGGGCCGGCCCGCCGAAGGCGAAAAGAGCGCAAGCAGCGAGCCCGTGCGCAGTGCCGCGACCTGCGCGCTGCTGCCGAGCGACTGGCTGATGCCCCACAGGAACCGCCCGCCGCCCAGCCTGCGCTCCCACTCCTTGCGCAGCATGAGCGTAGCGAGATCTTCCCCGGTCTCCGATCCGGATCGGGACCAGCAAAAGGTGGGCGGTAGGTGTTTCAGTGCCATCGACTTCCTCGGAATACATCGACTCGCCAATTCGGCGAGCAATTCAATAGTCGTTACTGTATAGGTATAATGCATGACATGGAAGCCCCAGACAAACATTTTCCGGTGCAGGAGCTATTGATGCGGCTGTCGGCAGATTCCCGCTCGGCCAGCGAAATAGCAAGGCTTTCGGGAGTTAGCCAGCCTACCGTCTCGCGACTTCGGTCGTCGAACGGGCGCCGGCTACGCCGGAGCGCGTCATTCAATAAGCTATGCAGTTTCTACGATGTCAAACCTCCGCCCGCCGGACGGCATGACGCTGCCTATAACGACTTGCTCCGCAACGCGATCGTCGAAGCGTGGGACGGATCGGAGGAGCACGGCCGCGCGCTGCTCGTCGTGATCAACGGATTGAAAGAGATGAGCGGACGGCCGCGGTAGGTAGCCAATAGGTCGCCAGATAGCCGCAGCAGGTCGCGGCGCCAGGCGGCCCGGAAGGAAAAGATGCGGGTAGCGATCGCACAGGTCGCCGGGTGGAGGGGACGAAGCCTCGAAAGGTCACCGGTTATGGGAAGTTGGCCCCGGAAAGAGGCCGATTCGTCAGAGAAATTCCGTCGGAAACGCGTTGCGCGGCCCTCGGAAAGCCGCGCCGTGCGCCGCGTTCCAGCCTGCAAGGTCGCCGGATCCCAAATCCGGTTACCTTGCGCCTCCCGCGCCGGGCTTCGGCGCTACCTCAGACCGTTGTGCGCGCATGTTGCAGCACGGGCAGCAGATCGGACGGCTCGGGGCGGCGCGTGTAGTCCGGATTGACCTCCGGATACAGAATCACGCCGCCCAGGCCGATCACGTAGCGCGCCGGCATCGGCAAAGTCCAGCTCGGGTCGCCGTTCACGGTCGGCCGCATGGTCAATGCGCGCACGCGCGCGCTCGTGAGCTATATAGAAAAGACGCTCGGTCCGTTACTGGACTTGACGGGCGCTGTCGCGACACGCGAAGACTGATCGCCACGGAAAGCGGCAACGTGCGCGACACGGCCGGCCGCTTGTATTCGGCGTTCGAGGCCTCAATTGCGGAACAGGCGCCCAGCGGCGCCACGCTTTTGCTGGACGTTGCGGCGGTCAACCAGTCATCGGGCAAACGCGTTCATCATAGGGTCGCCATTCGCGATTGAGGGCCGGAAAGCAGTGCGCACGCTTATTGATCAGAGGATTCGATCGAACCGATCGCACTTTCCGGCGTCGAAAATCGACTGGAAACCGGTGCGGTTCAGCCGGCGTGGTAATCCGACCCTATGCGAATGCGAAACTGTGCGTTACACACGACGATTCAGGTTGCCTCGCATGGCGTAACGCACTACCATACGCGATCTTTCTGCATTGCACGAAAATTCAGGCCGCCTCACGCCCTGTGCGTCTGGCGTTCGCCCGGCGGAACCGGCATTCGCCCCCGCCTACTCCCCTGCAATTTCGTCTTCGCCAGGACGCAACGCCGCTGGCGCGTGACTCTTTTTGCCCTTGTCAGGCCCCCTCTTCAAGGAGAACGTATTGACAAGCCATGACCGGGACGACGTGCTGGCCTCGTCTGCCCGCCCTGCCCGCCGCGCCTCGAAAGAGAAGGCCGGCGATACGACTCAGTTGGACACAAGCTCGCAACTCGAAAAGCGTCAGCATCAGATGCGGGCGCTGATCAAGCTCGGCCGCGAACGCGGCTATTTGACGCACGCCGACATCAACGACCATCTGCCCGACAACTTCGCGCAGACGGCCGCCCTCGAAACGATCGTTGCCACGTTCAACGACATGGGCGTGCAGGTCTACGAGCAAGCGCCCGACGCCGAAACGCTGCTGCTCAACGACGAAGCGCGCGCAGACACGCAAAGCGACGACGAAGCGGACGAGGAAGTCGAAGTCGCGCTCTCGACCGTCGACTCGGAGTTCGGCCGCACGACCGACCCCGTGCGTATGTACATGCGCGAAATGGGCTCGAGCGAACTGCTCACGCGCGCCGGCGAAATCGAAGTCGCGAAGCGCATCGAAGACGGCCTGCAGGAAATGATTCAGGCGATCGCGGCGTGCCCGTCGATCGTCGCGACGATCCTCGCGGACGCGGATCGCATCGAGGCCGAAGAGATGCGCATCGATGAACTCGTCGACGGCATCGGCAGCGACGAGCCGGCAGCCGAGGCCGAAATAGCCGACGCCGAAGACGGTGCGGAGATCGAAGCGCAGGCTGACGACGCCGAAGAAAGCGACGGCTCCGACGAAGAGGACAGCGAGGCTGACGCCAACAAGGCCAATGAAGCGCAACTCGCGCAGCTGAAGGCCGACAGCCTCGCGATCTTCACGCGCGTGCGTACGCTCTTCGACCAGATGGCATGCACGACCGATTCGGAAGCGCGCGCATCGGCCGCCGAAATGAAGATCTGCGAAGATATCCAGCGCGAGCTCGCGCCGATCCGTTTCACGGCGCGCACGATCGACCGCCTCTGCCAGTTGCTGCAGGCCCAGGTGGCGCAAATTCGCGCAATCGAGCGCAACGTGCTGAGCATCGTGGTGGATCGCTGCGGCATGCCGCGCGAGACCTTTGTCGAGCAGTTCCCGGGCCACGAGACCGAACTCGACTGGACCACGCGCATGGCCGCGAAGTCGAGCAAGTATGGCCCCTCGATGGAACGCAGCCTGCCGGCCATCCAGGCCGAGCAGAACAAGCTCGCCGAAATCGAAGCCGCCGCGTCGCTCTCGCTGCAGCAGATCAAGGCCATCAACCGCCGCATGACCGCCGCCGAAGCCAAGATGCGCCAGGCCAAGGGCGAGATGGTGAAGGCCAACCTGCGTCTCGTGATCTCGATCGCGAAGAAGTACGTGAACCGCGGCATGCAGTTCCTCGACCTGATCCAGGAAGGCAACATCGGCCTCATGAAGGCCGTGGACAAGTTCGAATACCGACGCGGCTGGAAGTTTTCGACCTACGCCACGTGGTGGGTGCGCCAGGCCGTGACGCGCGCGCTCGCCGATCAGGCGCGCACGATCCGCGTGCCGGTGCACATGATCGAGACGATCAACAAGCTGAACCGCATCTCGCGCGAGATCCTGCAACAGACGGGCATGGAAGCGCATCCGGCGGATCTGGCCGCACGCATGGGCATGACCGAAGAGAAGGTGCGCGGCATCCTGAAGATCGCGAAGCAGCCCGTCTCGCTCGAAAGCCCGGTGGGCGACGACGGCGACGCGACGCTCGGCGACATGATCGAAGACGCCGGCTCCGCTTCGCCTGCCGACGCGGCGATCCACGCGAACATGCGTGCCGCGATCGACGAGGCGCTCAAGGCGCTCTCGCCGCGTGAGGCGAAGGTGCTGCGCATGCGCTACGGCATCGACACGACGTCGGATCACACGCTCGAAGAAGTGGGTAAGCAGTTCGACGTGACGCGCGAGCGGATCCGCCAGATCGAAAGCAAGGCGATGCGCAAGCTCATGCACCCGAGCCGGGCCGACAAGCTGCGGCCGTTCCTGGAGCGTTGAGCGGTTTTTCGTTGTGCTGACTGAAGTTATTTGTGGAAAGGCCCGTCACGGTTGTGACGGGCCTTTTTGCTTGAACGTCGGGATGGCGACAAAGCCAAGCTTGGGAAAGAGAATAACGCCAACACAATGTCGTTGGCACCTTCCGCCGGCAGGAAATATCCGTGATGCCGGCCACCGAATCGGTTGCAGGACAGCGCGCACTGAATCGGTTTCGCACCAGCCAGGATGACAAAGCCGTCCTTCGGGACGGTTTTTTTGTGCGCGGGATTTGCGCGGGCTGCCGGGGTCCGGCGAGTGGAGTGCGTAAACGCCGAAACCCCGGCGCTCTGTGGGAGAGGCCGGGGTTCCGGGTTACAG
>NZ_JBANLK010000021.1:0-108323 GCF_054968425.1 Paraburkholderia sp. AV2
CCCCCCCCCCCCCCCCCCCCCCCCCCCCCCCCCCCCCCCCCCCCCCCCCGCCGGCCCGCGCGGCGCGCCCCCCCCCCCCCCCCCGCGACCGTTGCGCGCGCGGCCTGCCTGACCGAAACCGTACGACCGCACACGCATGAACGACCGCAATGCCCCGGATGCCGGGGATTCCACCGACGCACGCAACGAGCCCCACGCAGCCGGCGCGCAAGCCGATACACGGGCGGACACGCAGGCCGACCTGTTCGGCTTCGTCGCACCGGAGCCACAAGCGTTGCCCGCTGCGACCAGAGCGCCGCGGGCGAGAAGCGCCAGCGCCCCGGTCGACGCCGCCGCCGAATCCGCACCCGCGACAGGCGAGCTGGCCGGCTTCGAAGCCCCTCCTACGACCGAGGCGGCTCCGGCGGGCCCTGCGCCCGCTCCGAAGCGCCGCGCGCGCGGCGTGCTGCCGATGGTGGCCGACGAAGCCACGCTCGACCTCGGCGCCCGCCTGCCGCCGCAGGTGCGGCTCGGCACGTCGTCATGGTCGTTTCCGGGCTGGCGCGGCATTGTCTACGGCGACGACTACAGCAACGCCAGGCTCGCGCGCGACGGCCTTTCGGCCTACGGGGCCCATCCGCTGCTGCGATCGGTGAGCATCGACCGCTCCTTCTATGCGCCGCTCTCCATCGCCGATTACCTGCGCTACGCGCAGCAGGTGCCCGACCACTTCCGCTTCATCGTGAAGGCCCCCGCCTCGATCACCGACGCCAGCGTGCGCGGCGATCGCGGCGAGCCGATTGCGGCCAACCCCTGCTTCCTGAACGCGCAGTTGGCGGCAAGCGATTTCGTCGAACCCTGCCTCGCGGGCCTCGGCCCGAAGGCCGGCGCGCTGGTGTTCCAGTTTCCGCCACTGCCCGATCCACTGCTCGCCGACCCGGCGGCACTCGTCGAGCGGCTGTACGCGTTCCTGATGGCGCTGCCGCCGCTGCCGGCCACGCCCGACGGCCCTTGCTACGCCGTCGAGATCCGCGACGCAATCCTGCTCACGCCGCGCTTCGTGCGCATGCTGCGCGCGGCGGGTGTGCGTTACTGCGTGGGACTGCACGCGCGCATGCCCGACCCGCTGCGCCAGGCCACGGCGCTCGCGCTGATGGACGGCGAAACGCCCGCTGGACCGTTGATCGTGCGCTGGAGCCTGCATAGCGGTTTTCGCTACGAACAGGCGAAGGCGCGCTACGAACCGTTCGACAAGCTCGTCGACGAAGACCCGCACACCCGCGAGGCGCTCGCCGAACTGGCCGCGCGCTACGCGCTGGCCGGCCAGCCCGTGCTGATCACGACGAACAACAAGGCGGAGGGATCCGCGCCGCTCTCGTGCGCGAAGCTCGCGCGGGCGATCGCGGACGCATTCCTGCGGTTGAAGGGCGAGACGGCGCCGGAAGAGGGCGTCGAAGAAGGAGAGTCCGGAGAAGCTTGAGCGGCAACGGCGCGCGCGGCCTATGCGGACTGCGTGCGCGCTAAAAGATCACTGCGAAATCACCGCGAGGTCACTCTGCCTTGAGCCGGTGCGCGAACTTCTGCCGGAACTTCGCCACCTTCGGCGCGACGACGAACGCGCAATAGCCCTGATTCGGATGCTGCGCGAAGTAGTTCTGATGGTAAGCCTCGGCGGGATAGTAGTTGCCGTCGAGCGGTAGCACCTGGGTGACGATCTGGCCGTCGTAGACACCTTCGGCCGCCAGTTCCCGGATGGCTTGCAGCGCCGTTTCGCGTTGCGCCTCGGAGTGCGTGAAGATCACCGACCGGTACTGCGTGCCGACGTCGTTGCCCTGGCGGTTGAGCTGGGTCGGGTCGTGAATCGCGAAGAAGATGTCCAGAACCTCGCGATAGCCGATCTTCGCCGGGTCGAACGTCACGTTGACGACCTCGGCGTGCCCCGTGTCGCCGTCGCAAACCTGCTCGTAGCTCGGGTTCGCGACCTGGCCACCCGCATAGCCCGACTCGACCGACACCACACCATCCACACGCAGATACACCGCTTCGAGACACCAGAAACATCCGCCGCCCAAGGTGGCGACTTCGACTGTCTGACTCATGCTGCTCACTCCTTGAACTGGACCCGCAGCCCGCAACTTGTGGCCGCCAGCAACCTTGAAAGCAATAAGTGCAACCCGGACTGCCTCCCGGCGCATCCGTTAAAATTGTGACAATACGCCGGTTTTCCAGATGACACCGATCCCGACACTCACTTTCCTCGCGCCTCGCCGGCTCTTGCCGGGCGGGGCCTCCTGCCGATGACGCGCCGCGCCACCCCACCCAATTTCGACGACGCCGCCTTCCGCCAAGCCCTCGGCCAGTTCGCGACCGGCGTCACCGTCATCACGACGCGCGCGCCGGATGGCCAGCTGATCGGCATTACCGCCAGCTCGTTCAATTCCGTGTCGCTGAATCCGCCGCTCGTGCTGTGGAGCCTGGCTACGCGTTCGGCCTCGATGCCCGTGTTCCGCACGAACAGTCATTACGTCGTGAACGTGCTCGCGGCGTCGCAGCTCGACCTGTGCAAACGCTTCGCCACGGTGAAAGGCGACCGCTTCGAAGGCGTCTCGCACGCGGCCGGGAACACGGGCATGCCCGTGCTGGACGGTGCGATCGCCTGGTTCGAGTGCCACAACCGCAGCCGCTACGACGAAGGGGACCACGTCATCTTCGTCGGCGAAGTGGAACGCTGCGGCGTGCGCGAGGATGTGACCGGCGCGGCGCCGCTCGTCTTCCATGCCGGCGCCTTCCATCAGCTGCAATCGCTCTGAGGCTCCGAGGCACTGAGCAGCGCCGCCGTCAGGCCACGACGCTTCTGGCTTCCTTCTGCTGGATCAGATCGACGGGAACGCCCGCCTCGATCTTGAGCGTCGTGAGCACGATGTTCGAGCGGATGTCCATCACGCCCGGCGCCTTGTAGAGCTTGTTGAGCACGAAGTCCGAGTAGTGCTTGAGGTTGTGCGCGAGCACGCGCAGCAGATAATGCGTCTCGCCCGTCACGACGTACGCACCCACCACCTCCGGCCAGTCGCGCAGCGCCGCCACAAAACGCTCGTGCCAGCTTTCCTGGTCATTGCGCATCGACACCTGCACGAAGGCCTCCATCTCGAACCCCAGCAGTTCGCGATTCAGGCACGCGCGATAGCGATCCACCACCCCCTGCTCTTCCAGCAGCCGCAGCCGGCGCAGACACGCCGAAGGCGAGAGCGAAATGCGCTCCGCCAGATCGAGATTACTGATCCGCCCCTCGTTTTGCAGCACGGCGAGAATACGGCAATCGGTGGCGTCCAACGAGATTGCATTCATATTTGGTCTCCATTCCCGTCCTGTCGTAAATTATGTGCCAGGAACCCCGGTCCGCGGCGTTTTTTTCGCAAGCACATTTCACTCTAGCTTGCCTATCATTCGAAGCACAAGCAGCGAATGCGGATCAAAAACATGAACGACCTCTGGGACATCTCTCCCCCCATCCATCCCGGGACGCCCGTCTGGCCAGGCGACACGCCGGTTAGCGTCGAGCGCGTCTGGCGCATGGAGGCCGGCTCGCCCGTGAACGTGGCGCGCCTGACGCTCTCGCCGCACACGGGCGCGCACACCGACGCCCCGCTCCACTACGACGAGCACGGCGCGCCGATCGGCGCGGTGCCGCTCGACGCCTATCTCGGTACGTGCCGCGTGATTCACTGCATCGGCGCGGCGCCGCTCGTGCGGCCGGCGCACGTGGAGCATGCAATCGACGGGGTGCCGCAACGCGTCCTGCTGCGCACCTATGAACAGGCCCCCGTGGAGCGTTGGGACAGCACGTTCTGTGCCGTCGCGCCGGAAACGATCGATCTGTTCGCCGCACGTGGCGTGCGCCTGATCGGCATCGACACGCCCTCGCTCGACCCGCAGGAGTCGAAAACGATGGACGCGCATCACCGCATTCGCGCGCACCGCATGGCGATCCTCGAAGGCATCGTGCTCGACGCCGTCGCGCCCGGCGACTACGAACTGATCGCGCTGCCGCTCAAGTTCGCGACGCTCGACGCAAGCCCCGTGCGGGCCGTGCTGCGCGCGCTGCCGCGCACGGCCTGAGCGCCTGACCCGCGACCCGACCTCGCACGACACCGATTCAACCCGGATACCGAAGCCCCCACTCCCATGACCTCCATGAACCACCGTAACGACGCCCAGGCAGCCGACCGCGCCGACCCGCTCGCGGCGCTGCGCGACCAGTTCGCGCTCGCCCGCGACACCATTTACCTCGACGGCAACTCGCTCGGCGTGCCGCCGCGCGCCGCCGCTGCGCGCGCGCAGGCCGTGATCGGCGGCGAATGGGGCGACGGCCTGATCCGCAGCTGGAACACCGCGGGCTGGTTCGCGCTGCCGCGCCGCCTCGGCAACAAGCTCGCCCCGCTGATCGGCGCGGCCGAGGACGAGGTAGTCGTCACCGACACGATCTCGGTGAACCTGTTCAAGGCGCTTTCGGCCGCGCTGCGCTTGCAGAACGAACGCGATCCGAAGCGCCGCGTGATCGTCTCCGAGCGCTCGAACTTCCCCACCGACCTCTACATCGCACAGGGTCTGATCGAGCAGCTCGACCGCGGCTACGAGCTGCGTCTCGTGGACGACCCGGCCGAACTCCCCGCCGCCCTCACCGACGACGTGGCCATTGCGATGATCACGCACGTGAACTACCGCACGGGCTACATGCACGACATGCGAGCGCTCACGGAACTGATCCACGCGCGCGGCGCGCTCGCGCTGTGGGACCTCGCGCACTCGGCCGGCGCCGTGCCCGTGGACCTGAACGGCGTGAACGCCGACTACGCGGTGGGCTGCACGTACAAGTACCTCAACGGCGGCCCCGGCTCGCCCGCCTTCATCTGGGTGCCGAAGCATCATCAAAATGCGTTCTCGCAGCCGCTCTCGGGCTGGTGGGGCCACAAGAAGCCGTTCGAGATGAGCCCCGACTACCGCCCGGACGACGGCATCGGCCGCTTCCTGTGCGGCACGCAGCCGATCGTTTCGATGGCGCTCGTCGAAAACGGACTCGACGTGTTCCTGCAGACCGACATGCAGGCCATCCGCCGCAAGTCGCTCGCGCTCACCGACCTCTTCATCGAGCTCGTCGAAACGCGCTGCGCGGGCCTCGATCTCACGCTCGTCACGCCGCGCGAGCATGCGCAACGCGGCTCGCATGTGAGCTTCGAGCATCCGCATGGCTACGAGGTGATGCAGGCGCTGATCGCGCGCGGCGTGATCGGCGACTACCGCGAACCGCGCGTGCTGCGCTTCGGCTTCACGCCGCTCTACGTGCGTTACGTCGATGTGTGGGACGCCGTCGAGACGCTGCGCGACGTCCTCGCCGGCGAGCACTGGCGTGCGCCCGAATTTGCCGCACGCGGCGCGGTGACCTGAGGAGACGGAAATGACCGATCACATGCAGGTTCCCGGCATGCCCGAGACGGGCGTCACCCCCAGCGCGCCGCGCGGCGGCTGTCCTTTCGGCGGCACGGCGGCCGCTTCACAGTCCGCTTCACAGCCTGCGTCTCAGCCCGCTTCGGCGCCGGCTCCCGGTGGGGCGGCAGAATCCGGCGAAGGCTGGCACGACGCCCAGCTCGACTTCTCGAAGTCGATGAGCTACGGCGACTACCTGGCGCTCGACGCCGTGCTCAACGCGCAGCATCCGCTCTCGCCGGACCACAACGAGATGCTGTTCATCGTGCAGCATCAGACGAGCGAACTCTGGATGAAGCTCGCGCTCTACGAGCTGCGCGCGGCGCTCGCGAACGTGCATCGCGATGCACTGCCGCCCGCGTTCAAGCAGCTCGCGCGCGTGTCGCGGATCCTGGAGCAGCTCGTGCAGGCGTGGAGCGTTCTCTCGACGCTCACGCCCTCCGAGTACACGGCCATGCGTCCCTACCTCGGCAGTTCGTCGGGATTCCAGTCGTACCAGTATCGGCAGATCGAGTTCCTGCTCGGCAACAAGAACGTGCAGATGCTCAAGCCGCACGAGCACCGGCCCGAAATTCTCGCGCAAGTGAAGGCGACGCTCGAAGCGCCGTCGTTCTACGACGAAGTGATTCGCCTGCTCGCCCGGCGCGGGTTCGCGATCGCGCCCGAGCGGCTCGCACGCGACTGGACGCTGCAGACGGAACATGACGCCACCGTCGAAGCCGCCTGGCTCGAGGTCTATCGCAATCCTTCGCAGTACTGGGATCTGTACGAGATGGCCGAGGAGCTCGTGGATCTCGAAGACGCCTTCCGCCAGTGGCGCTTCCGGCACGTCACGACAGTCGAGCGCATCATCGGATTCAAGCAGGGCACCGGCGGAACCAACGGGGCGCCTTACCTGCGCAAGATGCTCGACGTCGTGCTGTTCCCCGAGCTCTGGCACGTGCGGACGGTGCTGTAACGCGATCTACGCACAAAGACAGCGCAAAGGAAAACGGCCAGCATCGCGCTGGCCGTATTTTTGTGGCGTTCCGCGAACGCCGTGGCGGCTCGCGCGAACGCAAGCCGCACGCGACCGGTCAGATCACGACCGTCTGCGCTTCCCCTGCCTTGCTCTCGCGCACGATGCCGATCTTCCAGACCTGCTCGCCCGCTGCCGACAGCAGCCCGACGGCCTGGTCGGCCTGGTCGGCCGACACGATCACGGCCATGCCGATGCCGCAGTTGAACACGCGGTGCATTTCCGAATCGGCCACGCCGCCATGCTTCTGCAGCCACGTGAACAACGGCGGCAGCGGCCAGGCGCGATGGTCGAGCTCGGCCGTGAGGCCCTCGCGCAGCACGCGCGGAATGTTCTCGACGAGGCCGCCGCCCGTGATGTGCGCCATACCCTTCACCTTGACCTGCTCCATCAGCGCGAGCAGCGGCTTCACGTAGATGCGCGTAGGTGCCATGAGCGCGTCGGCCAGCGTGCGGCCGTCGAAGTCGGCATTCAGGTCCGGCTGCGCGCGCTCGATGATCTTGCGCACGAGCGAGAAGCCGTTCGAGTGGATGCCGCTCGACGCGAGGCCCAGCACCACGTCGCCCGAGGCAATCGTGCTGCCGTCGATGATCCTGCTCTTCTCGACCGCGCCCACCGCGAAACCGGCGAGGTCGTATTCGCCGTCCGGGTACATGCCCGGCATTTCCGCCGTCTCGCCGCCGATCAGCGCGCAGCCCGACAGCTCGCAGCCGTAGGCGATGCCCTTCACGACCGTCGCCGCCGTATCGACGTCGAGCTTGCCGCACGCGAAGTAGTCGAGGAAGAAGAGCGGCTCGGCGCCCTGCACGAGGATGTCGTTCACGCTCATGGCGACGAGATCCTGGCCCACCGTGTCGTGCTTGTTCAGATGAAAGGCAAGGCGCAGCTTGGTGCCCACGCCGTCGGTGCCCGAAACGAGCACCGGCTCCTTATACTTCTTCGACACTTCGAAGAGCGCACCGAATCCGCCGATCCCGCCCAGCACGCCTTCGCGCAGCGTCTTCTTCGCAAAGGGCTTGATGCGGTCGATGAGCGCGTCGCCTGCGTCGATGTCCACGCCGGCGTCGCGGTACGAGAGGCCCTGGGCGCCTGCGCCCTGGTCGGATTTCGGTTGATTCATGGGGAAGTGCCAGAAGGTCGGTAAAATGCGATTTTAACCGATTGACGGCGCCCCACCGCCGTGGCCAGGTCGAGAAATCTGCCAACCAAGGTGACAACTGCGGTGGCAACCGCGGTGCCCAATACGGCACCCGGCACGGACCGCGGGCCGCCCAACGACCGGAAACCCTCGTTTGTCGCCGAGTTTTGTCACCGCGTTTTGTCGTCGGATACACCGACTTTCACGCTGTCTCCGCGCGCGGTCCCGGGTGGGAACGCGCCTGGGCTCCCGAGCCGGGCAAGGCCGCGCCAGTGAACTGAATTACGCCTGAAACCACCGTGCAGCGACAGTTAACGCTCGATCTCGGCACCCCGCCGCCTTCGACCTTCGACAACTTCCACACCGCCGCCAACGCGGAGCTGGTCGCGCGCCTGCGCGGGCTCGATGCCGCGCTCGCCGGCGGCCCGGTCGCGGATCGCACGTTCTATATCTGGGGCGAGCCCGGCAACGGGCGCAGCCATCTGCTGCACGCGCTCGTGCACGAAGCGCCGCCCGGCCACGCGCGCTATCTCGGGCCGCAAAGCGCGCTCGCGGCGTTCGGCTTCGACCCGCGCGTCGCGATCTACGCCGTGGACGACTGCGATGCGCTCTCGGGCGCCCAGCAGATCGCGCTCTTCAACCTCTTCAACGAGGTGCGCGCGCATCCCACCAGCGCGCTCGTGGCGACCGGCAACACGGCGCCGATGGGGCTCGCGGTGCGCGAGGACCTGCGCACGCGGCTCGGCTGGGGGCTCGTGTTCCACCTCGCGCCACTCTCCGACGAGGGCAAATCCGCCGTGCTCAAGCGCGCGGCGCGCGAGCGCGGCATTGCGCTCGCCGACGACGTGCCCGCCTACCTGCTCACGCACTTTCGCCGCGACATGCCGAGCCTGATGGCACTGCTCGACGCCCTCGACCGCTTCTCGCTCGAACAGAAGCGTGCGGTGACGCTGCCGCTCCTGCGCACGATGCTGGCCGCGGGCGTGCCGTCGCAGGAGGATGCGGCGGCGACGGCGGAGCTTGCGGGCGAACCCGTCGGCGGCGCGAGCGATGCCGGCGACGCATTCGACTTCGGCGACGGCGGCGAGCCCGGTGCGCCTGATCTGCCGGATCCGGCGCCGCCGGTCTCCGCCGACGACGCCGGCGAGCCGGCGCACGATGCGCCGTCTGCCGAAAACCCGGAGCAAGCCGCGGCCCCGTACGAACCGCCGCGCCCGCCCGCGGCGCACGCGCGCGCGCCGCAACCGGTTCCCTTCGTGACGCCCACCGACAACGTCGACGGCGAGTTGGGCGCTCCGTTTCGCGACGTCGTCGACCGAGAACTGGGCGGCGCCTTGACCGGCGAGGTCGAGGCCGACGTCAGCGGCGAGCTGAACGGCGAACTCAGCGGCGACCTCGAAGCCGCCGCGCCCGGTAGCGTGCCGGACGCCGGCGCCGCCGGTGCGCAGGCCCCCGGTATGACGCCCGATGGTGCGGCCGCCTCCTCCGACGCCGCCGCCACGAACACAGCGCCGCCACGCCCCGAGGCCGGGGACACCGCGCCCCCCGAAACCGCGAGCAGCCCCGCTCCGGCTCCTGAACCGCACCACCCGCCCTCCGAAGCCGGCACCGGCAACGGGTTGACCCGCTTCAAGTAAAATGAGCGCCCATGGCTAATCTTGCACTTTTCGATCTCGATCACACGCTGATCCCCACCGACAGCGACCACGAATGGGGCCGCTTCATGGTGAAACTCGGCATTGTCGACGCCGAGAGCTTCGCGAAGCAGAACGACCGCTTCTTCGCCGACTACAAGGCCGGCGTGCTGGACATCCACGCCTATCTCGTCGCCATGCTCACGCCGCTCGCGAAGTACCCGCGCGCGCAGCTCAAGGCATGGCACGACCAGTACATGCACGAAGTCATCCGGCCGGCGATCGTGCCGGCGGCCATGGAGCTCGTGCGCAAGCACCGGGACGCGGGCGACCTCTGCTGCATGGTCACGGCGACCAACGAGTTCATCACGGGCCCGATCGCCGAGGTGTTCGGCGTGGACAAGCTGATTGCCTGCGAGGTCGAAACAGTGGACGGCCACCCCGACTCCGCCTACACGGGCCGCCCGACGGGCACGCCCAGCTACCGCGAGGGCAAGATCGTGCGCACCGAAGCCTGGCTCGCCTCGCTCGGCAAAACCTGGTCGGACTTCGAGCACAGCTACTTCTACAGCGACTCGCACAACGACATTCCGTTGCTCGAAAAGGTCACCGACCCGATCGCGACGAACCCCGACGCCACCCTGCGCGCGCACGCGCAAACGGCTGGCTGGCCCATTCTCGATTTGTTCCAGGCCTCGTGATCAAGAAATTCATCCGCAAGCTGTTCGGCCAGGACAGCGCCCCCGAAACCGCCGCCGAAACGCCGGGCGTCGATACACCGGGCGCCGTGGCCGAAAATGCCGCCCCCGCCCGCGCTTCCACCCGAACGGCCCGCAAGCCGGCCGCCGGCACCGACGACAAGACGATTCGCGGGCCAAAGTCCCGCAGCGCGAAAGGCGCCGGCAAGGGCAGTTCCGGCCAGAGCGCCGATCCGGCCACGCCGGTCATCCTCTCGGCCGACATCCACGGCATCGATCCCTCGCTCATCTCGAAGAACGCGGTGCGCGTGACCGACGGTCTGCAGCAGGCGGGCTTCCGGGCGTTCATCGTGGGCGGCGCCGTGCGCGACCTGCTGCTGGGCATCGCGCCGAAGGACTTCGACGTCGCCACCGACGCCACGCCCGACCAGGTGCAGAAGCTGTTCCGCCGCGCGCGCATCATCGGCCGGCGCTTCCAGATCGTGCACGTGCAGTTCGGCCAGGAAATCATCGAAGTCTCGACGTTCCGCGCGCTGGTGGACGCCCCGCCGGCCGCCGAGCCCGCGCCGGACGGATTGGGCGCTCCGGGCGGCAGTCCGGGTAACAGGCGCCTGCGCCGCGACGAACTCGACCGCAAGACCCACGCGGTGGACGCGAGCGGCCGCGTGCTGCGCGACAACGTCTGGGGCGAGCAGCACGAAGACGCCACGCGCCGCGACTTCACGATCAACGCGATGTACTACGACCCGGCCACGCAGACCGTGCTCGACTATCACAACGGGATGGCCGACATGCGCGCGCGCCTGTTGCGGATGATCGGCGACCCGGCCACGCGGTTCCGCGAAGATCCGGTGCGCATGATGCGCGTGGTGCGCTTCGCCGCGAAGCTCGACTTCGAGATCGAGGAGCGGACGCGCGAGCCGATCAAGGAACTCGCCGACCTCATCAACAACGTCCCGGCCGCGCGTCTCTTCGACGAGATGCTCAAGCTGCTGCTCTCGGGCCACGCGCTCGAATGCCTCAAGTGGCTGCGCAAGGAAGGCCTGCATCACGGACTGTTGCCGCTCCTCGACGTGATTCTGGAAGAGCCGCAGGGCGAGCGCTTCATCTCGCTCGCGCTCTCGAGCACCGACGCGCGCGTGCGCGCCGGCAAGCCGGTTTCGCCGGGCTTCCTGTTCGCGACGCTCTTGTGGCACGACGTCCAGCAGCGCTGGCAGCAGTACACGGCCGCGGGCGAGTACCCGGTGCCGGCCATCCACCGCGCGATGGACGACGTGATCGACGTCCAGACGGAGAAGCTCGCGATCCATCGCCGCTACTCGTCGGACATGCGCGAGATCTGGGGGCTGCAGCAGCGCCTCGAAAAGCGCGGCCGCAGCGCGATCAAGCTGCTGGAACACCCGCGTTTCAGAGCGGGGTATGATTTCCTCCTGTTGCGCTGCGAGTCGGGCGAGCTCGACGAGGAAATCGGGCAATGGTGGACCGATTTCATCGACGGCGATTTCGCCGCGCGCGAAGCGCTCCTCTCCCAGGGCGGCAAGGAACGTGCGCCGCGCAAGCGCCGCCGCCGTGGCGGAGCGAAGAACCGCAAGACGGCCGAGGGCGCAGCAGGCGGTGAAGAAAGTGGCGAAGGCGCGGAAGCGCCGGCGCGCGCGGACCACGACGGTCCCTTCGAGGACTGACTGCGGGAGCGCCGCATGCCGCCGGACCATGGTGCAATGGACGAACCGGAAACGACAGTCGCAGGAAGTGAAGCCATGACGGTTGCCTGGCTGGGAATTGGCGCGAATCTGGGGGATGCGCGCCAGACCCTCAAAGACGCGGTGGTGTGTCTTGCACAGCAGCACACCCTCGCCGTGCTCGCGAAGTCGAATCTTTACCGCACCGCGCCCGTCGACGCGGGCGGCGACGACTATTTCAACTGCGTCGTGAAGCTCGAAACGCGCCTTGGCGTGCGCGAACTGCTGGCCCTGTGCCAGCGCATCGAACACCACTTCGGCCGCGAGCGCCCGTTTCGCAACGCGCCGCGCACGCTCGACATCGACATCCTGCTTTACGGCGACGCCGTAATCGACGAACCCGACCTGACCGTGCCGCACCCGCGCATGACGGGCCGTGCGTTCGTGCTCGTGCCGGCCGTCGAGATCGACCCGAACCTCGCGATTCCCGGCCACGGCCCCGCGAGCGCATGGCTCCCGGCCGTCGCCGACCAGCGCATCGAGAAAGTCAAACCACCGTGCCAGTGCATGGGCGCCGCACCGGCCGCCGCCCCCGCCGACATCGTGGCGGATACGTCGCCGAACGCCCCCGCGCCGGGCCGCACCTGCCCATGATGAACACGCCGCCACTCGCCCCGGTCACACGCGCGGCCCGCCCAGCGCTCGCGCACATCGCCATCGAAGGACCGATCGGCGCGGGCAAGACGGCGCTGGCCACGCGCCTCGCCGACCGCTGGTCGATGCAGACGCTCTTCGAATCGAACGCGAGCAACCCGTTTCTCGAGCGCTTCTACCGCGACCCGTCGCGGCACGGACTCGCCGCGCAACTGCATTTCGCGCTGCAGCGCGAGCGGCTCGCGCGCGACGTCGCAGCCCTGCGCGCCGCGGGCAAACCCTTCGTGACGAACTTCGTCGCGGGGCGCGACGACCTGTTCGCACGCCTCACGCTCGCCGAAGACGAGTTGCCGCTCTACCGCGCGCTCGCCGCGCGGCTCGTCGCGAACGCGCCGCCGCCGGACCTCGTGGTCTATCTGCAGGCGAGCCCCGAAGTGCTCTACGCGCGCATCCAGAAGCGAGCGAACCCCGCCGAGCTGCCGATCTCGGACGCCTTCCTGCGGGCCCTCTGCGACAGCTACAACGAATTTTTCTATCATTACGACCATGCGCCGGTGCTGACCGTCGGCGCCGAACACCTGAACCCGCTCGACTCCGATGCGGACCTTGCGCTTGTCGCCGAGAGGATCGAGACGATGCGCGGGCGCAAGGAGTCCTTCGTCAAGGGCATGCCGCGCTGACGTCGACGCAAGGTCGACTCTGCCAGGTCGACGCCAAAGCAGCGGCCCCTTCCCGTTTTCCTTTCCAGACGGATTCCCTCATGACTTACCTGCAGGAAACGAGCCGCAGCGCCGTGACCGTGCCCAAACTCCAGGCCATGCGCGACGCCGGCGAAAAGATCGCCATGCTCACGTGCTACGACGCGAGCTTCTCGTCGCTATGCGACCGCGCGGGCGTCGACGTGCTGCTGATCGGCGACTCGCTCGGCAACGTGCTGCAAGGCCAGACGACGACGCTGCCCGTCTCGCTGGACGAAATCGCCTATCACACGGCTTGCGTCGCGCGCGCGCAGCCGTCCGCGCTGATCGTCGCCGACCTGCCGTTCGGCACCTTCGGCACGCCCGAAGACGCGTTCGCCAGCTCGGTCAAGCTGATGCGCGCAGGCGCGCAGATGGTGAAGATCGAAGGCGGCGAATGGCTTGCACCCACGGTGAAGATGCTGGTCGAACGCGCCGTGCCCGTGTGCGCCCATATCGGCCTCACGCCGCAGTCGGTGCATGCCTTTGGCGGTTTCAAGGTGCAGGGCAAGACCGAGAGCGGCGCGGCGCAGATGGTGCGCGACGCGCAGGCGCTGGAGGCGGCGGGCGCGCAGCTCGTGGTGATCGAGGCCGTGCCTTCGGCGCTCGGCGCGACGGTCACGAAGCAGTTGCGCATTCCGACGATCGGCATCGGCGCCGGCGTGGACTGCTCGGGCCAGGTGCTCGTGCTGCACGACATGCTCGGCATCTTCCCCGGCAAGCGGCCGAAATTCGTGAAAGATTTCATGCAGGGCCAGCCGAGCATCGAAGCCGCCGTTGGCGCGTATGTGAAAGCGGTGAAAGACGGCTCGTTCCCGGGGCCCGAGCACGCGTTTCAGTAACAGCAGGCGACCCTGAAGACGAAGGGCGCGGGCCATGCGGCGCCGCGCCCTTCTTTCATGGTGACGCCTGCATCGGCGTCAGATCAGCCGCGCGGGAAGCGCGCCACGCAGCGCGTTCGTCAGCAGCAGCGCTTCGGCCCGCAGCACGTCTTCGCGGATCAATACGCGCTCTTTCGCACCGAACGTTTCGTCGTCGAGCAAAACGCCGCGCATCACGCCCGGCAATACGCCCGCGGAAAGCGGCGGCGTCCACCACGTTCCGTCCCGCTTCACGAACACGTTCGAGCGCCCGCCTTCGGTCAGCTCGCCACGCTCGTTGAAGAACAGCATGTCGAAGCCTCCCTGCGCCTCGGCCTCGCGCCACGCACGGTCGAACCCGGCGCGGCGCGTGGTCTTGCGCAGCAGAAACGCATCGGCGGAAGCCACCGGCGCGAAGCCGCGGTCGGGCGCGAGCATCACGCCCACGGGCCCTTCCGGCAGCGGCGCAAGCGGCGCGCCGGTCAGCTGCACCGCGCCGTCCTTGCCAAGGGCGGCGCGCAGGCGGTGCGCGACGCCATCGGGGAACGCGGCGCAGGTCTCGGCCAAGCGCGCGCGCAAGTCGTCGGTATCGCACGCGAAGCCTAGCCACGCAGCGCCCGCCGCCAGCCGGGCGAGATGACGCTCCAGATGGCGCACGCCCTCCGCACGCGTCGCGTACATCGTTTCGAACAGTTCGAGGCCGGGGTCGGCGCCGGTCAGGAAGCGGGCTTTCAAACGTGTCTCCTCGTATTCGTCGGCGGCGACGCTGTCGAGCACGATGCCCGCGCCCACGCCCATCTCGCCGCGCCGCAGCCCGGCCGGCACCGCGGGCGCATCGAGCGTCAAGGTGCGGATCACGACCGAAAGGCAGAAGTCGCCGCAGGCGTCGTCGCCCTTCGCTGCGTCAAGCCAGCCGATCGTCCCGGTATAGAGGCCGCGTGGACCATGCTCGATCGCGTCGATCAGCTCCATCGTACGGTGCTTGGGCGCGCCCGTGATCGAGCCGCAGGGAAAGAGCGCGCGCATGATCCCAGCAAACGACGTGCGCTCGCGCACCTTCGCCTCGACCGTCGAAGTCATCTGCCAGACCGACGCGTAAGACTCCACGCTGAAGAGCGCGGGCACGCGCACCGAACCGGTCTGCGCGACACGCGAGAGATCGTTGCGCAGCAGATCGACGATCATCACGTTTTCGGCGCGATTCTTGGGGTCGTTGGCGAGAAACTGCGCAGCGGCCAGGTCATCGACCGGATCCGGCGAGCGCGCCGCCGTGCCCTTCATGGGGCGCGCGCGCAGCGTATCGCCCCGTTTCTCGACGAACAATTCGGGCGAGCAGGACAACACCCAGCGGTCGCCCGGCAACGCGATCAATGCGCCGAACGGAACGCGCTGCCGCTCGCGCAGGCGCCGATAGAGCGCGACCGGCGGCCCGAATGCCTCGAATTGCAGCCGGTACGTGTAGTTGATCTGATAGGAATCGCCCGCACGCAGCGCCGCGTGCACGGCCTCGATGCCGCGTTCGAACTGGTCGCGGTCGACGCCGGGCACGACGCCCGCGATGCCGGCTGGCGCCGGGGTCTCGGCACCTTCGCGCGCCGCCAGCCAGGCACCGGCTTCGTCGCGCGAAAACCGCTCGCAACGCTCGAACAATAAAAAACGCAGCGCGGCCTGGCCGTGCTGCGTTCCCAAAGTATCGTCAGAGGCGCCGCTCGCCTGCTTCGCGAACTGCAGATCGCGCCCGAAATCGTAATCGCCGAGCACGACAGCATGCAGCCCCGCGCGCAGGTCGCCTTCCACCGTGCGGCATACCGCGTCGAGATCCTGCGCCCGGCTGCACACGCGCTCGCGCGCGAACCCCGTATAGAGGCGACTCGTGCGGCGCGCGGGCGTCGAATCGCCATCGTCGAGCAGCGCGAACACCGCGCCGCCGTCATTCACTGCCATAAACGCTACCTGCTGCAAGGCCGGCGGCGCGTACGTTACTTACCCGCCACCGGCGTATCACCCGCTCAGTCGAAGAAGCTCTTCACGCGGTCGAACCAGCTCTTGCTCTGCGGGCTGTGGCGCGAACCACCCTCCACGAGCGACTTCTCGAACTGCTGGAGCAGATCGCGCTGCTGGTCGGTGAGCTTGACCGGCGTTTCGACCTGCACGTGCACGTACAGATCGCCGGCGATGCTCGAACGCAGCCCCTTGATGCCCTTGCCGCGCAGGCGGAACGTCTTGCCCGACTGCGTGCCCTCGGGCACCGGGAAGGTCGCGCGGCCCGCGAGCGTCGGCACTTCGATCTCGCCGCCCAGCGCCGCCGTGGTGAACGGAATCGGCATCTGGCAGTGCAGGTCGTCGCCGTCGCGCTCGAACACCGGGTGCGACTTGATATGGATCTCGACGTAGAGATCGCCCGCCGGTCCGCCGTTGATACCCGGCTCGCCATTGCCGGCCGAGCGGATGCGCATGCCGTCGTCGATGCCCGCCGGGATCTTCACTTCGAGCGTCTTGGTTTCCTTCACCTTGCCCGCGCCGTGGCAGTTCGTGCAGGGCTCGGGAATGTACGACCCCGTGCCGTGGCACTTCGGGCAGGTCTGCTGAATGCTGAAGAAGCCCTGCGACATGCGCACCGAACCCGAGCCGTGGCAGGTCGGGCAGCTTTCCGCTTTGGTGCCGGGCTTCGCGCCCGAGCCGTGGCAGACCTCGCAACTGCTCCAGCCCGGCACGCGAATCTGCGTCTCGTAGCCGTGCGCGGCCTGCTCCAGCGTGATTTCCATGCTGTAGCGCAGATCCGCGCCGCGATACACCTGCGGGCCGCTGCGCGCGCCGCCGCGGGCGCCTGCCGTCTGGCCGAAGATGTCGCCGAAAATATCGCCGAATGCGTCCGCGAAACCGCCGAAGCCCTGCGCACCCGCGCCGCCCATGTTCGGATCGACGCCCGCGTGCCCGTACTGGTCGTAGGCCGCACGCTTTTGCGAGTCCGACAGCATTTCATAGGCTTCCTTCACCTCTTTGAAATGCTCTTCCGCATCCTTGTTGTCCGGATTGCGGTCGGGGTGGTACTTCATCGCCAGCTTGCGATACGCCTTCTTGATTTCGTCGTCGCTCGCGTTCTTCGCGACGCCCAGAACCTCGTAGTAATCCCGTTTCGCCATATCGGTTCAACGCCGGTCCCGCACGCGCTCGTGCGGCCGGCTCCTCATGAATGCTGGATCTCGTGACCCGTTTGCCGTCCCGTTCACCACCGGAAACGCCGTTGCACCCTGCTGCGACGCGTCCAGCGGCCCCTGTCGGGAACGGCCTCCATAAAACAAATGTGCCCGGAGAGCCAAAAAGGCTCGCCAGGCGTTAAGCAATGCTGCCCGCATCGTAACCGATGCGGCCATCCTGCGCCGAACATTCCCGCCGCGGCGCGGACCTCGTGCGAGGCCCCGGTTCGCCGCCGCGACCCGCCCGGCGCGGGTACGGACCGAACAACTTAGTCCTTCTTGACTTCCTTGAACTCGGCGTCGACCACGTCGTCGGCGCTGTTCTGCGCACTGGCCTGCTCCGCGCCTGCGCCCGCGGCGCCTGCTGCCGCGCCTGCCTGCTGCGCCTGCATGTCGGCGTACATCTTTTCGCCGAGTTTCTGCGAAGCGGTGGACAGCGCCTCGACCTTCGCCTCGATCGTCGCCTTGTCGGCCGACGAGCTCTTCAGCGTTTCTTCGAGGTCCTTCAGCGCGGCTTCGATCGCTTCCTTCTCGCTGGCTTCGATCTTGTCGCCGTATTCGGCCACGGCCTTCTTCGTGCTGTGAACGAGGGCATCGCCCTGGTTGCGCGCATCGGCCAGCTCACGCAGACGGTGATCTTCTTCCGCGTTCGCTTCGGCGTCCTTCACCATCTTCTCGATTTCGGCTTCCGAAAGACCCGAGTTCGCCTTGATGGTGATCTTGTTTTCCTTGCCGGTGGCCTTGTCCTTCGCGCCCACGTGCAGGATGCCGTTCGCGTCGATGTCGAAGGTCACTTCGATCTGCGGCACGCCGCGCGGTGCGGGCGGAATGCCTTCCAGGTTGAACTCGCCCAGCAGCTTGTTGCCCGCTGCCATTTCGCGCTCGCCCTGGAACACCTTGATCGTCACGGCCGACTGGCTGTCGTCCGCCGTCGAGTACACCTGAGCGTGCTTCGTCGGGATCGTGGTGTTCTTGTTGATCATCTTCGTCATCACGCCGCCGAGCGTCTCGATACCGAGCGAGAGCGGGGTGACGTCGAGCAGCAGCACGTCCTTGCGGTCGCCCGACAGAACCTGGCCTTGAATCGCGGCGCCAACGGCCACGGCTTCGTCCGGGTTCACGTCGCGGCGCGGGTCCTTGCCGAAGAACTCCTTCACCTTCTCCTGCACCTTCGGCATACGCGTCTGGCCGCCGACGAGAATCACGTCGTCGATGTCGCTGACCTTCACGCCCGCGTCCTTGATGGCCACGCGGCACGGCTCGATGGTGCGCTCGATCAGGTCTTCCACGAGCGCTTCCAGCTTGGCGCGCGTGATCTTCAGGTTCAAGTGCTTCGGACCCGAGGCGTCCGCCGTGATGTACGGCAGGTTGATTTCGGTCTGCTGGCCCGACGACAGTTCGATCTTGGCCTTTTCAGCGGCTTCCTTCAGGCGTTGCAGCGCGAGCACGTCCTTCGAAAGGTCGACGCCCTGCTCCTTCTTGAACTCGCCAATGATGTAGTCGATGATGCGTTGGTCGAAGTCTTCGCCGCCGAGGAACGTGTCGCCGTTCGTCGAGAGCACTTCGAACTGCATTTCGCCGTCAACGTCCGCGATTTCGATGATCGAGATGTCGAACGTGCCGCCGCCCAGGTCGAACACGGCGATCTTGCGGTCGCCCTTTTCGGCCTTGTCGAGGCCGAAAGCCAGTGCGGCTGCCGTCGGTTCGTTGATGATGCGCTTGACTTCCAGACCGGCGATGCGGCCGGCGTCCTTGGTGGCCTGACGCTGGCTGTCGTTGAAGTACGCGGGAACCGTGATCACGGCTTCGGTGACCGGCTCGCCGAGGTAGTCTTCAGCGGTCTTCTTCATCTTGCGCAGCACTTCGGCCGAAACCTGCGACGGCGCGAGCTTCGTGCCGTGGGCTTCGACCCACGCGTCGCCGTTGTCGTGCTTGACGATCTTGTAGGGCATCAGGCCGATGTCCTTCTGCACTTCCTTTTCTTCGAAGCGGCGGCCGATCAGGCGCTTGACGGCGTACAGCGTGTTCTTCGGGTTGGTGACCGACTGGCGCTTGGCCGGCGCGCCGACCAGCACTTCGTTGTCGTCCATGTAGGCGATGATCGACGGCGTCGTACGGGCGCCTTCCGAGTTTTCGATCACCTTGACCTGGTTGCCTTCCATCAGCGCCACGCACGAGTTCGTGGTGCCGAGGTCGATGCCGATGATTTTGCCCATTTAGCTAATCTCCAATAATTGGTCGCTGTGCGAACGGCGCCTGCGCTTTGCGCTGCCCGTTCGCTTTAATCCGGAACTGCTGCCCAAATAAGTGCCACTGAGGCGTTTTCAAGACCCTGGGCGCTATCCGGTTATTAATTTTTTTCAATCGCCACGCCGCAACCGGGACGGTTCGGCGTGAACACTTTCATCTCGCTTACTTCGGCTGGGAGACCGTGACGAGCGCCGGACGCAGCACGCGGTCGGCAATCACGTAGCCCTTCTGCAGCACGGCGACGACAGTGTTCGCCTCCTGCTCCGACGGCACCATCGAAATGGCCTGGTGGCGATGCGGGTCGAACTTCTCGCCCACCGGGTTGATAGCCAGCACCTTGCCTTTTTCGAGGGCGCCGGCGAGTTGCCGCAGCGTCAGTTCGACGCCCTCGCGCACCTTCGCGAGGTCGTCCGAGCTATGCGTGACGGCCGCTTCGAGGCTGTCCACGACCGGCAGCAGGTGCTCGGCGAAACTCTCGATGGCAAACTTGTGTGCCTTCTGGACATCTTCCTGGCCGCGACGGCGCACGTTCTCGGTTTCCGCCTTCGCGCGGACGAACGCATCCTGCAACTCGGCGATCTTCGCCTGCGCTTCGGCCAGCGCAGCGTCCACGCCGCCCTGCGCCGACTCTGCAGCAGCCGCTTCGGGCTGCGCCGGCGCGCCGGTTTGCGACGCCTCGTCCGCGGGCGTGGGATTCTGGCTCGTCGGGTTCTCTTGCGTGTTTTCCATGTCGCTGAACGTGGTTGGATAATCAAAAAAGGAGCAAAGCCCCGGGCACCCTGCCCGGTAGTTCGCACCATGTTGCTCCGGCACGACACCCGCTTTGCATGTTGCGACTGCACTTGGGTGCCGGATTGCCGATTTCAAGGGTTTTTTGCGGCTTTTTTACAATTTTTCAGACTTGGGAAACTGGCCGTTACAACCATTACTGCGGCGCCGCAAAAATGAAATTGAGTGCGCCGCTCGCCTGACCTACACTCAGGAACAGGTACTGCTCGGACCACGTTTACCCTGACCCTGCAAGTGCGTCTGAGACCCGTACCCAACACCGAGCTGGCCGTTTTCGCCGTGCATTTCTCCCGGGGGAGTACCGTGAAACTGACCTTTGCAATATCGGTGGTCGCGCTGGTACTCATTGCCGGAACCACCACCATCTGCATGTCGGGCGCCGTAACCGACAACACGACCGAATATGGCGGCGTTCATGCCGCCATGGAAGCGCTGTTCAACCCTCACGCCCAAGTTTGTCGATAGTGCGTCGGTCGCGCTTCGTCGGCCGTCCGTGCAGCACCGCCGCGGGCTCGCGAAAGAGCCGCCTGCGCTCCTGCTCCGCTGTGCGCCGCTCGCGCCCTGCCTGCGTTTCCGCGTAGAGGGTTTGCGCGACGCTAGCCGGGCCGCGCACGTCGCACAAACCCAGCACCTCGACCTCCCAGAGCACATGGTCGATCTCGATTTCGACGAGTTCGCCCACGCGCGCCTCTTTCGACGCCTTCACCACCGCGCCGCCGATGCGCACGTGCCCCTTGCCGACGGCGTCCGCCGCGAGCGAGCGGGTCTTGAAGAACCGGGCGGCCCATAGCCACTTGTCGATGCGCAGGCGCGCGGACGGGTCGGTCGAGATCTTGTAGTTCATACGATGAAGATGAAGAGCGTCCGAGCCGGATTCAGGCGAGCGCGCCGGCCGGGGACGCGGCCCGCACCGGCCAGCCCTGCAGGTTCTGGGCGACGATTTCGCCGAGAGCGGCGATCCACGCCGGCGACGAGTTCAGACAGGGAATGCGGTGAAACGCCTTGCCGCCCCCATGCAAAAATTCGTCGCGCACTTCCATGCCGATTTCCTCGATCGTTTCGAGGCAGTCTGCCGTAAAACCGGGACAGAACACGTCGGCGCGCCGCACGCCGCCCTGCCCGAGTTCGCGCAGCGTCGGCGCCGTGTAGGGCTGCAGCCACTGCGCCCGGCCAAAGCGCGACTGGAACGTGACGCGGCATTCCACCGGCGTCAGTTCGAGCGCGTGCATGAGGAGCGATGCCGTCTGCTGGCATTGGTCGTGATACGGATCGCCAAGGTCGAGCGTGCGGCTAGGCACACCGTGAAAGCTCAGCACGAGGCGGTCGCCCGCGGCGAAGTCGGGCCGGCCGTGCGCCTGCCAGTACTGCTGGACCTGCGCCGCGAGCGCCGCGATGTAGGCCGGATGGTCGTGATACGCGCGCACCGTGCGGATTTCCGGCTGGTTGCGCATGCGGCCGAGCGCGGCGAACGCGGCGTCGAATGCCGTAGCCGTGGTCGAGGCGGAGTACTGCGGATACATCGGCACGAGCAGAATGCGCTCTGCGCCCGACAGCTTGAGCTGCCGGAGCACCGAGAGCATGTCGGGCGTGCCGTAGCGCATGGCGTAATCGACGATGACCGCATAGTCGTTCGCATGCAGCAGGTGGCGCAGGCCGTCGGTCTGCTTTTGCGTGTGCACGCGCAGCGGCGAGCCTTCGGGCGTCCAGACCGCCGCATACTTCTTCGCCGACGAGCGTCCGCGCAGCGGCAGGATCAGCGTGCGCAGGATGACCTGCCAGACGGGCGCAGGAATCTCGACCACGCGCGGGTCGGAAAGAAACTGCGCCAGATAGCGACGCACCGCGCGCGGCGTGGGCGCGTCGGGCGTGCCCAGATTGATCAGCAGCACGGCGACGCGATGCGCGCCGGCGGACTGCAGCGGCCGCTCCAGATCGAAACGCATAGGCGAAGACTTGCGCCGCGCCTCAAGTCCATCGAGCGCAGCAACGGTTGCACAAGGGAACCATTATAGCGGCCGGGTCGTGCGCGCCCAGCCGGCCATTCGGCCAATGGCGCGCCGCGCGCGTTTGCTCCATGATGAAAACGTGAGCGGCTCAGTTCTGGCTGAGCGTGAGCGAAAGGAGGCGCGCGGTAATGTCGACGATGGGAATCACGCGGTTGTACGCCATGCGCGTCGGGCCGATCACGCCGAGCGTGCCCACGATCTTGCCGTTGACCTCGTACGGCGCGGTCACGACGCTCATTTCCTCGATCGGCACCAGATTCGACTCGCCGCCAATGAAGATCTGCACGCCCTGTGCGTGGCTCGATACGTCGAGCAGTTGCAGGAGGCTCGTCTTCTGGTCGAACACGTCGAAGAGCTTGCGCAGCCGCGCCATGTCCGACGAAAGGTCGGCCACTTCGAGCAAATTGCGCTCGCCCGAAATGAGCACGGTTTCACCGACGTCGGACTCGTCGGTGCTCGCCGTCACGGCGGCGTGCATCAGCGTGGTCATGTCGCCGCGCAGCGCGTCGATTTCGTCGCGCAGCCGCTGGCGCACCTCGTCGAACGAGAGGCCTGCGAAATGCGCGTTGATGTAATTGGAGGCTTCGATGAGCTCGGAGGGCGAGAAATCGCGCTGCGTCGCCATGATGCGATTCTGCACGTCGCCTTCGGGCGTCACGATGATGAGCAGGATTCGCCTGGCGGAAAGGCGCATGAACTCGATCTGCTTGAACACGTGGCTGCGGCGCGGCGTCAGCACCACCCCCGCGAACTGCGTGAGATTGGACAGCACGCTGGCGGCCGCGGCCACCACTTTCTGCGTCTCGCCGGGGCGCAGGGTGGTCTTGACCGCCTGCGTGACCGCTTCTTCGTCGGCGGCGGACTCGACGGTAAGCATCGTGTCCACGAAGAGGCGATAGCCGCGCGGGGTGGGCACGCGTCCCGCCGAGGTGTGCGGGCTGGATACGAGTCCCAGCTCCTCCAGATCCGACATGACGTTGCGGATCGTCGCCGGGCTCAGTTCCAGACCGGAATAGCGCGACAGCGTGCGCGAGCCGACCGGCTGGCCTTCGGCGATGTAGCGCTCGATCAGCGTCTTGAGGAGGGTTTGTGCGCGGGGATCTAGCATGACTGAAAATTCTAGCCTAATGGCCGCCGGGCCGCGAGTGCGCTCCGCTCGCGCGAAACGGAGCTCCGAGGCTTTTGCGGCATCCGCGCGCGGCGCGCGGCGTTGTCATCACCGCGTCACCGATTCTATCGGGAAATGCGCAAAGCACCGCCGTCCGGCCTTCCCGGGGACCGCCAGGTTCTTTTCACGATCTGACTATGGTGTAATGCCGGCATGCGAATCCAGAAGATCCAGAGCCAGTTCAAGACCGTCGCGCTAGTCGGCCGGAGCAACACGCAAGGTATCGGCGAGCCGCTGATGTCGCTCGCGCAGACCATCTCGAAGCTGGGCTTCGACGTGGTGTTCGAGGCTCAGACGGCCCACGAGATCGGCGCCGCCGGCTACCCCGCGCTCCAGGCCGCCGAGATCGGCGCGCGCGCGGACGTCGCGGTCGTGCTCGGCGGCGACGGCACGATGCTCGGCATCGGACGCCAGCTCGCACCCTACCGCACGCCGCTGATCGGCATCAACCACGGGCGGCTCGGGTTCATCACCGACATCCCGTTCTCGGACATGCAGGAGATCGTGCCGCAACTGCTCGCCGGCTCGTTCGAGCGCGAGGAGCGCACGCTGCTGGAATCGCGCATCACCCGCGACGGCGACCCGATCTATCACGCGCTCGCCTTCAACGACGTGGTCGTGAACCGCAGCGGCTTCTCCGGCATGGCCGAGCTGCGCGTGCACGTGGACGGCCGCTTCATGTACAACCAGCGCTCCGACGGGCTGATCGTCGCAACGCCCACGGGCTCGACCGCCTACGCGCTCTCCTCGCAGGGGCCGATCCTGCATCCGCAACTGCAGGGCCTCGTGCTCGTGCCGATCGCGCCGCACGCGCTCTCGAACCGCCCGATCGTGCTGCCCGACGATTGCAAGGTCAGCATTCAGATCGTGGCGGGCCGCGACGTCAACGTGAACTTCGACATGCAGTCGTTCACCTCGCTCGAACTCGGCGACGTGATCGAAGTGCGCCGCTCGCGCCATACCGTGCCCTTCCTGCATCCGGTCGGCTACAGCTATTACGCGACGCTGCGCAAGAAGCTGCACTGGAACGAGCATCCGTCGATCCCTCAGGACGATCCCGAAGGCTGACCGCGCCGCGCGCCCGCTCATCTTTCCGACCGCACGCCAACCGCAGGCAGCCAAACTCCATGCTCCGCCATCTCTCGATTCGCGACTTCGTGATCGTCGCGGCGCTCGACCTCGAATTCGACAACGGCTTTTCCGTTTTCTCCGGCGAGACCGGTGCGGGCAAGTCGATCCTGATCGACGCGCTCGCGCTGACGCTCGGCGCCCGCGCCGACGCAGGCGTCGTGCGCACCGGCGAGACCCGTGCCGACATCACCGCCGAATTCGATGTCCCGCCGCACGTCGCCTCATGGCTCGACGACCAGGCGCTCGCGAGCCCCGACGGCGAAAACACCGTGATGCTGCGCCGCGTGGTGGATGGCGGCGGCCGCTCGCGCGCGTTCATCAACGGCACGCCGGCCACGCTCACGCAGCTGCGCGAGGTTGGCGAGATGCTCGTGGACATCCACGGCCAGCACGCGCATCAGCTACTGATGCGTCCCGACGCCCAGCGCGAGCTCTTCGACACGCATGCGGGCCTGACCGAGCTCGCCGCCGCCGTCACCCGCGCGTGGCGCACGGTGCG
This sequence comes from Paraburkholderia sp. AV2, assembly GCF_054968425.1. NCBI lineage: Bacteria > Pseudomonadati > Pseudomonadota > Betaproteobacteria > Burkholderiales > Burkholderiaceae > Paraburkholderia > Paraburkholderia sp. AV2. The sequence continues at coordinate 24,919 of NZ_JBANLK010000021.1, forward strand.
CGACGCCCGCCAGGCCGTGGAAACCGCCCAGTCGCGCGACCGCGAACTGCAGCTCGAACGCGAGCGCCTCGCGTGGCAGCTCGCGGAGCTCGACAAGCTCGCGCCGCAGCCGGGCGAGTGGGAAGAGATCAACACGGAACACCGGCGCCTCACGCATTCGGCGAACCTGATCGACGGCGTGCAGGGCGCGCTTACCGCACTCTCCGAATCCGACGAGGCGATGCTTTCGCATCTGAACAGCATCGTCTCGAAGCTGCGCGACCTGGCGGAAATCGACCCGGCGCTAGGCGACGCGCTCGCCGCGCTCGAACCGGCGGCGATCCAGCTTCAGGAAGCGGCGTACTCGCTGTCGCACTACGCGCAGCGGCTCGAACTCGATCCCGACCGGCTCGCCCAGGTGGAAAAGCGTCTCGACGCGCTGCATTCGACGGCCCGCAAGTTCCGCCTGCAGCCCGGGACGATGCCCGAAGAACACGCGGCGCGGCGCGCGCAACTCGCCACGCTCGACGCCGCCGCGGACCTCGACAGCCTGCGCGCCGCCGCCGACCGCGCCTACGAGGCGTATCTCGCCGAAGCGAAGCAGCTTTCCAAGGCCCGCGCAAAAGCGGCGAAGGCGCTTGGGGTGGCGGTCACGCAGGGGATGCAGGAGCTTTCGATGGCGGGCGGCAGCTTCGAAGTCGCGCTCGTGCCGCTTGCGGAAGGTGGCGCGCACGGGCTGGAGCAGATCGAATTCCGCGTCGCGGGTCATGCGGGCGTGCCGTTGCGGCCGCTCGCGAAGATCGCTTCGGGCGGCGAGCTCGCGCGCATCAGCCTCGCGCTCGCCGTGATCGCGAGCGCCGCGAGCCCAACACCCACGCTGATCTTCGACGAAGTCGACACCGGCATAGGCGGCGGCGTGGCGGAAGTGGTGGGCCGGCTGCTGCATCAGCTCGGCGGCGAGCGCCAGGTGCTGTGCGTCACGCACCTGCCGCAGGTGGCGGCACGCGGCGATCATCACTTCCAGGTTTCGAAGGCGAGCGACGGCAACGGCGGCACGCTTTCGGCCGTCACCCCGCTGGACAAGCCCGGCCGCATCGAGGAAGTGGCCCGCATGCTGGGCGGGCTCGAAATCACGGCCACCACCCGCAGGCATGCGAAGGAGATGCTGGCGGCGTGAGCATGCCGCGACGCTAAACGGGTAGCCAGCACCACCTCGCCGCCAGCCTCACCCCCGCTCAAACACCCGCCGCCACAGCGCCAGCACCGCTTCGCGCTGCGCCGCCACCCGCTCGGGCGCCACGCGCGCCGTCTCCATCCCGTCCAGCCGCAACTGGTGCTGCAGCTTGCGATAGAGCCGGTACGCCGAGCCGATCGTATCGGCCTCCTCCTCGCTCATGAGGCCGAAGCGCGACACCTCGCGCAGGAGCGCGATGTTCCCTGTGTTGCGGATCAGTTCGGGGTCCTCGGCCGCATGCAGCAGCACCCAGTACTGCACGAGAAACTCGATATCGACCATGCCGCCGCGGTCGTGCTTGAGGTCGAAGAGTTCGGTCCGGTTGGGATGGCCGTCCTCCACGCGCTGGCGCATCTCGACGATCTCCTTCGCGAGCGGCGCAGCATCGCGCGGCGTAGTGAGCACCTGCACGCGGATCGCCTCGAAGGCGTTGCCGATCGCCGCATCGCCCGCCGAAAAGCGCGCGCGCGTGAGCGCCTGGTGCTCCCAGACCCACGCCGTGTTCGCCGCGTCGCCCTCGCGCAGCTGGTAGCGGCGGAACGAGTCGAGATCGGTGACTAGCAGCCCCGACTCGCCGTTCGGCCGCAGGCGCAGATCGACGTCGAACAGCGTGCCCGCGCCCGTGGCCGTCGTGAGCCACGTGATGAGGCGCCGCGCGAACGTCGCGTAGATCTCGGCGGCGCTTTCGTCCTCGTCGTCGTACAGAAAGATCAGGTCCAGGTCCGAGGCGTAGCCGAGTTCCTTGCCGCCCAGCTTGCCGTAGGCAATCGCCGCGAAGCGCGGCACCTCGCGGTGGCGCTTCGCGAATTGCTTCCAGACCGTTTCGATGGTCACGTCGAGCACGGCGTCCGCGAGCTCGGAGAGCCGGTCGCTCACATGTTCGACCGAGAGGCGGCCCGCCAGGTCGTTGAGCAGAATGCGGAACACTTCGGCCTGATGCGCGTGGCGCAGCAGGTCCATCTGCTGCTCCATATCGGCCGCGGCCGCCAGGCGCGCGCGCAACAGGCGCGAGAACTCGGGCCAGTCGAACGGCGTGGCGATGGCCTCGTCGTCGAGCAGTTCGTCGAGCAGTTGCGGATGGCGGATCAAATAGCCCGCCGCCCAGCGCGACGTGCCCAGCACCTTCAGCACGCGATCGAGCGCGTCCGGATACTCGCAGAGCAGCGCGAGATAGGCGCCGCGCCGGATCACCGCTTCGAGCAGGTCGAACATGCGCGCGAGCGTGTCGCCGCGGTGCGCGCGCGTCTCCAGCGTGCGCGCGGCCTCCAGCGCGCGCTGCGCCACGCTGTCGAAGCGCTGGCGGCTCTTTTCGGGCAACCCCGTATAGCGCGAGGACTGCCACAGCCCGCGCAGGCGCGCGAGCAGCGGCCCCGGGTCGTCGATGCCCAGGTCGTGCAGGCGCGCGAGCAGTTCGTCGTCGGCGCCCTCCTCCGCCAGCGCGGTGCTCCACACCCACGCAGCCGCGCCGTCTTCGCGCGCCGCACAACCGCCGTCGCCGTTGACCTTGTCGGCGAAGATCTGGTCGAACTGGCGCTCCACCTTGTCGCGGTGCGCGTCGAGCGTCTTCATCAGCGCGGCATAGTCGGCGAAACCCATCGCGCCCGCCAGCGCCACGCGCTCGGCCGGATCGACCGGCATCGCGTGGGTCTGCGCGTCGTCGCGATACTGCAGGCAATGCTCGAGTTCGCGCAGGAATTGATAGGCGCGCGTCAGGTCCGTGCAGACCTCCGGCGCGATCAGCCCGCGCGCCGCCGCATAGCCGAGCACCGAGAGCGTCGGCCGCACGCGAAAGCCCGCGTCCTGGCCGCCGCGAATCAACTGGAACACCTGCGCGCTGAATTCGATCTCGCGGATGCCGCCGCGCCCGAGCTTGATGTCGTCGGCCTTGTCGGGGCGCATGTGGGCGCGGCGCTGCGCTTCCTGGCGGATCTGCACGTGCAGCGAGCGGATCGCGGCGATCACGCCGAAGTCGAGATAGCGCCGGTAGACGAACGGCTTCACGAGCGCGTCGAGCTGCGAGGCAAGCCGCCGCGCGCTCTCGCTATCGGACTCCGAAACGAGCCGCCCCTTGATCCACGCATAGCGCTCCCATTCGCGGCCCTGCACGTAGAAATATTCTTCGAGCATGCCGAGGCTGCCCACGAGCGGCCCCGAGTCGCCGTTCGGGCGCAGCCGCATGTCCACGCGGAAGACGAAACCGTCGGCGGTCACGTCGCTCAAGGCGCCGATCAGCCGCTTGCCCACGCGCGTGAAGAAGTCCTGCGTCGCGATGGGCGAGCGCTGGCCGCCCGCGGTCTCGCCGTCGTCCTCGTAGACGAAGATCAGATCGATGTCCGATGAAACGTTGAGCTCGCGCCCCCCGAGCTTGCCCATGCCCACCACGCCGAGCGTGAGGCGTTCGCCGCTCGGGCCGCGCGGCTCGCCGAAGAGTGCTTCGAGGTCGGCCGTGACCACCGCCAGCGCGCGCTGGATCGCGACTTCGGCGAGATCGGTCATCGTGCCGGTGACTTCGGCCACGTCGGCCACGCGCGCAAGATCGCGCTCCATGACCGCGCAGATCACCTCCACGCGCAGCTGGCGCAACGCCTTCTTCAACTGATCGTCGGTAAGCGCCGCACCGCCCGCCTGGGCACAGAGCGCCTCCAGCCGGGCGGCGATACGCTCGCGCGTGACCGGTCCGGCGGCGAGCGCCTCGACCTGCGCCGGGAGGTCCGGGCGGGCCGCGTAAGCGCGCGCGGCATAACGAGAGTAGCGGGAACTGAGGAGGGGAATGTCGTCGATCATGAAGGCCTGGCTCGCTGGGGTGCAGCACCGGCGGCATGCATTTTGCGGGCCATCGAGGCTTCTCCGGATGGCCGATGCCGCGCCCCCATGTGATACATTTCGTGGTCAGAACGCAACGCTACCATACCCCACCCGCAGCAGCATGTCCGAGCGAAACGATCCCGCCGGCCCGCATCAAACCGGACATGCCAGCCGGGCGACCCCGGATGCGCCCGAGCACCACCACCCGGTGCTGCGCCACACGTTGCGCGTGCTCGCGGCCTTCGCGCTCGTCCTCTACTTCATCGTCGCCGCGCTCACCTTCGGGCTGCGCTACATCGTGCTGCCCTATGTCAACGACGTCCGGCCGCGCATCGAAGCCCTCGTCTCCAGCAAGATCCACGCGGAATTCCGCATCGGCAAGCTCACGCCGCACTGGCTAGGCTTCCAGCCCGGCATCGACGTCACCGATCTCACGATCCGCGACCGCCACGGCGCGATCGCGCTGAACGTGCCGCGTGCCACGGTGACCGTCTCCTGGCGCTCGCTCGTTTCCTTCGAGCTGCTGCTTTCGAGCGTCGAGGTCGAGCGCCCCGACGTCTCGATCGCCCGCGAAGACGACGGCACGCTCACCGTGGCCGGCGTGCCGGTGCCCACAGCCCATACGGGCAACGCCACGTTCACGACCTGGCTCATGCGCCAAGAGGCCATCGTGCTGCGCGGCGGCACGCTGCGCTGGCACGACGCCACGCGCAACGTGCCCGATCTCGCGCTGCACGATATCCGCCTTGCGATCCTCAACGACGGCTACGACCATCGCGTCGCGCTGCAGGCGCCAAGCGAGGGCACCGTATTGGACGGCCCGCTCGACTTCCGCGCGCACTTCCGCCACTCGCGCTTCTCCCAAGGGGGCAAACCCGTCGACTGGACCGGCAACGCCTATCTCTCCACCGGCCCCGTCGATCTGCCCACGCTCGCCCGCTACGTCAAGATCCCGATCGCCACTTATGCAGGCCGCATCGACAACACCATCTGGGCGCACTTCGCCGCGGGCCACCTGCTCTCGGCGAACGGTGTGGTCGACGGCACCGCCGTTTCGCTGCAGGTACGTCCCACCCAGCCGCGCCTCGACCTGCCCGTCGCGCACTTCCAGTGGCGCGTGGGCGTGCAGCCCGGCGACTACACGGTGCAGTTGCGCGACTTTCGCGCCGAGCTCGGCCAGCCGCCGCTCGACGACGGCACGCCGCTCGTGCGCACGCTCGATCTCACGATGCTCGACGCGCGCCTGAGACAGCAGTCGCTGCAGCACGGCCAGCTCTTCAGCGTGGCGGGCGACCGCATCGACCTCGGCATCCTCGGCGAGTTCATGCGCGCGCTGCCGCTGCCGGGCCGCGTGGAAAACGCCCTGATCCGTTTCAATCCGCAGGGGCTCGTCGCGAACTACGACCTCGCACTGGAGCGCGCCGCGCCGGAGTCGGGCGAGGCCGCCACCGAGCAACGCGGGACGAGCGCCGAGCCGATCATCCACTACCGGCTCAAGGCCGACCTGCAGGGCATCAGCGTGGACGCGCAGGAGCCGGGGCCGGGTCTCACGCCGCGCGGCCACCCGCGCGCGGGCCTGCCCGGCTTCGAGAACCTCTGGGGCCGCATCGACTCCGACGAGACGCACGGCACCATCCGCTTCGACACCACCAAGGCCGCCGTCACGCTGCCGGGCGTGTTCGACAACCCGCGCCTCACGTTCGACCGGCTTTACGGCGCGGGCAAGTGGACCGTGGCGCCGAAGCGCGAACCGGGCGACACGCACAAGGCCTTCGAGGTGGACGTCTCGGAACTGGGTGTCGCGAACGAGGATGCGCGCGCGAAGATGACCGCGCACTACACGAACCCCGGCCACGGACGCGGCGCGCTCGACCTGAAAGCGGACTTCGAGACGGCCCAGGTCAAGGCCATCCCGCGCTACCTGCCGACGAGCCTCTCCGAAAAGGTGCGCACCTACCTCGGCCACGGCCTGCAGGCCGGCGTCTCGAAGGGCGCCACGCTGGAGATCCACGGCGACCTCACGCTGTTCCCCTACTCGCGCGCGCCCGATGCCGGCCAGTTCCGCATCGTCGCGCCGTTCGCGGGCGGCCGCTTCGACCCGTCGCCGTTCCCGCCGAAGAAGCTCAGGAACGGCGCGCCCAACGTGTGGCCCGCGTTCGACGGCATCGACGGCGTGTTCACGCTTGCCGAGAACAAGCTGCGCTTCGACGTGGCGCGCGGCCACTATCGCGGCTTCGTCCTGCACGACGTGAGCGGCCGCATCGACGACCTCGGCACGAAGGGATCCGATCTTTTCATCAGCGGCGCCGGTCGCGGCCCGCTTGCCGATCTGCTCGACTACGCGGACAACAGCTCGATCGGCTACGTGTCGAAACACGCCACCGCGAAGGTGCGCGCGCAAGGACCGGCAACGCTTGCGCTCAAGCTCACGATCCCGCGCGTGCCCAAGCCCAAGGTCAAGCTGGCGGGCACGATAGGCTTTGAAAACGACCAGCTCACGGCCGACAACGTGCCGCCGGTTTCGAATCTCACGGGCAAGGTCCGCTTCAGCAACCACAGCGCGCAGGTCGAAGCGCTGAACGCGCGTTTCCTCGGCGGCGCCCTGCATGCCAACGGCGGGCTGAGCGAAGACGGCCGCTATGCGCTCGACGTATCGGGCAACGTCGCCGTCGATGCGGCGCGCGGCCTGAACCTGCGCGGCACGGCGGCCGCCGTGCTGGGCCGCCTGAGCGGGCAGGCGCCGTATGCGCTCAGCGTGAGCGGCACGAAGGGCCATCTGCCCGACGTGAAGGCCTCGTCGGACCTGACCGATCTTGCGCTCGATCTGCCCGCGCCATTCGGCAAGACCGCCGGAACGCCGATGCCGCTGCGCTTCGAACTGCAGCCGGGCGCGGGCGACGGCAGCGACGCCGGCAATCCCGCCGCGTTCCAGCATGCGGATGTGACGCTCGGGCCGTTCGCCGCGAAGTATGTGCTGCGGCGCGTGCCTGGCCACGTGCCCGACGTGGTGCGCGGCGCGATCTCGATGAACCGGCCCGTCGATCTGCCGACGGACGGCGTGACCGCCAACGTCGACATGCCCGCCTTCGATGCCGACGCGTGGCGCGGCGTCGTGCAGCAGATTCGCGGCACGGCGGCCGCGAGTGCGGCTGCCGCGACTCCGGCGAGCAGCACGCAGACGGTTGCGGCGAATGCCCCCGGTAGCGCGGCCAGTGGCGCTTCGGCCGCCGCCAGCGGCGCCAGCCCGGCGCAGGTCGCCTCTCCGCCAGCCACCGCCCCAGCGCAGACCGCCGCCTCTCCGGCCGCCCCCCCCCCGGCACAAGCCGCCTCGTCGCCGGCCGCCGCCCCGCCCATGCCCGGCGGCGCCTTCGCCCAGTTCCTGCCGTCGCGCTTCGCGGTACACGTCGGCACGCTCACGCTGCTCAAGCGCCACTGGGAGAACGTCGTGGTCGGCGCGACGCGCACCGGCCGTGACTGGCAGGCCAACCTCGCCTCGAACCAGGTTTCCGGGCATCTCTCCTGGAAGCCCGGCGCCGTCCCTGGCTCGCCGGGCACGCTCGAGGCGCGTCTCGCGCGCCTCGTCGTGCCCGCCGCGACCGAAAACGACCTGCTCGGCCAGGCCATTTCGCAGCCCGCCCAGAACATGCCCTCCATCGACCTGGTCGTGAACCAGTTGATCGTGCGAGGCCGCGATTTCGGCCGGCTGCAGGTCAACGCGCGCAATATCGACGAGAACGGCGTGCCGGTCTGGCAGCTCGACACGCTCGATCTCAACAACCCCGACGCGCATCTCGCCGCGACGGGCAACTGGCGCTCGATCGGCGACGTCGGCCCCGACCTCGAATCGGCGACGCCGCGCCGCACCGCGCTCGAATTCCGCCTCGACATCAAGGATGCCGGCGCCCTGCTCGCACGCGCGGGCAAGCCGCGCACGCTCAAGGCCGGCGAAGGCACGTTGTCCGGCAAGCTGGACTGGCGCGGCGGCCCGACGAAGATCGATTACCCGTCGCTCGAAGGCAGTGTTGCCGTCGATCTGCGCCACGGCCAGATCCTCAAGGTCGATCCGGGCGTGGCCAGACTGCTCGGCGTGCTGAGCCTGCAAAGCCTCGCGCGCTACGCGAGCACGGACTTCCGCGACGTGATCGGCGAGGGCCTGCCCTTCACGAGCGTCACGGGCACGGGCGTGATCGAAAACGGCGTCGGCCGCACGAACGATTTCAAGCTCATCACCGCACCGGCCCGCGCCCAGATGAGCGGCAGCGTCGACCTCGCCCACGAGACCCAGGACCTGCGCGTACACGTGGAGCCGACCGTCAGCCTGGGCGCCGGCGTGATCGCCGCGGCGGTCATCAATCCGCTCATCGGCCTTGGCGCGCTCGTCGCCGACTTCGCGCTCTCGCACACCGTCGAGTCGGCGTTCGCGATCGACTACGCAATCACGGGCTCCTGGGCCAAACCGCACGTCGAGCGGCTGCACGGCGATCAGGGTAAGATGAACGCGCAGTCGCCGGCCACGGCGCATTGAACATGCGCTCCTGCGCCGTGCGCGCCGTACCGGCCAGCCGCCCTGTTTGTCGCACCAGGTCACGCCGGGCGCCGCACCGGGCGGCGACCTTCATGAGCCACTTCGCGAGCCAATTCACACGCCGCCGATGAGCGATTCCCCCCCTACCCCGTTCCGCGTCGCCGCGCTGCAGATGATCAGCACGCCCGAGCGCGAACGCAATCTGGCCGACGCCGGGCGCCTGATCGCCGAAGCGGCCGCGGCCGGCGCGCGCCTCGTGTTACTGCCCGAATATTTCTGCTTCATGGGCCACAAGGACAGCGACAAGCTCGCGGTCCGCGAGCCCTACGGCGATGGGCCAATCCAGCGGTTTCTCGCCGAGGCCGCGCTGAAAAACAAGGTGTGGATCATCGGCGGCACGCTGCCCTTGCTCGTGCCCGACCCGGCGCCGGAGGAAAACCGCGTGCTGAACACGACGCTCGTGTTCGACACGCGCGGCGAGGAAGTCGCGCGCTACGACAAGATTCACCTGTTCAACTTCGAGAAAGACGCGGAGTCGTTCGACGAGGCCCGCACGATCCGGCCCGGCGCCGAGGTGCGCACCTTCGAGGCCCCGTTTGGCCGCGTCGGCCTGTCGGTCTGCTACGATCTGCGCTTTCCCGAGCTGTACCGCCGCATGGGCGACTGCGCGCTGATGGTCGTGCCGTCCGCCTTCACGTACACCACGGGACGCGCGCACTGGCAAACGCTGCTGCGCGCCCGCGCCATCGAAAACCAGTGCTACGTGCTGGCCGCCGCGCAAGGCGGGCAGCACGAGAACGGCCGCCGCACCTGGGGCCACAGCATGCTGATCGACCCATGGGGCGAAGTGCTGGACGTGCTCGACGAGGGTCCCGGCATCGTGGCCGGCGACATCGACCTCGAGCGCATCGCCGCCGTGCGTGCGAGTTTGCCCGCATGGCGGCATCGCGTCCTCGACTGCAACTGAGCGCAACCGGGCAGCGCAACGGCTTGATAAAACCGCTCGCCGCCCGAATTTACCGAAACAGATCCTCCCTATTGCACGCATGAACATCATCGAACCCGGCATCCGCAATCTGGCGACCGCGAAGGACGTGCTCCTCACGCCCTACGGCCTCGACGAGGCAGTGCTCACGCGCACGCTCGGCGAGATCTTCACCCACCGCGTCGATTACGCCGACCTCTACTTCCAGGCCACGCGCAGCGAAGCCTGGAGCCTCGAAGAAGGCATCGTCAAATCGGGCAGCTTCAGCATCGACCAGGGTGTCGGCGTGCGCGCCGTCTCCGGCGAGCGCACGGCGTTCGCGTACTCGGACGATCTCTCGCCCGAAGCGATCCGCCAGGCGGCCCTCGCCACGCGCTCGATCGCGAAGGCAGGCGGCGGCAAGCAGAAGATCAAGGTGGCCGGCGCTTTCAAGGGCATCGCAGGCCGCGACCTGTACCTGCCGTCCGATCCGCTGGGCTCGCTCGACGCCACCGAAAAGGTCAAGCTGCTCGAGCGCATCGAGCAGATGGCCAAGGGCCGCGACCCGCGCATTACCCAGGTGATGGCGGCGCTCGCCGGTGAATACGACGTCGTGCTCGTGGCGCGCAGCGACGGCGCCCTCGCGGCGGATATCCGCCCGCTCGTGCGCGTTTCCGTCACGGTGATCGCCGAGCAGAACGGCCGCCGCGAAATCGGCAACGGCGGCGGCGGCGGACGCTACGACTACGGCTACTTCACCGACGACATCCTCTCCAAGTACGTCGACGACGCCGTGCATAGCGCGCTCGTCAATCTGGAGGCGCGCCCGGCTCCGGCCGGCGCGATGACCGTGGTGCTCGGGCCGGGCTGGCCCGGCGTGCTGCTGCACGAAGCGATCGGCCATGGGCTGGAAGGCGACTTCAACCGCAAGGGTTCGTCGGCGTTCGCGGGGCGCATTGGCGAGCAGGTGGCCGCGAAGGGTGTCACGGTCGTGGACGACGGTACGCTGCCCAATCGCCGCGGGTCGCTCAACATCGACGACGAAGGCAACGCCACGCAGTGCACGACGCTGATCGAGGACGGCATTCTCAAGGGCTACATTCAGGACTCGCTCAACGCGCGCCTCATGAAGATGCCGGTAACCGGCAATGCGCGCCGCGAGTCCTATGCCGCCCTGCCGATGCCGCGCATGACCAACACCTACATGCTGAACGGCGACAAGGATCCGCGGGAGATCATCGCTTCGGTGAAGAACGGTCTCTACGCCGTCAACTTCGGCGGCGGCCAGGTCGACATCACGAACGGCAAGTTCGTGTTCTCGGCCTCCGAGGCCTACATGATCGAGAACGGCAAGATCACGTATCCGGTCAAGGGCGCCACGCTGATCGGCAGCGGCCCAGAGTCGCTCAAGTACGTGAACATGATCGGCAACGACATGAGGCTCGACTCCGGAGTGGGCGTATGCGGGAAAGAGGGGCAGAGCGTGCCGGTGGGCGTCGGCCAGCCTACGCTGCGCATCGACCGGATGACGGTGGGCGGCACGGTCTGATTTCACGCGCGCCGATGCGGAAATCCCGCACCGGCGCGCAGGATTTCTGCGCTTGATCGAGATATTGCGCGGATGTTGCGCATTTTTGCAGCGCAGCGCTTGCCAGCGCGAGCTTGCCCGGGTTATAAAGGCAATCACCCTTTTCGACGAACTTCACGTTCCAGAACGCATTTCACTGTCGCTTTCGCCATGACCGCCACGAAGTTTTACTTTTACTTCTTTTGGTATCTCAGACCGCTGGCGGATCGAGAGGGTTGACAGTACGCGCAGAACCCCGAATACACGAGAAACCGCCAGCAAGCCTGGCGGTTTTTTTTCGTCCTTTCGCCCCACACCCACGAGCCGCAATTTTCATCTAACCGCTTTTTGAGGCACCGTCCGCGCCGCCACCGTTGATCGACGCCGACACGCTACACACAGGATCAGGAGAAAACGACCATGCCCCCGCACAACACCGACGATGTCCGCATCCGGGAACTGAAAGAACTCACGCCGCCCGCACACCTGATCCGCGAATTCCCGTGCTCCGAGGCCGCCTCGACCCTGATCTACGAAACGCGCCAGTCGCTGCACCGCATCCTGCACGGCATGGACGACCGCCTGATCGTGATCATCGGCCCGTGCTCGATCCACGACACCAAGGCAGCCGTCGAGTACGCGCAGAAGCTCCAGCCGATGCGCCAACGCTTCGCCGGCGAACTCGAAATCGTGATGCGCGTGTACTTCGAAAAACCGCGCACGACAGTGGGCTGGAAGGGCCTCATCAACGACCCGTACCTCGACAACAGCTTCATGATCAACGACGGTCTGCGCACCGCGCGAGAACTGCTCGTCGCTATCAACGAACTGGGCCTGCCCGCGGGCAGCGAATACCTCGACATGATCAGCCCGCAGTACATCGCCGACCTGATCTCGTGGGGTGCGATCGGCGCGCGCACGACCGAGTCGCAGGTGCACCGCGAGCTGGCCTCGGGCCTCTCGTGCCCGGTGGGCTTCAAGAACGGCACGGACGGCAACGTCAAGATCGCCGTCGACGCGATCAAGGCCGCATCGCAGCCGCACCATTTCCTCTCGGTGACGAAGGGCGGCCATTCGGCCATCGTCTCGACGGCCGGCAATGAGGACTGCCACGTGATCCTGCGCGGCGGCAAGGTGCCGAACTACGACGCGGACAGCGTGAATGCAGCGTGCGCCGACATCGGCAAAGCAGGCCTCGCCGCGCGCCTCATGATCGACGCGAGCCATGCGAACAGCTCGAAGAAGCACGAGAACCAGATTCCCGTGTGCGCCGATATCGGCCGCCAGATCGCCGCGGGCGACGAGCGCATCATCGGCGTGATGGTCGAGTCGCATCTCGTGGCGGGCCGCCAGGACCTCAAGGAAGGTTGCGCGCTCACCTACGGGCAGAGCATCACCGATGCCTGTATCGGTTGGGACGAAAGCGTGGGCGTGCTCGAAGGGCTGGCGGAAAGCGTCAAGCAGCGGCGCGTCGCGCGCGGCAGCGGTAACTGAGCGACAACTGGGCCGCATCGTTCGCGAATGCGGCAACCCCGGCGTCGCGCCGGGGTCTTGCTCCAGCTCGCCCGGCCATTGCGGCCGGGCGTTTCTACGTGGCGCTCAGTCGAGCATGCCCGAACCGAAGATCTCCGTGCGGATACGCTGCGGATCGACACCGCGTGCGACGAGCGCCTCGCGCTGCGCGCGCATGAATCCCACGGGGCCGCACAGGTAGTAGTCGGCGTCAGTTGGCAGCGCGGCGTCTTCGATGCGTCCAAGGTCCATGCGTCCCGCGTAGTCGTAATCGACGCCCGCACGATCGCTCGCCCCGACCTCCTCATAGAACACGGCGCTGCGCACGTTCGCGTGATCGCGGGCGACATCGCGCAGCCAGTCGCGAAACGCATGCACGCGTCCATTGCGGCACGCATGCACGAACGTCACGGGACGCGCGCTGCCCTCGGCCACGAGGGTTGCGAGCATCGACGCCATCGGCGTGATGCCGACGCCGCCGCTCATGAGCACGACAGGCGCTGCCGCCTTGCGGTCGAGCGTGAATTCGCCCATCGGCGCGCTCACGTGGACGATCGCGCCTTCCTCGACACCGTCGTGCATCAGGTTCGACACGTGGCCCGGGTCCACCTGCTCGCGGCCCGCCTCGCGCTTGACCGAGATGCGCAGCCAGCGGCCATGGGGAGCGTCCGAGAGGCTGTACTGGCGCGGCTGATCGACGCCAAGGCGATCGACGAAGCGCGTCACGCTCACGTACTGGCCCGGTTCGAAACCGCCGGCGGAAGCGCCATCGGCGGGCGCGAGATAGAACGACGTGATCTCGTCGCTCTCGATCTGCTTGCGAACCACCTTGAACGGCCGGAAGCCGCTCCAGGATGCGCCTTCGTACAGCGTCGCCTCCGCGCCGATCATGATCTGCGCGAGCTGGCCATAGGCTGCGGTCCATGCGTCGAGCGTCGGCTGATCGACAGCATCGCCGAGCACGTCGACCACGGCGCCGAGCAGATGGCGCCCCACGATCGGATAGTGCTCCGGGCGAATGTTCAGGCTCGCATGCTTGTGGGCGATGTGCGTGACTGCGCCGCCGAGCGCGCCCAGATTGTCGATATTCGCCGCGTACGCATACACCGCGCGGGCCAGCGTTTCGGGCTGGCTGCCGCTTTGCTGGTGCGTCTGGTTGAAGAGATTCTTCAGTTCGGGATGCGCATGGAACATCCGCTTGTAGAAGTGCTTCGTGATGGTGGCGCCATGTTCGGCAAAGACGGGGGCCGTGGCCTTGACGAGGGCCATCTGGTCGGCGGTAAGCACAGTCATTCGGGTTCTCCGGCTTAAAGATGCATCTACAATACATGTTTAAGTTCGAGTATACCCTGGTCATTTTGCCGCATGGGAATTCGCCGGCCATCCGGCTACTGGCGGCGACTTCCGACCGCGCGCGGCGACGCCCCTCAATCCGCCGAACTACCCCGGTCGGGACGCCAGTAAACGTCGTCGCCGCCATGCGCGCGATTGAGTACGCGCGCCAGCACGAAAAGCAGGTCAGACAACCGGTTCACATAGCGGCGCGGTGTCTGGGCCAGCGTTTCGCCCGCCGGTAACGAGGTTCCGAGGGCGACCACGGTCCGTTCCGCGCGCCTGCAAACGGTGCGGCACACATGCGCGAGCGCCGCCGCGCGCGAGCCGCCGGGCAGGATGAACTCCTTGAGCGGCGGCAGCGCGGCGTTGTAGTGAGTGAGCCAGCCGTCGAGCCGTGCCAGATGCGCATCCGTCACGACCGTGTGTCCCGGCATGCAGAGCTCGCCGCCCAGGTCGAAGAGGTCATGCTGGATCTCCGTGAGCGCGGCGCGCACATCGTCGGGCAGCGTCTCGCAAAGCAGCACGCCGATTTGCGAGTTCAGTTCGTCGACGTCGCCGATGGCCGCAATCCGCAAGTCGTCCTTGCGTACGCGGCTGCCGTCGCCTAGCCCTGTCGTGCCGTCGTCGCCAGTGCGCGTGACGATTTTGCTGAGCCGATTGCCCATGATGTGTTCTCCGAAAGCGAGTCCGCGCGCACCGCACGCGCCTTGCCGGCATTATAGATTTGACGCGGCGCAGCAAACCCGGCATGCCGGCAGGGGCACCATCGTTCAGCGTAAAATGAACCGCAGAAGCAACGTACAGGCAAGACATGCCTCGATGAAGGAGACGCCATTGAATCACCCCGCGCCGCCGGCCACCGCACGCCGCCCGTTCCCCGCCGATCTCCTCGACCAGTTGCGCAGTGCGTTCGGCGACCGTGTTTCCACGTCCGAAGCCGTGCGCGCCCATCATGGCCGCGACGAGTCGCGCTTCGACCCGCAATTGCCTGACGCCGTCGTGTTCGCGCAAAGCACCGGGGAAGTCCAGGCCATCGTGAAGCTGTGCGCGCAATACGGCGTGCCGATCATTCCGTACGGCAATGGATCGTCGCTCGAAGGCCATCTGCTGGCCGTGCAGGGCGGCGTTTCGATCGACCTCTCGCAGATGAACCGCGTGCTGTCGATCAACGCGGAAGACCTCACCGTCACCGTCGAACCCGGCATCTCGCGCAAGGCGCTGAACGAGGCGCTGCGCGACACGGGCCTCTTCTTCCCGATCGATCCGGGCGCGGACGCGAGCATCGGCGGCATGTCGGCAACGCGCGCCTCCGGCACCAACGCCGTGCGCTACGGCACGATGCGCGAGAACGTGCTCGGGCTTACCGCCGTGCTGGCCGACGGACGCGTCATCAAGACCGGTACGCGCGCACGCAAGTCGTCGGCGGGCTACGACCTCACGCGCCTCTTCGTGGGGTCCGAAGGTACGCTCGGCGTCATTACCGGAATCACCTTGCGCCTCTATCCCCAGCCGGAAGCGGTATCGGCCGCGGTCTGCGCGTTTCCTTCGATGGTCGAGGCCGTGCGCACCGTGATCGAGACGATCCAGGTAGGTGTGCCGATCGCGCGCGTGGAGTTCATCGATTCGCTCGCCGTGCGCGCCATCAACCGCCATTCGAACCTCACGCTGCGCGAGGCGCCCACGCTCTTCTTCGAATTCCATGGCACGCCCGCGAGCGTCGAGGAACAGGCGCAGCTCGTGCAGGAACTCGCCGCGCAGAACGGCGGCGAAGGCTTCGAATGGGCAACGCGCCCCGAAGACCGCAGCCGTCTGTGGAACGCGCGTCACAGCGCGTACTTCGCCATGCTGCAACTGCGGCCTGGCTGCCGCGCGGTGACGACCGACGTCTGCGTGCCCATTTCGCGGCTTGCCGAGTGCGTGGTGGAAACGGAAACCGACCTGAAGGCGTCGCCGCTGCCCTGCCCGATCGTCGGCCACGTGGGCGACGGCAACTTCCACGTCGCGATGCTGATCGACGCGGACAATCCCGAGGAAATCGAAGAAGCGGAGCGCCTGAACCGCCGCATCGTCGAGCGCGCGCTCGCGATGGACGGCACCTGTACGGGCGAACACGGCGTGGGACTGCACAAAATGGGCTTCCTCGTGGACGAGCACGGCGCCGATACCGTCGACACGATGCGCGCGATCAAGCACGCGCTCGATCCGCACAACCTGATGAATCCGGGCAAAATCTTTTCGTGGGCGGCCTGAGCGCCCCGCGAACGCCACGCAGCGACAAGGCTTGCCCCTGAGAGGCGCCCCACGGCGCCAACGGAACAGCGCGAACCAACGGGAGGACACATGAATGCACCGGCCGAGGTGTCGCCGGAAGTGCTCGCGCAACGCCAGCGAGAAGTCGTGCAGGCCTTGATGGCGGTGCTGCCCGCGCATTGCCTGCTGCATCGGGAAGAAGACACCGTCGCCTATGAGTGCGACGGGCTTGCCGCCTACCGTCGCCTGCCGCTCGCGGTCGCGCTGCCGGAAACCGAGTCGCAGGTGCAGCGCATCGTGCAGATCTGCCGCCGCCTCGACGTGCCCATCGTGCCGCGCGGCGCGGGGACGGGCCTTTCCGGCGGCGCCATGCCGATCCGGCACGGCATCGTGCTTTCGCTTGCGCGGTTTCGCCGGATACTCGAAGTCGACCCCTACGCGCGCACGGCGACCGTTCAGCCCGGCGTGCGCAATCTCGCGGTCTCCGAAGCCGCCGCACCTTACGGCCTCTACTACGCCCCCGACCCCTCCTCGCAGATCGCCTGCACGATCGGCGGCAACGTTTCCGAGAACTCGGGCGGCGTGCATTGCCTCAAGTACGGCCTCACCGTGCATAACGTCCTGCGCGTGCGCGCGGTCACGATGGACGGCGAGATCGTCGAATTCGGCTCGCTCGCGCCCGATGCGCCGGGTCTGGACCTGCTCGCCGTCATGATCGGCAGCGAGGGCATGTTCGCGATCGTGACCGAGGTCACCGTCAAGCTGATCCCGCGGCCGCAGACCGCACAGGTCATCATGGCGAGCTTCGACGACGTCGTGAAGGGCGGCGACGCCGTAGCCGGCATCGTCGCGGCGGGCATCATTCCGGCCGGCCTCGAAATGATGGACAAGCCGGCCACGCGAGCCGTGGAAGAGTTCGTGAAAGCGGGCTACGACATCGACGCCGCCGCGATCCTGCTGTGCGAATCCGACGGCACACCCGAGGAAGTGGCCGACGAAATCGCACGCACCGTACTCGTGCTGCGCGAGCATGGCGCCACACGCATCCAGATCTCGCGCAGCGAGGAAGAGCGGCTTCGCTTCTGGTCCGGGCGCAAGAACGCGTTTCCGGCAGCGGGCCGTATCTCTCCCGACTACTACTGCATGGACGGCACCGTGCCGCGCCGCAGCATTGGCCCGCTGCTGGCGCGCATCCACGACATGGAAGCGCAGTACCGCTTGCGCTGCATTAACGTGTTCCACGCCGGAGACGGCAACATGCACCCGCTCATTCTCTTCAACGGCAACGACCTCGACGAGTGGCACCGCGCCGAGGCCTTCGGCGCCGACATTCTCGAAACCTGCGTCGAGTTGGGCGGCACCGTGACCGGAGAACACGGCGTAGGCATCGAGAAGATCAACTCGATGTGCGTGCAGTTCTCGCCGCAGGAGCGCGACGCGTTCCACGCGGTCAAGCGCGCGTTCGATCCGTCCGGCCTGCTCAACCCCGACAAGGGCATCCCCACCCGGGCCCGCTGTGCGGAGTACGGCAGGATGCACGTGCGCGGGAACCTGTTGCCGCATCCCGAGCTGCCGCGCTTCTAGGCCCGCTTCGAGGTCCACGCACGATGCGGGTCCGCTCCGGGTTGCCAGCACGGGACCGGCCGGTACAATCGAACGAACGACAACGACAATCACGCCATGGAAGAGGACGACATCGTCGCCGTCTGGTCGGACCGCGTACGCGCGGCGAGTGCCGATGGCCGCCCACTGCGCATACGCGGCGGCGGCACGAAGGACTGGTACGGACAGACACTCGAGGGAGCCATTCTCGATACCCGTGTGCACCGGGGCATCGTCGCCTATGACCCGGCCGAGCTCGTGATCACGGCGCGCGCCGGTACGCCGCTCACGGAAATCGAAGCGGCCCTCGCGGCGCACGACCAGATGCTGCCTTTCGAGCCGCCCCACTTCGGTACCCAGGCCACGCTCGGCGGGTGCATCGCGGCGGGCATCGCCGGACCGCGTCGGGCGTTCGCGGGCGCGGCGCGCGACTTCGTGCTGGGCGCGGTCATCATGAACGGGCATGGCGAAGTGCTGCACTTCGGCGGCCAGGTCGTGAAGAACGTGGCTGGCTATGACGTCTCGCGCCTGCTCGCGGGTTCGCTCGGCACGCTCGGGCTGATCCTCGAACTCTCGATCAAGGTCCTGCCGGCGCCGCAGTCCGAAACAACGCTCAAGTTCGACATGAACGGCACCGACGCCGTGCGCAAGCTCAACGAATGGGGCGGCCGTCCGCTCCCCATGACGGCGAGCGCGTGGCGCAACGGCACGCTCGCCGTGCGGCTCGCGGGCGCGGAAGCCGCCGTGAAAGCCGCGCGCGCGGCACTGGGCGGCGAAGTGGTCGACGCGGTGGAGGCCGAACGCTTCTGGGCCGGCCTGCGCGAGCAGACCGATCCGTTCTTCGCGGCCATCGCACCGGATGCCGCGCTCTGGCGCCTCGCCCTGCCCTCGATCGCCGAACCGCTGCAATTGCCCGGCGTGCAGTTGATGGAATGGGGCGGCTCCCAGCGCTGGTGGATCACCGAAACCGACGCGCAAACCGTGCGCATCACGGCCAAGCAGGCGGGCGGCCACGCAACAATGTTCCGCACGGGCCACGCGTACGACCGCAGCGCTGGCGTGTTCACGCCGTTGCCGGCGCCGCTCATGAAGATCCACCGCGGCCTGAAGGCCGCGTTCGACCCGGCCCGCATCTTCAATCGCGGCCGCCTGTACTCCGATTTTTGATATCACCGGCACGCGGCAATGCAGACGAATCTCGCGGATTTCATCCGGAACACGGCGGACGGCGACGAGGCCGACGCGATCCTGCGCAAATGCGTGCACTGCGGCTTCTGCACGGCGACCTGCCCAACCTACCAGTTGCTCGGCGACGAACTGGACGGCCCGCGCGGGCGCATCTATCTGATCAAGCAGATGGTGGAAGGCGCGGCCGTGACGAAGAGCACGCTCACGCATCTGGATCGCTGCCTTACCTGCCGCAGTTGCGAAACGACCTGCCCCTCGGGCGTACAGTACGGACGGCTCGTCGAGATCGGCCGCAAGCATGCCGAAGAGACGGTGCCGCGGCCGCTGCGCCAACGGATCGTGCGGCGCCTCCTCGCCAGCTTTCTGCCGCGGCGCGCGCTGTTTTCGCCGGCCATGCGCATTGGCCAGCAGATCCGCCCGCTTCTGCCGCGCCGCCTGCGCGACAAGGTGCCGGTACGCCAGCGCGTGCTCGCCTGGCCGACCGCGAAGCATGCGCGCAAGATGCTGATGCTCGCGGGCTGCGTGCAGCCTTCGATGATGCCGAACATCAACGTGGCCACGGCGCGCGTGCTCGACGCGCTCGGCATCGAAACCGTGGTCGCGCCGCAGGCCGGCTGCTGTGGCGCGATCCGTTTGCACATGGGCTACGTGGAAGAGGCGCTCGACGACGTGCGCGCCAACGTGGACGCCTGGTGGCCCTACGTCGAAGCGGGTGTGGAAGCGATCGTGATGAACGCCTCGGGATGCGGCGCGACGGTGAAAGAGTACGCGCACCTGCTGCGCAACGATCCCGCCTACGCCGACAAGGCGCGGCGCATCGCCGAGCTGACGCGCGACCTCTCTGAGATCCTGCCCGAGTTCGAAGAGGAACTCGTGGCAGCCGCGCGCCGGCGCGGCATCCAGACCGTGGCGTGGCATCCGCCCTGCACGCTCCAGCACGGCCAGCAACTGCGCGGCGGCGTGGAAAAGGTGCTGGGCGCGCTGGGCCTCGACGTGCGCGTGCCTGCGGACAGCCATCTGTGCTGCGGCTCGGCCGGCACGTATTCGATCACGCAGCCGCGCCTTTCCTACGCGCTGCGCAACCAGAAGGTCGACCGCCTGAAGGCGCTCGAACCGCAACTCATCGTCTCGGCGAACATCGGCTGCATTGCGCACCTGCAGAGCGGCACGACGATTCCGGTCACACACTGGATCGAGCTGGTGGAGCATATGCTGGCGGCGAACTGAGCGCAGGGAATCGAACACGGTCCGAGCGTAGCGCGTCGCGCAGCACGCAAAAAGCCGGCCGTTCGGCCTATATTTCGCGTCTGGCCCAGTCCGTATAATTGCCCACATTCATTGCCTGGTTCGCTCTGGTTCGTTTCAACGGCCGCCGCGCCAACAAGGTGGCCGCCCCAATCCGATGACCGATCTCACTCACAACCTCGAAGCCGTCCGCCAGCGTATCGCCGCCGCCGCCCGCAACGCCGGGCGCGAGCCGGATTCGGTCGAGCTGCTCGCAGTCTCGAAGACATTCCCCGCGGAAGACGTGCGAGCCGCGCATACGGCCGGCCAGCGTGCATTCGGCGAAAACTACGTGCAGGAAGCGGTGGACAAGATCGCGGCGCTGGCCGACCTGCGCGCCGGGCTCGAATGGCATTTCATCGGGCCTCTGCAATCGAACAAAACGCGCCTTGTGGCGGAACGCTTCGACTGGGTGCATTCGGTGGATCGCCTGAAGATCGCGCAGCGCCTCTCGGAGCAGCGGCCCGCTGGCATGGCGCCGCTCAACGTCTGCCTGCAGGTGAACGTGAGCAGCGAAGCCACCAAGAGCGGCGTCGCGCCACAAGAGGCAGCGCAGGTCGCTCACGCGATCGCCGCGCTGCCCAATCTGCGGCTGCGGGGCTTGATGTCGATCCCGGAACCCGAACCCACGCTTGAAGCGCAGCGCGCGCCGCACCGGCAACTACGCGAACTGTTCGATGCGCTGCGCGCCGACGGGCTTGCGCTGGACACCTTGTCGATGGGCATGTCGGCCGACCTGGAAGCCGCCGTGCTCGAAGGCGCGACCATCGTGCGGATCGGTACCGCGGTCTTCGGCGCGCGCGATTACTCTCACTGATCACTTTCCATCATCATGAAAATTGCCTTTATCGGCGGCGGCAACATGGCTGCCGCACTCATCGGCGGTCTGATCCGCAAGGGCGTGCCCGCCGCCAATCTGTACGCGATCGATCCGAACGAAGACGTCCGCAAGCGCAATACCGCGCAATTCGGCGTGCTCACCGGCGCGGCAGCCGACGCGACGCTCGCGCAGTACGACGCCGTGCTGCTCGCGGTCAAGCCGCAGATCGCCAAGACCGTGGCCGAGGGGCTCGCGCCGCATCTCGCGCCGCATCAGGTGGCGATCACCATCATGGCCGGGATCCGTATCGAAGACCTCTCGCGCTGGCTGGGCGGCCATGCGCGCATCGTCCGCACGATGCCCAACACGCCGGCGCTGATCGGCATGGGCGCAACCGGTCTCGTCGCGAGCGGCGGCGTCGACGCGGCAGGCCGCCAGCTCGCCTCCGACGTGCTCGGCGCGGTAGGGCAAACGGTGTGGTTCGACGACGAGTCGAAGATCGACGCGGTCACGGGCATCTCCGGCAGCGGCCCGGCCTACGTGTTCTATTTCATCGAGGCGCTGGAAGAGGCCGCGCGGCAGCTCGGCATGGACGAAAAGCAGGGGCGCGCGCTCGCCATCGCCACGTTCACCGGCGCGGCGCAGCTCGCGCTGCAATCGGAGGAACCGCCTTCGGTGCTGCGCGAGCGCGTGACCTCGAAGGGCGGCACGACGGCCGCCGCGCTGGCCTCGTTCGATGCGTCGGGGATCAAGGACGCGATCGTGCGCGGCGCGCTGGCCGCCGACGCACGTGCGAAGGAAATGGGCGAAGAATTCGGCAAGCAGTAAACAGGCCGACCCGGGCCGGCCGCGCGCCTCAAGTTCCCGCGAATGCGTAGTGCGCGGCAATCCCCGCGAACAGCACGCCGCCCAGCCAGTTGTTATGGCGAAACGCGGCGAAGCACGGCATCCGTTCGCGGCCCTTGATGAGGGTGTAGTGATAGACGGCGCAGCCCGCCGCCGCGGCCCAGCCGATCCAGTAGAGCAGCCCGAAGCCGAGCGCGATGCCGATCCAGACGTAGATGCCGAGCGTCACGGCGTAACAGAGCATGATGGCGAGCACGTCGAAGCGGCCGAACGTCAGGGCGGAGGTGCGAATGCCGATCTTGATGTCGTCGTCGCGGTCGACCATCGCGTACTCGGTGTCGTAGGCCACCGACCAGAACACGTTCGCCAGCAGCATGATCCAGCCGAGAGTCGGTACGTGATCCTGCACGGCGGCGAAAGCCATCGGAATACCGAAGCCGAACGCGATGCCCAGGTAGGCCTGGGGAATGGCGAAAAACCGCTTCGTGAACGGATACGACGCGGCCACGAACAGCGCCACGACCGAAAGCTGCTTTGTCAGCGTATTGAGCGGCAGGATGAGCAGGAACGAGACGAACGCGAGCCCGACTGCGATCACCACCGCTTCCCATGCGTGTATGCGGCCCGAAGTGATCGGCCGCTCCGCGGTGCGCTTCACGTAGCGGTCGAAATCGCGGTCCGCGTAGTCGTTCATCGCGCAGCCCGCCGAGCGCATCAGCACGGTGCCCACCGCGAAGATCAGGATCAGCGGAAGCGGCGGACGACCGTTCGAGGCAATCCAGAGCGCGTTGAGCGTGGGCCACAGCAGCAGCAGGCTGCCGATCGGCTTGTCCATGCGGACAAGCCGCAGATAGAGCGGGAGTCGGGCGAACATGATCGTGGCGGGAAAAACGATGCCGCTATTGTAGGTCAGCGCGGCCGCCCGCCGTCGCCTCGCGCACGAACCCGCGCCCGCGCGAATGCTGCCTGAGCCCTTAAGCCAGCATCGAGCGCAGCATCCACGCCGTCTTTTCGTGTGTCTGCATGCGCTGCGTGAGCAGGTCGGCGGTCGGCTCGTCGTGGGCCGCCTCGGTCGCCGGGAAAATGGCGCGCGCAGTACGCACCACGGCTTCCTGGCCTTCCACGAGCTGGCGGATCATCTCTTCGGCCGTCGGCACGCCGTCCGCTTCCGGGATCGACGAGAGCTTCGCGAACTCCTTGTAGCTACCCGGCGCGGCCACGCCCAGCGCGCGAATGCGCTCGGCGATCGCATCGACCGCGGTGGCCAGTTCGGTGTACTGCGTCTCGAACATCAGGTGGAGCGTGTTGAACATCGGCCCCGTGACGTTCCAGTGGAAATTGTGGGTCTTCAGGTAGAGCGTGTAAGTGTCCGCGAGCAGGCGCGACAGGCCTTCCGCGATCTTCTTGCGATCCTTGTCGCTGATACCGATATTCACGTGCTGCACGATTGCTTTCCTGGCCATGACGACTCCTTGTTGGTAGTGTGACGAACCTTGGGAACCCTTCCGGTCGCGCCTGCCCGGCGGCGACCCGCGTAGGGTCGAACGGACGTCGGTTTATCGTTGAATACAGCCAGATAGAGACACCCATCTGGCCCTCTCTGTCGGACAAGGGAACCGCAGCGCGCGTTCCCGCCAGATCAGCCGCCGTGCAGGCGTACGATCGCCTCCACGATCAGCACGGCCACACCGCCCGCAAAAATCGCGAGGCCGGCGCCCCGGCGCAGCATGAAGGTCGCGCGCTCCAACATCTCGCGGGCATCGTCCGCGCGGCCAAAACCGGCCGCGTGGAGCGTCATTGTCATCACTCGGGTCATGATCGTTTCTCCTGTTTTATGCAAGGCTGTCGCTGCGGGAAAGTTCGGCTGTCGTGCAAAGGTGGACGGCGGCTCAAGCCGTCACGCGCTCAATGCACGGTCGACGAGCAACGAGAACGCGACGGTGCGCAGGCCGGTAAAGACAGGGGACGCAGGGGTCGGCTGCGCGGCGGGAACTGAAACGCTGGGGACGTTGCTTTGCATGACTTCCTCCTGGTGGACACGATTGGGTATCGGTGAAGAGGAGTTTAGCAACGGCTATCTATTAACTTAATTTGATTTATTTTATAAATCAGATAGCCGCAGACTTTCGGGGCCAATTCCCGTTTGAGTGGTCCGGGCGCCAGCCACGCAGATCACGCGTCAGGCAACCTCGGCAGGCGCCTCAATCTTCTTCACGCCGGGCAGCTCGCATGCGTGAATGGCATCGACAATCGCCTCGATGGCCGGCATCCGCGTAAAGCTCTTGCGCCAGGCCAGCACCACACGCCGGTCCGGCACCGGCTCGTCGAACGGCACGTACGAGAGCAGCCCCGAATCGACGCCGCCCGCGTGCGGCCTCACTTCCGACACCGACATGCGCGGCAGCACGGTAATGCCGACACCGCTCGCCACCATGTGCCGGATCGTTTCCAGCGAGGAGCCTTCGAAGGTCTTCTGGATGCCGTCCGCGTTCTGCGAGAAGCGCATCAGCTCCGGGCACACGCCCAGCACGTGATCGCGGAAGCAGTGGCCGCTGCCCAGCAGCAGCATGGTTTCCTGCTTGAGGTCGTCCGGGTCGATCTTCTCGCGCTGTTCCCACGCGTGGCCGGAAGGCAGCGCGACGACGAACGGCTCGTCGTAGAGCGCTCGCAAGGTGAGGCCCGTCTCGGGGAACGGCAGCGCCATGATCGCCACGTCGATCTCGCCCTGCTTGAGCAGTTCGATCAGCTTGAGCGTGTAATTTTCCTGCAGCATCAGCGGCATCTGCGGGACGCGCTTGATCATCTGCTTGACGAGCGTGGGCAGCAGGTACGGCCCGATCGTGTAGATCACGCCCAGCCGCAGCGGACCGACGAGCGGATCCTTGCCCTGCTTGGCGATTTCCTTGATGGCCAGCGTCTGTTCGAGCACGCGCTGCGCCTGGGTGACGATTTGCTCGCCGATGGGCGTCACGCTCACTTCGCTCGTGCCGCGTTCGAAAATCTGTACGTTCAGTTCGTCTTCGAGCTTCTTGATCGCCACCGACAAGGTCGGCTGGCTGACGAAACAGGCTTCGGCGGCCCGTCCGAAGTGGCGCTCGCGAGCAACCGCGACAATGTATTTCAGTTCAGTGAGCGTCATTTCTTTGGGGACCAATCAGAAAAGGTGAATCAATAGCTTGTACTTATACACCTATGGCGGCGATTCGCCAATATTCAACGCCCATAGTCGGGCGGGAACAGCGAATTAGTCGGACGATTTGGAAGGCAGCAAGTTCCCGCGCGACCGTGGACCCGCGTCACGCCTTCAGATATTGCTCGCGCGCACCGAGCCAGCGGTTCAGGTGCTGCGTCACGACGAGCGGCCAGCCGTGCAACAGACGCTCTGCCGCGCCGCGCGCGGGCTCGATCAGCCAGCCGTCGGTTTCGAGATTCGCGAAGCGCAGCATCGCGGCGCCCGACTGGCGCGCGCCGAGGAATTCGCCGGGGCCGCGAATTTCGAGGTCGCGGCGCGCAATTTCGAAGCCGTCGGTGGTCTCGCGCATGGTCTGCAAGCGCGCCCGGCCGGTAAGCGAGAGCGGCCCGCTGTAGAGCAGCACGCAGACCGACGCCGCCGTGCCCCGCCCCACGCGTCCGCGCAGTTGATGCAGTTGTGCGAGGCCGAAGCGTTCGGCGTGCTCGATCACCATCAGCGAGGCGTTGGGCACGTCCACGCCCACTTCGATCACCGTCGTCGCGACCAGCAGCTGAACCTCGTTGCGCGAGAAGGCGTCCATCACCGCGGCCTTGTCCGTGGACGAAAGCCGGCCGTGCACGAGCCCCACGCTGAGCTCGGGCAGCGCCGCGACGAGCGTTTCGTACGTCTCGACGGCCGTCTGCAGCTGCAGCGTTTCGCTTTCCTCGATCAGCGGGCACACCCAGTACACCTGGCGCCCCGTGAGCGCGGCGGCGCGCACGCGCGCAATCACCTCTTCGCGACGCGCGTCGGAGACGAGCTTCGTGAGAATCGGCGTGCGCCCCGGCGGCAGTTCGTCGATCGTGGAGACGTCGAGGTCCGCGTAGTAGGTCATTGCGAGCGTGCGCGGAATCGGCGTCGCGGACATCATCAGCTGGTGCGGCTGGAACTCGCGCGCGCCGTCCTCGGCGGACTTCGCGTTCTGCGCCTTCGCGCGCAGTGCGAGCCGCTGCTCGACGCCGAAGCGATGCTGCTCGTCCACGATCACGAGGCCAAGCCGCGCGAACTCCACGGTGTCCTGAATGATTGCGTGCGTGCCGATCACGAGCTTCGCCGTGCCGAGCGCCGCGGCTTCGAGCGCCGCGCGCTTTTCTTTCGCCTTCAGGCTGCCTGCGAGCCACGCCACCTGGATGCCGAGCGGTTCGAGCCAGCCACGCAGCTTGCGTGCATGCTGCTCGGCGAGGATTTCGGTCGGCGCCATGAGCGCGGCCTGGTAGCCCGCATCGATAGCCTGCGCGGCCGCGAGCGCCGCCACCACGGTCTTGCCGCTGCCCACGTCGCCCTGCAACAGGCGCTGCATCGGATGCGGCTGCTCGAGATCGCGCGCGATCTCCGCCACCACGCGTTCCTGCGCGTTGGTGAGCTGAAACGGCAGCGAGGCGCGCAAGCGCGCCACCAGCGGGGCGGCGCCGGCGTCCGCAGCATCCGTGCCGTCCGCCCTGAAACACGGCATGGCCGGCGCGGCACGCGTGCGGCGCTCTTCGTGCGCGCGTTTGAGCGAAAGCTGTTGCGCGAGCAGCTCTTCGAACTTGATGCGGGTCCACGCGGGATGCGTGCCGTCGATGAGCTCGGCTTCGTCGGCGTCGACGGGAGGATGGTGCAGCGTCTTCACCGCCTCCATCAGCAGCGGCAACCCGAGCGGCTCCATGAATTCGCGCGCGACGGCTTCGGGCAGCAGTTCGGGCAACGAAGCACGCGAAAGCGCGTTGTCGATGGCCTTGCGCAGATACGCCTGGCTCACGCCGGCCGTGGACGGATAGACCGGCGTGAGGGCCTGCGGCAACGGCGTGTCGCCATCGACGACGCGCACGGCCGGATGCACGATCTCCATGCCGAAGAAGCCGCCGCGCACGTCGCCGCGCACGCGCAGGCGCTTGCCCACCGCCATTTGCGTGACCTGCGAGCCGTAGAAGTTCAGGAAGCGCAGGATCAGTTCGTCTCCGTGGTCGCCGCGCAGCTTAACGAGTAGCTGGCGGCGCGGGCGGTAGGCGATTTCGTTGTCGAAGACCACGCCTTCGGTCTGCGCAATGCCGCCCGGCAGCAGTTCGCCGATCGGCGTGAGCGTGGTCTCGTCCTCGTAGCGCATCGGCAGATGCAGCACGAGGTCGATGTCGCGCGTGAGGCCGAGCTTCGCGAGGCGGTCGGCGGTTTTCGTGACGGCGGGCTTGCCCGTCTTCTTGCCCTTGGGCGCACCTGCCGCGTCATCGCTCGCGTCCGCGGAAGACGGCTCGCCCGCTGGCCTTTCCTTCGCGCCTTTCGCTCCGCCCTTCGTCCCCCCGGCGCGGCCCGCCCGCTTGCGCGCCGCACCGCCGTCTCCTGCTTCGGGCACGTCGGCGCGCTCGCGCGAATCGCCCGGAGTTTCGGTTTCGGACATCAAACGACTGACGGATGGGGGCATAAGCAGCTTCGCAAGTACAATAACGGCTTTCCGGCGTGGCGCGGCATGCCTCGAAACCCGGCATGGCCGCAAGACCTGCAGGCGGAGCGCCCAGCGCTTGCCGTTCCGGCCGGGGCGGTCCCGCAATCATAGCGGTTGTCGATCCGGAGTTAGCGCCTCAACGCTGACTCCGGTCCCATGCAACCGGGTTGCGCAAGCGCGCCACCGGGCATTCCGGCCCGGGATCGGCCGCCAGCCGGCGCTCGGGGCCGAAGGCAAACGCCTCGGGCATCGAGCGCGCCGTCCGGGGCCGCCGCCCGCCCAACGCCAGACTTCCGTTGCATATCTGTTTCATCAGGCCGCATGTTCAAGCTTTCCGATTTCGATTTCGACCTCCCCGCCGAGCTGATCGCGCAGACGGCGCTGCCCGAACGCAGCGCGAGCCGTCTGCTGGAGGTCGACAACCGCGCGCCGCTACCACCGTCACCAGGTCGGCCCCCGCGCCTCACCGACCGGCACTTCGCCGAGCTGCCCGAATGCATCGCGCCGGGCGACCTGCTCGTATTCAACGATACCAAGGTGCTCAAGGCGCGCTTCTTCGGCCAGAAGGCCAGCGGCGGCAAGATCGAAGTGCTCGTCGAGCGCCTGACCGGCGCGCGCACGGCGCTCGCGCAGATCCGCGCGAGCAAAAGCCCCGGCCCCGGCACAACGCTGCGTCTGGCCGACGCTTTCGACGTGACGGTGGGCGAGCGCGTCGAACCGTTCTACACGCTGCACTTCCCCGACGACTGCCTCACGCTGATCGAAGCGCACGGCCGCCTGCCGCTGCCGCCCTACATCACGCACGACGCCGACTCGACCGACGAAACGCGCTACCAGACCGTGTTCGCGCAGAATCCGGGAGCGGTCGCGGCGCCCACGGCCGGTCTGCATTTCGACGAGGCGTTGCTGGCGAGACTCGACGCAATGGGCGTCGAACGCGCAACCCTCACGCTGCACGTCGGCGCGGGCACATTCCAGCCGGTGCGGGTGGAGAACATCGCCGAGCACCAGATGCATAGCGAGTGGTACCAGTTGCCGCTGTCGCTCGTGGACAAGATCGCGGCCACGCGCGCGCGCGGCGGCCGCGTGATTGCCGTGGGCACGACCTCGATGCGCGCGCTCGAAGCTGCCGCGCGCGACGCGGCGCACGAAGGCCGCGCGCTGGCTGCGACCTCGGCGGAAACCGATATCTTCATCACGCCGGGCTACCGGTTTCGCGTGGTGGACCGGCTCGTGACGAATTTCCACCTGCCGAAATCGACGCTGCTGATGCTCGTTTCCGCGTTCGCGGGCGTCGAGACGATCCGCGCGGCGTACCGTCACGCGATCGAGGAGCGCTACCGCTTCTTCAGCTACGGCGACGCCATGCTGCTGACCCGAACAGACGACGCGCTCAACAAGTAACACGCACCTTTCCCATGCAGTCGCGCGAGACAACGAGCGCGCGGCGGCGTTTCACCATCTGCGCCGGACTTGCGATCCGGAGTTGGCGCTTTAGCGCATACTCCGGTCCCATGCAAAGCATTTTCCGGTGGCACAGGAGTCAACGCATGACCGACGGTCATCAAACGAACGCGCGCGCCGAACACGGCGCGTACCTGGGCGAACGCCCCCAAAATGGCCTCAAATTCGAACTGCTCGGCACCGACGGCCTCGCGCGCCGCGGCCGCGTCACGCTGAACCACGGCGTCGTGGAAACGCCGATCTTCATGCCCGTGGGCACCTACGGAACCGTCAAGGCCACGCAGCCGCGCGAGCTCGAAGAGATGCACGCGCAGATCATCCTCGGCAACACCTTCCACCTCTGGCTGCGCCCGGGCCTGGAGACGATCGAGGCACACGGCGGCCTGCACCGCTTCATGGGCTGGAACCGGCCCATCCTCACCGATTCGGGCGGCTTCCAGGTGTTCTCGCTCGGCGACCTTCGCAAGATCTCGGAAGACGGCGTGCGCTTCGCCTCGCCCGTGAACGGCGACAAGCTGTTTCTCTCGCCCGAAGTGTCGATGCAGATCCAGAAGGTGCTGAATTCGGACATCGTCATGCAGTTCGACGAATGCACGCCCTATGCGACGAACGGCGTGCCGACCACGCACCAGGAAGCCGCCGACTCCATGCGCATGTCGATGCGCTGGGCCAGGCGCTCGATCGACGAATTCAACCGTCTTGGCAATCCGAACGCGCTGTTCGGCATCGTCCAGGGCGGCATGTTCGAGGACCTGCGCGACGAATCGCTCGCGGGCCTCTCGCAGATGCCGTTCCACGGCTACGCGATCGGCGGTCTTTCGGTGGGCGAGCCGAAGGAAGACATGATGCGCGTGCTCGAACACATCGCGCCGAAGCTGCCCGTCGACAAGCCGCACTACCTGATGGGCGTGGGCACGCCGGAGGACCTGGTGGCGGGCGTGGCCTCGGGCGTGGACATGTTCGACTGCGTGATGCCCACGCGCAACGCGCGCAACGGCTGGATCTTCACGCGCTTTGGCGACGTCAAGATCCGCAATGCCGTGCACCGCAATTCGCTGCGCCCGCTCGACGAGCAGTGCGGCTGCTACACCTGCCGCAACTTCACGCGCGGCTACCTGCACCACCTGCATCGCGTTGGCGAGATTCTCGGCGCGCAGCTCAACACGATCCACAATCTGCACTACTACCTCGAACTGATGGGCGAGATTCGCAAGGCGATCGAGACGAAGTCTTTTGCCGCGTTCCGCCAGCGCTTCCACGAGAACCGCGCGCGCGGGGTGGACTGACCGCGCGGCGCCCGCCCGAGCGGGCCGCGCAAGACGCGCCGTTTGGAAGTTGTCTGATGGCGGCGGCCGTCGGCGCAGGTTAAGCTCGGCCAGACTTTACAATCCACTTTCCGAAACGGCGGCCCGGAGCGTCGAATGGGGCCACAACGGGGCCACACCGGGGACCGCAACGGCCCCGAAGAACCATTCGAAATCCAGCGCGAAATGCCCGGGAAATGCGTGCAAGTTCCTTTCAAGTCTCATTAACAGCTTGATCGGAAAGCACATTTCGCGTCGCCGTCACGACTTGCGCCGGTGGTAGAATAACCGGCTCGATTTTTGATCGTACCGATCGTATAAACGGAGAGACCAACGTGTCGTTTATTTCCAATGCCTTCGCACAAGGCTCCGCAGCAGGTGGCGCGGAATCCAGCCTGATGAGCTTCCTGCCGCTGATCCTGATGTTCGCCGTGCTGTACTTCATCATGATCCGCCCGCAGATGAAGCGCCAGAAGGAACACCGCAACATGCTCGCGGCCATGGCCAAGGGCGACGAAGTCATCATCAGCGGCGGCATCGTCGGCAAGGTGACGAAGGTCGGCGAAGCGTATGTCGGCGTCGAAGTGTCGGACGGCACCGAAGTCACCGTGCAGAAGTCGTCGGTGTCGACGATCCTGCCGAAGGGCACGATCAAGTCGCTGTAAGCCCTCGCACGCGAACATGACCGGCCGCCGCACTCTGTCAGGCGGCCCCACGCGTCCGGCACCGCGCCGCAGAAGCGGCCCCGCCGGACGCGCCCGCATCGCGAAGGCCCTTCCCCTCCCCCGTTGGGTCAACCAATGAACCGTTATCCCCTCTGGAAATATGTCGTGATGGTCGTGGCGCTTGCCATCGGCCTCGTGTACACATTGCCCAATTTCTTCGGCGAAGCGCCCGCGGTCCAGGTGTCGAGCGGCAAGGCCACGGTCAAGCTCGACAGCGACACGCTCGCGCAGATCGAAGCCGCGCTCGCCGCGAACAACATCAAGGCCGACGACGTCACGTTCGACAACTCGACGATGAACGCGAACATCCGCGTGCGCGTCGCAAACGGAGACACGCAGCTGCGCCTGAAAGACGCGCTCACGAAGGCGCTCAATCCCGACCCGACCGATCCGCTTTACGTCGTCGCCCTGAACCTGCAGAGCGCCTCGCCGCACTGGCTGACGGCGCTGCACGCGCTGCCGATGTACCTCGGCCTCGATCTGCGCGGCGGCGTGCACTTCCTGCTCCAGGTCGACATGAACGGCGCGCTGAACAAGAAGCTCGACTCCGACGCTTCCGACGCCCGCACGCTCCTGCGCGACAAGTACATTCGCGACGGCGGCGTGAACCGCGTCGACCAGTCGGTCGTGATCGACTTCGCCGATCCGTCGGTGGCCGCCGACGCGCAGAAGGCACTCGCCACCGGCGTGAGCGAACTCCAGTGGGCCACGCAAAACGCGCCGGAAGGCGGCGTGCAGCTCGTGGGCACGTTCTCGCCGGCCATGAAGAAGGCGGTTCAGGACGCGGCCCTCAAGCAGAATATCCAGACGCTGCACAACCGCGTGAACGAACTCGGCGTGTCCGAGCCCGTGATCCAGCAGCAAGGCGACGACCGCATCGTGGTCGAACTGCCGGGCGTGCAGGACACCGCGAAGGCGAAGGACATCATCGGCCGCACGGCCACGCTCGAAGCGCGCCTCGCCGACCCGCTCGGCCTGCATCCGGACCCGGGTGCGCCGGTGCCGCCGGGCGACGAGCTGTTCACGCAGGGCAACCAGGCGCCCGTGTGGCTCAAGAAGCAGGTGATCTTCACCGGCGACCGCATCATCGACGCGTCGGCCGGCTTCGACGAGCATAACCGCCCGTCGGTCAACCTCCGCCTCGACTCGGCGGGCGGCCGCGCCGTGGCCAGCGTCTCGCGCGACAACATCGGCAAGCCGATGGCGATGGTGCTGTTCGAGAAGGGCAAGGGCGAGGTGCTGACGGTCGCGACGATCCAGTCGGAACTGGGCGACCGCTTCCAGATCACCGGTCAGCCCACGCCGCAGGCCGCCGCCGACCTCGCGCTGCTGCTGCGCGCAGGCTCGCTCGCCGCGCCGATGGACATCATCGAGGAACGCTCGGTCGGCCCGAGCCTGGGCGCCGAGAACATCCAGAAGGGCTTCGACTCGGTGCTCTACGGCTTCGCCGCGATCGCCGTGTTCATGATCGCCTACTACATGCTGTTCGGCCTGATTTCCATGATCGGCCTTTCGGTGAACCTGCTGCTGCTGATCGCCGTGCTCTCGATGCTGCAGGCCACGCTCACGCTGCCCGGCATCGCGGCTATCGCGCTCGCGCTCGGTATGGCGATCGACGCCAACGTGCTGATCAACGAGCGCGTGCGCGAGGAACTGCGCAACGGCGCGCCGCCGCAGCTTGCGATCCAGAACGGCTACGCGCACGCCTGGGCCACCATTCTCGACTCGAACGTGACCACGCTCATCGCCGGTCTCGCGCTGCTCGCGTTCGGTTCGGGCCCGGTCCGCGGCTTCGCGATGGTGCACTGTATCGGCATCCTCACCTCGATGTTCTCGGCCGTGTTCTTCTCGCGCGGCCTCGTGAACCTCTGGTACGGCGGCAAGAAGAAGCTCAAGTCGCTGGCCGTGGGCCAGGTGTGGCGTCCAGCGCCGGAAATGGCGGGCGCCCCGGCGCTCAGCCAGGGCGACATGGGCACCGACACGGGCCGCGCCATCACGGCGGCCAGCGGCACGGCGAGGCCGCGTGAAATGGAAAAAAGCGCGGCGAAGGCCAGCAAGGGCGCCGCGCGCGCCAAGCCGGTCGTGCGCCGCAGAAACGGATCGAGCGGACCGGGCAACCCCGGTTCGTCCCGCTGATACGGAGGACAGGAATCATGGAATTTTTCCGCATCCGCAAAGACATCCCGTTCATGAAGCGCGCGTTGATTTTCAACGCGATCTCGTTCATCACCTTCATCGCGGCCGTGTTCTTCCTCGTGCACCGCGGTCTGCATCTGTCGATCGAGTTCACGGGCGGCACGGTCATCGAAGTGCGGTATCCGCAGGCGCTCGACCTCCAGCCGGTGCGCGACTCGCTCGGGAAGATCGGCTACGGCGACGCCCAGGTGCAGAACTTCGGCACCTCGCGCGACGTGCTGATCCGCCTGCCGCTCAAGCAGGGGCTCTCCTCGGCCCAGCAGAGCGACCAGGTGATGGCCACGCTCAAGGCCGACAGCCCGCAAGTCCAGCTGCAGCGCGTCGAGTTCGTGGGCCCGCAGGTGGGCAAGGAACTCGCCACCGACGGGCTGCTTGCGCTCGCCTGCGTGGTGGTGGGCATCGTCATCTACCTGTCGTTCCGCTTCGAGTGGAAGTACGCCGTGGCCGGCGTGATCGCGAACCTGCATGACGTCGTGATCATTCTCGGCTTCTTCGCGTTCTTCCAGTGGGAGTTCTCGCTTTCCGTGCTCGCGGCGGTGCTCGCGGTGCTCGGCTATTCGGTGAACGAATCGGTCGTGATCTTCGACCGGATTCGCGAGACCTTCCGGCGCGAGCGCAAGATGACCGTGGTGGAGGTGATCAACCACGCCATCACGAGCACGATGTCGCGAACCATCATCACCCACGGCTGTACGGAAATGATGGTGCTGTCGATGTTCTTCCTCGGTGGTCCGACGCTGCACTACTTCGCGCTCGCGCTGACAGTGGGCATCCTGTTCGGCATCTACTCGTCGGTGTTCGTCGCGGCGGCGCTCGCCATGTGGCTCGGCGTGAAGCGCGAAGACCTCTTGAAGGACAAGAAGGAAAAGTACGATCCGAACGATCCGAACGCCGGGGCGCAGGTCTGAACCTGTTCCCCGCTTCCCGCGAAGGTTCGCAAGCGCAGCATGTGAAAAGCCGGTTCTCACGCGAACCGGCTTTTTTTTCGCCCCAGCCCCGGCGTCGCCTTCCGATGAGGACAGCGCCCGTTACTGCTTGATGCCCTCGGCCTGGATGTGCAGCTTCGTCGCCATCTTGAATCCGTATTGCTTGCCGAAGTCCACGCCATAATCGTCGCGGTTGAATTCGGCCTCGGCTTCCACGCCGCACACCTCGCGCTTGAGCATGGGATGCTGCATGCACTTGAACGACTCGATCTCGAGCTTGAGCGGCCGGGTCACGCCGTGCAGCGTGAACGTGCCGATCACCTCTTTCGGCGTGTCGCCGTCGAAAACGATCTGCGTGCCCTTGTAGGTCGCCGTGGGGTATTTCGCGGCATCGAGGAATTCCGGCCCGGCGACGTGCTTGTCCAGCTCCGGATTGCCGGTCTGCACCGAGGCCGGATCGATCGTGACGTCCACGGTACCGGTCTTCGCGGCGCGGTCCAGCGTGACCGTGCCCGTGGTCTTCGTGAACTTGCCGCGCCAGACCGAGAGTCCGCCGAAATGGTCGGCCTCGAAGCTCGGGTAGGTGTGGTTCGGATCGAGCTGATAGGTGTCGGCGGCCATGGCCGGGGCGGCCAGCGACACCGCGCATACGGCAACAGCCCCTACGGTCACGCGTAGCATCGTATTCACAAATGTCTCCTTGACGGCTGGGTAAAGATCAAGCGCTCCGCCGCGCCACCAGGAGCCTGGTCAGCGAGCGGCGCAAACTGGATGCAAGAAGGTCACAAGATACCGCAGCGCCGGCCCGCGTTTGGTAACATGGCGCACAGCCGTCGTGTTTCCCCGGTCGCACGCGGCAGCGTTGCCCGTCCCCGTTCACGTCGTTTTGCGTCATCTGCCCGTATGGCCCAGGACTCACTGATCGCGTGTCACGAATGCGACGCGCTCTACCGCAAGCCCCAACTGCTCGGCCGGCAAACCGCCCGCTGCTCGCGCTGTGGCGCGCTCCTCTACAACAGCGGGGCGGCGCAGCTCGACCGCATCTGCGCGATGACGCTCGCCGCGCTCATCACGTTCGTCATCGCCCAATCGTTTCCTATCATCGAGCTCGATGCGAACGGCATTGTGTCGGAATCGAGCCTGTTCGGCGCACTGATCGTCCTGTGGGGCGAGGACATGCAGATCATCGCGGTCATGGTGTTCTGCGCCACGATCCTTTTTCCGCTCACCGAACTCGTCGCCCTGCTCTACGTGCTGCTGCCTATCCGGCGCGGTTTCATTCCACCGGGGTTCAACCGGGTCCTGCGCGCGATCGAGTTCGTGCGCCCCTGGGGCATGCTCGAAGTATTCATGCTCGGAGTCCTGATTACGATCGTGAAGATGGTGAGTCTCGCGCGCGTGATTCCCGAAACGGCGCTTTTCGCGTTCGGTGCGCTGACGCTCATGTTCACCGTCGTCGTGACCTTCGACGCCCGAACGCTCTGGGACATCGCCGACGCGCTGCGCGAGCGGAGCCGGCACGCCGGCACACGGACCGGCAGGGGGCAGAAGGCGCGCGCGCCGGCGCCCGGCGACGGTGTGGGCCATGCGGCCGCGCCGCCCGGCCCAGGCCAGCTCGCCGATCCCGACATCCACGATCCGTCCGCGCCCAAGCCGCGCGCCAATCCGAAGCCTTCGGGCTCGTCTCCACACTAAGGGGTCCGCAATGAAATATGTGACCGCTACGGAGGCCGGCTTAGTCTCTTGCCACTCCTGCGGGCACGTGCAGCCGCACGTGCGTTCGGCCGCGCACCCGCGCTGCGCGCGCTGCAACGCACGGCT
Source organism: Paraburkholderia sp. AV2 (assembly GCF_054968425.1). NCBI lineage: Bacteria > Pseudomonadati > Pseudomonadota > Betaproteobacteria > Burkholderiales > Burkholderiaceae > Paraburkholderia > Paraburkholderia sp. AV2. The sequence goes on from NZ_JBANLK010000021.1 coordinate 60,917, forward strand.
GCACGAGCGCCATCCGGACAGTCTCTCGCGCACCTGGGCGCTGCTCATCGCCGCGGCGGTGCTCTACATCCCGGCCAACCTGCTGCCGGTCATGCACACGGCCTCCCTCGTCGGCGACGAGGACGACACGATCATGAGCGGCATCGTGTACTTCTGGACCTCGGGCTCGTGGCCGCTCGCGGTGATCGTGTTCATCGCCAGCATACTCGTGCCGATGCTGAAGCTCTTCGTCCTCGCCCTGCTCGCCTTCACGGCAGGGCGCCGTTCGACCTGGCGCCCCGTCGAGCGCTCGAAGCTCTACCGGATCGTCGAGTTCATCGGCCGCTGGTCGATGCTGGACATCTTCGTGGTCACGCTGACGGTTGCGCTGGTACGCTTCCAGTCGCTGGCCGTGATCACGGCGCGCCCCGGTGCGATCGCATTCGGCTCGGTCGTGATCCTGACCATGCTGGCGTCGATGCAGTTCGACCCGCGTCTGATCTGGGACCCCGTGGACGACGATAAACAGAAGCCAACGCAATACTCTCAGGATCGCCCCCATGAATAACCCGAAAGGACCGAACCCGCCTTCCGCGGGCGGCCCGCTCCCGCCCGAGCTGCCCGAGCCCGAGATCGTCAAGCCGAAGCGCTGGCTGCCCTCGCTCGTCTGGATCGTGCCGCTCGTCGCCGCGCTGATCGGCGTCGCGCTCGTGGTGAAATCCGTGGCCACGCGCGGTCCCACCATTACGGTCAGCTTCGCGAGCGCCGAAGGCCTCGAGCCCGGCAAGACCAAGGTGAAGTACAAGGACGTCGACATCGGTTCCGTGCGCGCCGTCAAGCTCGCGCCGAACCTCTCGCACGTGCTGGCCACCATCGAGCTGACCAAGGACGCCGAAGCGTTCGCCGTGAAAGACAGCCGCTTCTGGGTGGTGCGCCCGCGCATTGGCGCAAGCGGCGTGTCGGGACTCTCCACGCTGCTTTCGGGCTCCTATATCGGCGCCGACGCGGGGCGCTCGAAGGAGACGGCCAGCGACTTCGTCGGGCTCGAAGCGCCGCCTGCCGTCACGATCGACGAGAAAGGCCACCGCTACACGCTGCACAGCGACACGCTCGGCTCGCTCGACATCGGTACGCCCATCTTCTTCCGGCGCATCCAGGTGGGCCAGGTGACGGGCTACTCGCTCGATCAGGACGGCACGGGCGTCACCGTGCAGGTGTTCGTCAGCGCGCCGTACGACCAGTACGTCGGCACCAACACGCGCTGGTGGCACGCGAGCGGCGTGAACGTGCAGCTCGATTCCAGCGGCATCAAGGTGGACACGCAGTCGCTCGCGACCATCGTGGTGGGCGGGCTGGCGTTCCAGGCGCCGCCGGGTAAGGCGATGGGCCCGCAAGCCCCCGAAAACGCCACCTTCACCCTCGCCGACAACGAATCCGATGCCATGCGCGAGCCCGACGGCACGCCGGTACGCGTCGTCATGTACTTCAACCAGTCGCTGCGCGGCCTTTCGGTGGGCGCGGCAGTGGACTTCCGCGGCATCGTGCTGGGCCAGGTCACCGATATCGGCATCGAATACGACCCGAAGGAGCACAATTTCGCGATGCCGGTCACGATCGACCTGTATCCGATGCGCCTCTCGCGTCGCATACATGGCGATAGCCCGGCGCCGCATACGCCCGAGGGCCGCGAGCTGCTCACGCGTCTCGTGCAGCGCGGACTGCGCGGCCAGTTGCGCACGGGCAATCTGCTCACGGGTCAGCTTTACGTGGCGCTCGACATCTTCCCGAAGGCCCCGCCCGCCACGGCGAATGTCGACCGCGACCCGATCGAGCTGCCCACCATCCCGAACTCGCTCGAAGAACTGCAGCTGCAGGTGGCCGACATTGCGAAGAAGCTCGACAAGATTCCGTTCGACCAGATCGGCACGAATCTGAACGACTCGCTCAAGAGCGCGAACCAGCTCTTTGCCCAGGTCAACAACGAGATCCTGCCGCAGATGCGCGGCACGCTCGACGAAGCCCAGAAGACCTTCGCCGCCGCCCAGTCGACCCTGCAGCAGGATTCGCCGCTGCAATCGGACGTGCATGAGGCGATGCAGCAGTTGACACGCACGCTGCAGTCGCTCAACGCGCTGTCCGATTATCTGGAACGCCACCCCGAATCGCTCTTGCGCGGCAAATCAGGAGATAACCCATGACGGTCGACCGGCTTCTCAAGCGCGCCGCCGCGGCTGGCGACCCCGCCGGCCAACCCGCCGGCCACCCCGCGCGCGCCGTGCCTGGCGCTCGCCGGGCCGCACTGGCGCTCGCCGCTACGGCAGCCATGCTGGCCGGCTGCGCGTCGCCTCCCAGCCAGTTCTACACGCTGAGCCCGACCGGCGATGCCGCGCGCACCACGCCAGCCGCCAATCCGGCCTGGCTGATCGAGCTCCCGCCGATCGACGTGCCGCCGCAAGTGGCCAAGGCACAGCTCGTCGTGCAGACGAGCGACAGTCAGGTCAAGGTGCTCGAAGAACGGCGCTGGTCGTCGATGCCCGGCGACGAGATCCGCCGTGCGCTGTCAGGCGACCTCACGCAGCAGCTCGGCACCATCGACGTGTACGGCTCGCCGTACCCCGCCGGCGCGCCCGTGTACCGCGTGAGCGTGAGGGTACAGCGCTTCGAGTCGTGGCCCGACTCGCATGCGCTCATCGACGCCGTCTGGAGCGTGCGCTCGCTCGCCACGCAAACGGTCATGACCTGCCGCAGCGTGTTCGACGAACCGGTTGGTACCGGCTACGACGCGCTCGTTGCCGGGCACCGGCGCGCGGTCGAGGCGCTTTCGACGGCGATTTCGAGCGGCGTGCGGGCGGTCGCGGCCGCGCCGCGGCCTGTCGCGTCAGCGGGCGGCGGCAAAAAGTCCGACTATCGTCCCACGCCGGCGACCGGCATTCCGTGCCCGTCCGCAGCAACGGACGCCGGCGCCGGCTGACCCTCTGCGCCAGGCCCCGCGCGGCGCCGCCCTGCGCCCGCCGTGCGGGGCCGGCGCACCAGTTCATCCTCCATGTTCCGCACGTTCAAGACCCTCTGGAAAAAATGGCGCGCCTCGCGCAGCGCCGGCCATCAACTCGACGCGCTGCTCGCGGTCGCCGACGCCGACGCCGACGCCCCCTACGCGGAGCGCAGCGACTGGCTGATCGAGCTCGCGCACTGGATCCACCGCGGCGGCAAGCTCGACGCCATGGCGAGCGCCGCGGACGCCGCCGACGCCGCGCCCGGCACGCCGCACCGCGCTCCGCCGGAGCACGCGCGCGTGCGCTACCTGCTGCACGTGCTCGACCGCAATCCGGCGTGGAAAGCGAACGTCGGCGCGATGGTGCGCGAGCTGCTGCGCGAGACCGACAGCATTTCGCTCCTGTGCGACGCCGGCATGCCGGTACATTCGGGTCTGGTCGGTTCGCTCCTGGAGCGCATCCAGGCGCAGCTGATTCCACCCGCGCCGAATCGCCGCGACCTCGCGGCGCTCGTCGCGCTGATGTTTCCGGCCGCGCACGATCCCGAATGGATCGCCACGCTGCCGCTCGATCTGCTGAGCCGCCTGCAGACGCTGATCGCCGAGCCGCAAGAGCAGGCTGCGGAAGAATCGCTCGCCGCCGCCGGCGAGACCCGTATCGCAGCGCCTGCGGACGGCGCGCCGGACTCGACTGCCAGCGCAGGATCAGACCTGCGCCCGAGCGATTTTTCCGTGGGTCTGCTAACGGCGCTCCATAACCTCACCTGTCAGATCAGCTCGACCGGACTTTCACCGACAGTGCGCAGCCGCCTGTCGGACGACGACGCCCGCGTAGCCGTCGAACGTCTGCCGTTCTTCCGCCTTACGCGCGCGATGCTCGCCGTCGAGAACGCGCGCGACGCGGGCGAGCCCGGCCGGCTGCTGCAGGAAGTGACGTGGCTGCGCGTTCTGCTGGATGGCTGCCGCGAGGCCACCGACGACGTCTTCGCCCACCTCTACCGCAACGGCGTGCGCGTCGATACGGTGTTCCAGGTCGAGCGCATGCGCATGCGGGTGCAGCGCGCGGAGCGGCTGCTCGATGCGTGGATGGCTTCCGACGATCTGCGCGTGCAGGCACGCCTCATCGCGGACCTCGTGAAGGCGAACCAGGCAAGCCAGAGCGTGGCGCACCTGCTGCGCAGCAACTTCGCGCTGCTCTCGCGCAAGGTAGTCGAGCTCTCCGCCGACACCGGCGAGCACTACATCGCCCGCGACCGTGCCGAATACCTGACGATGCTACGCATGGCCGCCGGCGGCGGGCTCGTGACGGCGGTGACGGTGTACGTGAAGTTCGGCATCACGGGCGCGCATCTGCCTTCGATGATCGAGGGCGTGTTCGCGGGGCTCAACTACGCGGTGAGCTTCCTCGTCATGCACTTCTGCCACTTCTCGCTCGCCACCAAGCAGCCCGCCATGACGGCCCCGACGCTCGCCCGCGAACTCGACGGCGCCGACGAGCCGGCCGGGCGGACGCGCTTCGTCTCGTCGGTGGTGGCGCTGATCCGCACCCAGGCGGCGGCCGTGCTCGGCAACGTGCTGCTCGTGTTCCCCGCCTGCCTCGCGATCCAGCTCGTGTGCGGGTGGCTGTTCCACGCCAACCTGATCTCCCCGGCAAAGGCGCACGCGACGCTCCAGTCGTTCTCGCTCGTCGGCCCGACACCGTTTTACGCGGCGCTGACCGGCGTGCTGCTGTGGGCGTCGAGCGTGTTCTCCGGCTGGGCCGACAACTGGTTCGTCCTGCATCGCGTGGAAGACGCGCTCGCCTGGAACCGGCGCCTGCGCATGACGCTCGGCACCACGGGTGCCGCGCGTTTCGCGCATTTTTGCCGCGTCAACGTGGCGGGCGTGTGGGGCAATGTCGTCCTCGGGCTCATGCTCGGGATTGTGCCGGCGGTCGTCTCGGCGATGGCGTTCCATTTCGAGGTGCGGCACGTGACGCTTTCGGCGGGGTCGATCGGCGTCGCGATGGGCGTGCTCGGCACCGCCACGCTCAAGTCCGGCGAGCTCTGGTGGGCCGTCGCGGGCGTGGCCAGCATGGCGGTGCTGAACGTGACAGTCAGCTTCGCATTTGCGCTGCAGATGGCGCTGCGTTCGCGCGACCTCGGACGCAAGGACGTGCGCCCGATCATGCGCGCGATCTGGCGGCGTATCACGCGACATCCGGCCGATCTGGTGTGGCCGATGCGCGCGTCGCAGAACACGGACGAAGCCGGGGGGCATTCAAGCAGGTAGTGAAGCGGCCACCGGGACGGGCCACCCTCGCAACCCGCGTACAATAGCGCCTTCCCCGCAGCGTCCCTTCCCCTCATGTCTTTCGAATTCTTTGCTCCCTGCCCGCGCGGCCTCGAAGCCGCGCTCGCCGCCGAACTGGCCGAAACCGCCACGCGGCGCCTGCCGCCCGGCGCGCTCACGGTGGGCGCCGAGGTGCCCGGCGGCGTGCATTTCCGCGGCAACTGGGCCGGCGGCATGGCCGCGAACCTGCACTCGCGCATCGCAAGCCGCGTGCTCCTGAAGATCGACCAGGGCCCGTACCGCAGCGAGCAGGATATCTACACGCTCGCCGCCGGACAGCGCTGGGAGCAGTGGTTCACGGCGAACGACACGCTGCGCGTCGACATCACGGCGATCAAGTCGCCGCTGCGCAGCCTCGAATTCGCGACGCTGCGCGTGAAGGACGCGATTTGCGACCGCATGCGCGCGAAGGCCGGCGCGCGTCCGAGCATCGACACCGCGTATCCCGACGTGCGCGTCTTCGCGTTCCTCACGGCCGGCGAGTGCACGCTCTATCTGGACACCTCGGGCGAGCCGCTCTTCAAGCGCGGCTGGCGCCTCGACAAGGGTGCGGCGCCGCTGCGCGAGAATCTCGCCGCCGGCATCCTGCGCCTGACCGGCTGGACGCCCGGCACGCCGCTCTATGACCCGATGTGCGGCAGCGGCACCTTCCTCGCCGAAGCGGCGCAGGTGGCGCTCGACATCGCGCCCGGACTCGAACGCAGCTTCGGCTTCGAGCGTCTCAAGCAGTTCGATTCGGCCGCCTGGCGCCACCTGAAGAGCGAGGCGAACACCGCACGCAACACGGCGCAAAGCCGCCCGCGCGAGCTGGAAATTTACGGCAGCGACATTTCGGACGTGATGCTGGAGAAAGCGCGCGCCAACTTCGCGCGCGCCGGGCTCGGCAGCGTGCCGCTCAAGCAGATCGACGCGCGCAACATGACGCCGCCCGCCGACGCGCCCGGCATTCTCGTGGCGAACCCGCCATACGGCGAGCGGATCGAAGTGCGCGGCCGCAACGCGCGGGGCGAGGCGCGGCCGACCGCGCGCTCGATGCGCGACGACCGGGACGACGACGGTGGCGAAGGTTTCCGCCGTGCCGAGACCGATGCGCCCGACAGCGAGTTCTTCCAGGCGCTGGGCGACGCGCTCAAGCAGCGCTTCACGGGCTGGCGCGCCTTCGTGCTGACTTCGGACCGCAAGCTGCCGGGGCAACTGCGACTGCGCGAATCCGCGAAGACGCCACTCTTCAACGGCGCGCTCGAATGCCGGCTGTTCCGCTTCGACCTGATCGCGGGCAGCGTGCGCCAGCGGCCCGCGAACGGCGGTGCGCAGACGAACGACAACGCCTGAGCGAACGGTAGCGCCCGCGTGCTATGAACGGGCCCCACGGGGTGCCCGGCGCAGCATGCGGAAAATTTTCGCACTCCAGAAATAACCCCTGCCTCCCGGATCGTCGCCGATCGCTGCTGACAGTACGTTGTCAGCAGCAGCCAGGCACACTTCCCTTACGCCATCCGGCGATTCCGCACTGCCCACCGTCAGTAGTCCGCATCCGAGGAGCGCATCATGTCGACCGAAGCATCCCGTGTCATCTCGTGGTTTGAAATTCCCGCGCACGATCTGGAGCGCGCCGCCCGCTTCTATGAAACGGCGCTCGATACGTCGCTGCAGCGCGAAGTGTTCGGCGGCGTGCCGGTGGCGCTGTTCGCGCACAACGAGGCCGAAACCGGCGGCTGCATCGTCTTCAATCCGCAGGACTTGAAGCCGGATTCGAAAGGCGTGCTCGTGTACCTGAACGCACAGCCTTCCGTGACGGCCGTGCTCGACCGCGTCGAGAAGGCCGGCGGCAAGAAGCAGGGCCCGGCGCTCGAGTTGCCGAACAACTATGGGTACATCGGCTTCTTCCTCGATACCGAAGGCAACCGCGTAGGGCTGCACGCGGCAAAGCTCGCCTGAGGCACGAGTCACGCGGGAGGCGCAGCCGGCTTGCGAACGAACGGCCTCGCTCCCGCCCGCCTTTGCGGGCATTGCCCACGGCCGCCGGCCCTCACGCGAGCAGCGCTATCATCGCGGCAGCGGCCGCTCCCAGCCAGACGGCCGCCCTCTCGCCGATACTTCGTTGCCCCCCAACGCGCTTTTGCCTATGTCACGTCGCGCAGACCGCCTCTTTCGCATTGCCGAGCTGTTGCGCGGCCGGCGCCTCACCACGGCACAGCAGCTTGCCGAATGGCTGGAGGTGTCGCCGCGCACGGTCTATCGGGATGTGCGCGACCTGCAACTGTCTGGCGTGCCGATCGAGGGTGAGGCGGGTATCGGCTACCGGCTCGCGCGCAGTGCGAGCCTGCCCCCGCTCTCCTTCACCGCCGACGAGCTCACGGCGCTCGCGGTGGGCGCCCGTATGGCCGAATCGTGGGGCGGTGCCGCGCTCGCGGGCGGGGCGCGCAGTTCGCTCGCCAAGATCGCGGCCGCCATGCCCGCGGACAAGCGGGTGGTTCTGGAGCGCCTCGCCGTGTTCGTGCCGTCGTTTCACGTCGACCGGGCGTTCTCCGAGAAAGTGGACGCGCTGCATCGCGCCGTCGATACGCGGCTCGTCGTGCGCTTCGCCTACTGCGACCGGCTCGGCGCCCATACGGAGCGGCGCGTGTGGCCGCTCGGGCTCGTCTATTGGGGCGCGCGCTGGACGGTGGGTGCGTGGTGTGAACTGCGCGAAGACTTCCGCAACTTCGACATCGCGCGCATGGACAAGGTCGAGGTGCTCGAATCGTTCCCCGATGTCAGCGGCCGCCGGCTCGCCGACTATATGCGCCGTGTGAAGGCGCCCTCACGCTAGTCGCGGCACACGGCGGCTCGCTCATCGATACGCCTCGCTCAGCGCAAAAAAAGCGCGCATCGCTGCGCGCCTTGCATGGCTTGTCCAGATGGACACGCGGCCGTCACTCCACCGCTTTCACCATATCCTCGATCACCTTCTTCGCGTCGCCGAACACCATCATCGTCTTGTCCATGTAGAAGAGTTCGTTGTCGAGCCCCGCGTACCCCGCCGCCATCGACCGCTTGTTCACGATGACTGTGCGCGCCTTGTACGCCTCGATGATCGGCATGCCCGCAATCGGCGACTTCGGATCGTTCTTCGCCGCCGGATTCACCACGTCGTTCGCGCCCAGCACCAGCACCACGTCGGTCTGGCCGAACTCGTTGTTGATGTCCTCCATCTCGAACACCATGTCGTAGGGCACCTCGGCTTCCGCCAGCAACACGTTCATGTGGCCCGGCATGCGGCCCGCCACCGGGTGGATCGCGTAACGCACGTCCACGCCTTTTTCGACGAGCTTGTCCGTGAGTTCCTTGAGCGCATGCTGCGCGCGCGCCACCGCGAGGCCATAGCCCGGCACGATCACGACGCTCTCCGCATTGCCGAGCATGAACGACGCATCCTCGGCCGAGCCCGACTTCACCGGGCGCTGCTCCTGCGCGCCGCCCGCCGCCGCCCCGCCCGCTTCGGCGCCGAAACCGCCCAGCAGCACGTTGAAGAACGAGCGGTTCATCGCGTGGCACATGATGTACGAGAGAATCGCCCCCGACGAGCCCACGAGCGACCCGGCAATGATCAGCATCGCGTTGTTCAGCGAGAAGCCGATGCCGGCCGCGGCCCACCCCGAGTACGAGTTCAGCATCGAGACCACGACGGGCATGTCCGCGCCGCCGATCGGAATGATGATGAGCACCCCGAGCGCGAACGCGATCAACGTCATGATGATGAACGGCAGCCACGATTGCGTCAGGAAGAACAGGATCCCGAAGCCGATCATGCCCAGCGCGAGCATCAGGTTGATGAGATGCTGGCCCGCGTAGACCACCGGCGCGCCCTGGAACAGGCGGAACTTGTACTTCCCCGAGAGTTTGCCGAATGCGATCACCGACCCGCTGAACGTAATCGCGCCCACGAACGTGCCGATGAAGAGCTCGATGCGGTTGCCGTACGGCAGGAAGCCCGCATAAGGCGCATCCTCGGCCACGAGCCCGAACGCGGCCGGTTCGGAGACCACCGCATAGGCGATGCACACGGCCGCGAGACCGATCAGCGAGTGCATGGCCGCGACGAGCTCTGGCATCTTCGTCATCTCGACGCGCGCGGCGACATAGGCGCCCACCCCGCCGCCGACCACGAGCGCGGCAAAGAGCAGCGCGAGACCCAGGCTCAGATTCGAGCCGAATTGCGCGGACTCCTTCACGATCATCGCGATCGTGGTGAGAATCGCGATGGCCATGCCGGTCATGCCGAACACATTGCCGGCGCGCGCGCTCTTCGGGTTCGAGAGCCCCTTGAGCGCCTGGATGAAGCAGACCGACGCCACCAGATAAAGCAGCGTAACGACGTTCATGCTCACGAAGTTCAGCCCCATCATGCGCCCTCCTTGCTGCCGGAGGCCGGGAGCTTCTTCGGCTCTTTTTTGCGGAACATCTCGAGCATGCGCCTTGTCACGAGGAAGCCCCCGAACACGTTGACGGACGCAAGCAGCACGGCAAACGTGCCGAAGAACTTGCCCGCGCCGCCCACGGTCAGGCCCGTGGCCAGCATCGCGCCGACGATCACGATCGCCGAAATCGCATTGGTCACGGCCATGAGCGGCGTATGCAGCGCGGGCGTGACGTTCCAGACCACGTGATAGCCCACGTACACGGCCAGCACGAAGATGATCAGGTTGATGACGGTATGATTGATGACTTCCATTGATTCGTTCTCCTTCTCGTCATGCCTTCTTCGTCACGGCCCCGTCGCGGGCCAGCAGCGTGGCCGCGACGATGTCGTCCGCGAGGTCGATGTTGAGCGTGCCTTCCTTCGTGAGAATCAGCTTCAGGAAGTCGAGCAGGTTGCGCGCGTAGAGCGACGAAGCGTCGGCGGCGACCATCGAAGCGAGGTTCGTGTAGCCGCAGATCTGCACGCCGTGCTGCGCGACCACCTGGTCGGCGACGGTGAGCGGGCAGTTGCCGCCGCGCCGCCCGCTCGCCGGATCGGCCACCGGGCCGCGCCCTGCCGCGAGATCGATCACCACCGAGCCCGGTTTCATCGCCTGCACGGTTTCGGCGGGCAAGAGCGTGGGCGCATCGCGGCCCGGGATCAGCGCGGTGGAGATCACGATGTCGGCCTGCTTCGCGCGTTCGTGGACCAGCGCCGACTGGCGCGCGAGCCACGACGGCGGCATGGGCCGCGCATAGCCGCCCACCCCCTGCGCCGCTTCGCGCTCCTCATCGGTTTCGTAGGGCACGTCGAGAAACTTCGCGCCCAGCGACTCGATCTGCTCCTTGACCGCGGGCCGCACGTCCGAGGCCTCGATCACGGCCCCCAGGCGCCGCGCCGTGGCAATCGCCTGCAGGCCCGCCACGCCCGCGCCGAGAATCAGCACGCGCGCGGCCTTCACGGTGCCGGCGGCGGTCATGAGCATGGGCATGAAACGCGGATAGAGGTTCGACGCCACCAGCACCGCCTTGTAGCCGGCGATGTTGGCTTGCGACGACAGCACGTCGAGACTCTGCGCGCGCGTGGTACGTGGCGCAGCTTCGAGCGCGAACGCAGTCAGTCCCGCCTCGGCAAGCTTTTGTGCGTTTTCCGCATTAAAGGGATCGAGCATGCCGACGAGCACGGCGCCGCGTTTCATGAACGGCAGCTCGCTGACGGTGGGTGATTGAACCTTGAGCACGAGGTCGGCGCCGAACGCGGCGGCGGCATCGGCGATCTGCGCGCCAACCCCGCTGTAGGCTTCGTCGGGAAAGCTTGCGCCGGCGCCCGCTCCGCTCTGCACGGTGACGGTGTGGCCCTGGGCGACGTACTTCTTGATTGTCTCCGGCGTCGCGGCCACGCGGCTTTCGTTTGCCCGCGTCTCTGCGGGTACTCCGATATGCATCGTTGAATCCTCCTCGACCTTCCAGCTATGTAAAGATTCGGGGGGCCGACGAGGTGCGCCGGCAAGTATTCTTTTTTCATGCAACGGCATAAGGACGCACCACTTTAACCGAAAGCCGGGGGCGGATCGATCCCAGAAAACCGGGGGTTGTGCGCCATCGCGAGCTGTGGCGAGCCCCCGCGGATAAACCGACCGGACGGTAATCCCGCCTGCCCGGCCACGCCCGCCGCCAGCAGCGCGAGGCGTGTCCCGGTAAAATGGCGGACCATGAACGAGGACACCTGGGCCCCGCACGTCACCGTGGCGGCCATCATCGAGCGTGACGGGCGCTTCCTGCTCGTCGAGGAGCGCACGCCGGCCGGCCTGCGCCTGAACCAGCCCGCAGGACATCTGGAGGCGGGCGAAACGCTCGCCGAAGCCGTGATGCGCGAAACGCTGGAAGAAAGCGCGTATGCGTTCACGCCCGAAGCGCTGGTCGGCGTCTACATGACGCATTTCGGCAAGCCGGGCGAAAGCGGCGCGACCTATCTGCGCTTCACGTATTGCGGCACGGTCGGCGTTGCGCCCGAAGACCGCGCGCTCGATCCCGATATCGTCCGCACGGTATGGATGAGCGCCGAGGAACTGCGCGCCGTGCCCGAGCGTCACCGCACGCCGCTCGTGATGCAGTGTGTCGACGATTACCTCGCGGGCGTGCGCGTACCGGTCGATTTCGTGCACGTGCATGCGGTGGGCCCCAAAACGGGACCCAAAACGGGACCCAAAGCAGACCCCAAGCCCGGTCCTCAAGGTTGAAGGCAGCAAGAGAGATGAGCAAACGCAAGATCGTGGTAGGCATGTCGGGCGGCGTCGATTCGTCGGTCACCGCATGGCTGCTCAAGGAGCAGGGGTTCGACGTCGTCGGTCTCTTCATGAAGAACTGGGAAGACGACGACGACGGCGAGTACTGCTCGACGCGCCAGGACTGGATCGACGTGGTGTCGGTGGCGGACCTGATCGGCATCGACGTCGAAGCCGTGAACTTCGCCGCCGAGTACAAGGATCGCGTGTTCGCCGAATTCCTGCGCGAATACTCGGCCGGCCGCACGCCGAACCCCGACGTGCTCTGCAACGCCGAGATCAAGTTCAAGGCGTTCCTTGACCACGCCATGTCGCTCGGCGCGGAAACGATCGCCACGGGCCACTATGCGCGCGTGCGCCAGAACGAAAGCAATGGGCGTTTCGAACTGCTGAAGGCCTTCGACCACACGAAAGATCAGTCGTACTTCCTGCATCGCCTGAACCAGGCCCAGCTCTCGAAGACGATGTTCCCGCTCGGCGAGATCCCGAAGACGAAGGTGCGTGAGATCGCCGAACAGATCGGACTGCCGAACGCGAAAAAGAAGGACTCCACCGGCATCTGTTTCATCGGCGAACGGCCGTTCCGCGACTTCCTGAACCGTTACCTACCCACGCAGCCGGGCCCGATGATGACGCCCGACGGCAAGGTGGCGGGCGAGCATATCGGCCTCGCGTTCTACACGTTCGGGCAGCGCAAAGGCATAGGCCTTGGCGGCAGCAAGGACGGCAGCGGCGATCCGTGGTTCGTGGCGGGCAAGGACATGGCGTCGAACACGCTGTACGTCGTGCAGGGCCACGATCATCCGTGGCTGCTCGCGCACGATCTGCGCGCCGGCAACGTGAGCTGGGTGGCGGGAGAACCGCCGGCCCCAGGCCATGCGTGCGGCGCGAAAACGCGCTACCGCCAGGCCGACGCGCGCTGCACCTTCGGTGGAGCCGGCGAAGGCCTGTTCTCGCTGCACTTCCCCGACGCGCAGTGGGCCGTGACGCCCGGCCAGTCGGCCGTGCTTTACGATGGCGACGTGTGCCTGGGCGGCGGGATCATTGAAGCGGTCGAGACGCTCGAGCCCCACGTCCCGGCCGTACCGCCGCCCGCGCCGGTGCGGGCGAAGCGAACCCGGCGCGCCCAGTCGCATACGCAAGGCACACCGGGCAAGCAACCCGCGCCGCTCGACGCCGCGGCAAGCAAGGCGTAAGCCTCTTCCCGGCACCGCACATTTTCCTGCCGGCTTCACGGCCAGTTTCACAAACTTGCGGCATCATTTGCGCCATCCGCGCCGACAGACGGCGCGGGAGCGGCGCATCGCCCGTCCACGCGGGCAAGACGCGCGCATCAGGTCAAGACACTGGAGCCCCTCATGTTTTCCCGACGTTATCTCGCGATGTGGATCGCCGTGCTCGTGGCGGTAGTCTGCGTCGCCGCTGCGGCGCTGCATCATCTGTCCTGGCTGTGCGCCATCGTACCCGTGCTGTTCGTCCTGCTCGGCCTCTACGACCTGACGCAAGAGCGCCACGCCATCCTGCGCAACTATCCGATCTGGGGCCATCTGCGCTTCTTCTTCGAGTTCGTGCGGCCCGAGATCCGCCAGTACTTCGTGGAAGACGACACCGACGAAAAGCCGTTCTCGCTCGCGCAACGCAGCCTCGTGTACCAGCGCGCCAAGAACGCCGTCGACAGCCGCCCCTACGGCACCGAACTCGACGTGAAGGCCGTTGGCCACGAGTGGATCAGCCACTCGCTCGCGCCGACGAAGATCCCGAACTGCGACTTCCGCGTGCTCGTGGGCGCGAGCCGCGCGCAGCCCTACTCGATATCGATCTTCAACGTCTCGGCGATGAGCTTCGGCTCGCTCTCCGCGAACGCGATCCGCGCGCTGAACCTCGGCGCGAAGAAAGGCGGCTTCGCGCACGACACGGGCGAAGGCTCGCTTTCGAAGTATCACCGCGAGAACGGCGGCGACATCATCTGGGAAATCGCCTCGGGCTACTTCGGCTGCCGCAACGACGACGGCACCTTCAGCGCCGAAAAATTCCAGCGCCTCGCGGGCGAACCGCAGGTGAAGATGATCGAGGTGAAGCTCTCGCAGGGCGCGAAGCCCGGTCACGGCGGCATGCTGCTGGCCGCGAAGGTCACGCCCGAGATCGCCGAAACGCGCGGCATTCCGATCGGCCAGGACTGCATCTCGCCGGCCCGCCATTCGGAGTTCTCGACGCCGCGCGGCCTGCTCGAATTCGTCGAGCGCCTGCGCACGCTCTCGGGCGGCAAGCCCACGGGCTTCAAGCTGTGCATCGGGCATCCGTGGGAATTCTTCGGCATCGCCAAGGCGATGCTCGAAACGGGCATCCTGCCGGACTTCATCGTGGTGGACGGCGCCGAGGGCGGCACGGGCGCGGCGCCCCTCGAATTCACCGACCATATCGGCACGCCGCTGCAGGAAGGGCTGCTGCTCGTGCACAACACGCTCGTCGGCATTGGCCTGCGCGACAAGATCAGGATCGGCGCGAGCGGCAAGATCATCACGGCGTTCGATATCGCGAAGACGCTCGCGATCGGCGCGGACTGGGTCAACTCGGCGCGCGGCTTCATGTTCGCGGTGGGCTGCATCCAGGCGCAGAAGTGCCACTCGGACCGCTGCCCGACCGGCGTGGCGACCCAGGACCCGGTGCGCCAGAAGGCGTTGAACGTGCCCGACAAGGGCGAGCGCGTGTTCAACTTCCACCACAACACGCTGCACGCGCTGCAGGAAATCCTTCAGGCGGCCGGTCTCGAGGGTCCGCAGGACCTGCGCGCGCACCATATCGTGCGACGCATTTCCTCATACGAGGTCAAGCTGATGTCGGACCTGCTCAAGTACCTGAAGCCGGGCGATCTGCTCGAAGGCCGCTACCGTTATCAGTTGTACGAGAAGTGGTGGCCGGTCGCGCAAAGCGACTCGTTCGCGCCGGAGGCGGAAAAGATCGTCTGACCGGCTCGCACGCGCGATGCTCGATGGGCGGCGGCAGACTGGCGCGCCGCAGCACATCGCACGGCGTCGCAGCGAAAGACAGTGCAGAACGGCGGCCCGGTGCCGCCGTTTTTGTTCCGGGCGTCAGCCCTGCGGAAAGGTATCCACGAACGACGGCCGCTGCGAGAGCTTCTCGAAATGGCGCGCGAGGTTCGGATGCGGATCGCGCCAGTTCAGATCGGGCGAGCGGAAGTCGAGATAGCCGAGCGCACAGCCCACCGCAATATCGGCCAGCGTGTAGCGGTTGCCCGCGCACCAGGTGTTGCCCGCAAGGCCCTTGGCCAGCGCGTTCAGGCCCGCGTCGACCTTGCGCCGCTGACGCTCGATCCAGGCTTCGCTGCGCTGCTCGGGCGTGCGCAGCGTGCCTTCGAGGCGGATCGCCACGAGGGCGTCGAGAACGCCGTCGGCAAGCGCCTCCCAGCAGCGCACCTCCACGCGTTCGCGCCCCGACGGCGGAATCAGCTTGCCCACCGGCGACAACGTATCGACGTATTCGCAGATCACGCGCGAGTCGAACACCGCCTCGCCGTCGTCCATCACGAGACACGGCACCTTGCCGAGCGGGGTGTAGTCGTGGATCGCGGTTTCCTCGCCCCACACGTTTTCGAGCACCAGCTTGTAGTCGATTTTCTTCTCGGCGAGCACGATCCGCGCCTTGCGGACATACGGGCTGCCAAGCGAACCGATAAGTTTCATCGCACCTGCCTTTTCTGGAATCCGGCCGAAGTATACGTTGGATTGACGCTGTTCTGACGGCGTCCCCGGCGACCGACCGGTTTTACGCGATAACGGTTGTGGGACGGATGCAACATCGGCCCTCGTTGCGCAGCGAGCGCGCATCGCCGGCACGGACGCCCAAGCGGCATTGCCTGGGGGAGCGCTACAATCGCACGATGGACACGACCCTCACGCATGCTTCGGCGACCCCGGCGGCCAGCCCGCTCCCCGACCCCTCTGCCGCCGACGCGCCGCGCGGCCCCGACGGCGGCGCCGCGCTCTACCGGGCGCGCCGCGAACGCGTGCTCGCCGCAATGCGCGCGCGCGGCGGCGGCATTGCGATCGTGCCCACGGCGCCCGAAGCGCTGCGCAACCGCGACGCCGACTACCCGTATCGCCACGACAGCTACTTTTATTACCTGACCGGCTTCACGGAGCCGGAAGCGCTGCTCGTGCTCGACGCAAGTGCGAACGACAACCAGCCTTCGTCCATCCTGTTCTGTCGCGCAAAGAATGCCGAGCGCGAGACGTGGGAAGGCTTCCGCTTCGGTCCGGAAGCGGCGCGCGAGGCCTTTGGCCTGGACGCCGCGTTCGCCTGCGACGAACTCGATACCCGCATACCGCAGCTCATCGCCAACCGGCCGGCGCTGCATTACGCGCTGGCCGCCTCGGAGCGCTTCGACGCGCAGGTGCGAGGCTGGACCGACACCGTGCGCGCGCTGGGACGCAGCGGCATCACGGCGCCGGCCGCGGCGTACGACTTGCTGCCGCTGCTCGACGATATGCGCGTGATCAAGGACGCCCACGAACTCGACACGATGCGCCGGGCGGCGAAAATCTCGGCGCTCGCGCATCGTCGCGCGATGGCCGCGTGCCGCCCCGGCATACGCGAGTACGAACTCGAAGCCGAGCTGCTCTATACGTTCCGCAAGCACGGCGCGCAAGGGCCGGCCTACGGCTCGATCGTCGCGGCCGGCGCCAACGCGTGCGTGCTGCACTACCCGGCCGGCAACGCGGTGGCGCGCGAAGGCGACCTGATCCTGATCGATGCGGCGTGCGAACTGAACGGCTATGCCTCCGACATCACGCGCACGTTCCCGGCCAGCGGCCGCTACACGAGCGCGCAGCGCGAACTGTACGACATCGTGCTCGCGGCGCAGCAGGCGGCCATCGACGCAACGCGCCCGGGCGTGCACTTCGAGGCGCCGCACGATGCGGCCGTGCGCGTGCTGGCGCAAGGGCTTCTCGACACCGGCATCGTGGACCGCCAGAAGTTCGCAAGCGTGGACGACGTGATCGCCGGGCGCGCCTATGCGCGCTTCTACATGCACCGCACGGGCCACTGGCTCGGCATGGACGTGCACGATGCGGGCGATTACCGCGAGCGCGGCCCGCAGAACGGCGCGCACATGGCGCCGGCCGGCGACGCCGCGCCGCCGTGGCGTACGCTGCACCCCGGCATGACGCTCACGGTCGAACCGGGCCTGTACGTGCGCGCGGCCGAAGACGTGCCCGAGCGCTACTGGGACATCGGCATCCGCATCGAGGACGACGCGATCGTGACCGGGACGGGCTGCGAACTGATCACGCGCGACGTGCCGGTCGAGGCCGCCGAAATCGAGGCGTTGATGCAACAAGCGCAGGAAGCGCGCGGGCACGCCTGACCTCCCGGCGCCCGACGAGCAAGAACGAACCCGAAGAATCACCATGAACGCAGCTTCCGAGACCTTCGCGGCCACGCCGGCGGACACCGCCGTCCCGCCGTTCGACTATGACGTGACCATCGTCGGCGCCGGGCCTGTAGGCATGGCGCTCGCCGGCTGGCTCGCGCGGCGCAGCGCAACCGCCGCGCTGTCGATCGCGCTGATCGACGCGCGCGAGCCCGAGGACAGCAGCGGCGACCCGCGCGCCATCGCCGTCTCGCAGGGCAGCCGCACGCTGCTCGAAGCGCTCGCCTGGCCGCACGACGCCACCGCCATCGAACGCATTCACGTCTCGCAGCGCGGCCACTTCGGCCGCACGCTGATCGACCGCCGCGACTACCACTTGCCCGCACTCGGCTATGTCGCGCGCTACGGCTCGATCGTGCAGTCGCTCGCACAAGGCGTGCGCCGCACCCCCGTGCATTGGCTGCATCGGACTCACGCGCTCGATCCCGTCGTCGAGCACGACGGCGTGACGCTGCCTGTCGTCAGCGCGGGCGCCGAGCGCCGGCTGCGCACGCGCATCCTCGTGAATGCAGAGGGAGGACTCTACCGTCCGCCTTCGGACCGGGCCGCGCACGGCGATCCCGACGCCGGCGCGAACGCCGCGAAGGAAGCCGCCGCACGCGCCAACGGCGAAACGAAGCACACGCGCGACTACGGCCAGACAGCGCTGGTCGGCGTGGTGACGGTGTCGGCACCGCAGCCGCACGTCGCCTGGGAACGCTTCACGAACGAAGGCCCGATTGCACTCCTGCCGATGGGCGGCGTGCGCGGGGCGGACTACGCGCTCGTCTGGTGCTGCTCGCCCGACGAAGGCACGCGGCGCGCGCAGCTTTCCGACGCCGACTTCCTCGCGGAACTCGACGTCGCCTTCGGCTCGCGCATGGGCCGCTTCACGCAGATCCACGGACGCGCGGCGTTCCCGCTCGGCCTTTCGGCGCTCGATGCGCTCGTGATCGGCCACGGCCGCATCGCGGCGGTGGGCAACGCCGCGCAGACGCTGCATCCGGTGGCGGGCCAGGGGCTCAACCTGGGCCTGCGCGACGCGCATGCGCTCGCCGACTCGCTCGCCCAGCACGGCGCGACGCCGCTCGCGCTCGGCGACTTCGCGGGCCGCCGGGCCTTCGACCGGCGCATGACGATAGGTGCGACGGACACGCTCGCCCGGCTCTTCACCGTAGACGTCGCGCCGCTCGCCACGCTGCGCGGGCTCGCGCTCACGGCGCTCGAATTCGTGCCGCCCGTCAAGAAGGCGCTCGCCCGGCAGATGATGTTCGGGCAGCGGACCTGAAACGCGCCTGCGCAGTCCGTGTTCACGCACAAACGCCTCGCGTTACAGGGTCGAATCGCTTTTCAATAAATTCGCGGCGATGTCGTTATAAGAGCGGTGCAACGGCGCTTCGCGGCAAGGTTTCAGCACCGCGCAGCGCGACCGCGCATCTCGCTTACGCTAAAATACGCGTTTCCCCTTTTTCCAGCCATCGCTGCGCCGGCGTTTCCGAGATTTTCGGGACGCATCGCGGCGGCGGTGTTTTCCGGGCGTCATGCTTACCATCGGCCGTCACATCCTGCGCAACAACCTGTTCGTCGCCCCCATGGCGGGCGTCACGGACCGGCCGTTCCGCCAGCTGTGCAAACGGCTCGGCGCGGGCTATGCGGTTTCGGAAATGGTGGCGTCGAACGCCCAGCTCTGGAAGAGCGAAAAGACCCAGCGCCGCGCGAATCACGCGGGCGAGGTCGAACCGATCGCCGTGCAGATCGCCGGCGCCGATCCGGCGATGATGGCCGAAGCCGCGCGCTACAACGTCGCGAACGGCGCCCAGATCATCGACATCAACATGGGCTGCCCGGCCAAGAAGGTGTGCAATGTGGCGGCGGGTTCTGCGCTGCTGCAGAACGAGCCGCTCGTCGCGCGCATCGTCAAGGCCGTGGTGGATGCCGTGGGCACGGGGCCCGACGCGGTGCCCGTCACGCTCAAGATCCGCACGGGCTGGGACCGCCAGAATCGCAACGCTCTGACGGTCGCGCGCATCGCAGAGGACTGCGGCATATCGATGCTGACCGTGCACGGCCGCACGCGCGCGGATCTCTATCACGGCGAAGCGGAGTACGAAACGATTGCCGCGGTGAAAGCCGCCGCGCGCATTCCGGTGGTCGCCAACGGCGACATCGCCACGCCGCAGAAGGCACGCGACGTGCTCGCCTGCACCGGTGCCGACGCCATCATGATCGGCCGCGCGGCGCAGGGCCGGCCGTGGCTCTTTCGGGAGATCGAACATTTCATCGCTACCGGCGAGCTGCTGCCGCCGCCGCGCGTCGATGAAATCCAGTCGATCATGAACGAGCACCTCGAAGACCACTACGCGTTTTATGGCGAATTTACGGGTGTGCGTACTGCGCGCAAGCATATCGGCTGGTACACTCGCGGCCTTTGCGGCGCCAATACGTTCCGGCACCGCATGAATACGCTGGACACCACACGCGAACAGCTCCTCGCCGTCAACCAGTTCTTCGACGAACAAAAAGCGCGCTCGGAACGCCTCCTCTACGAGGACGAAGGCAACCAGAGCGGCCAGGACGGCGCAGGCGAAACAACCGATCGACTGGCAGCATGAGCAAGCACAACATCGAACAATGCGTCCGCGAGAGTCTGGGCATCTACTTCCAGGATCTCGACGGCTCCAACCCGCACGACGTTTATGAAATGGTGATTTCGATCGTCGAAAAACCGATGCTCGAGGTGGTACTCGAGCAGGCCGGCGGCAACCAGTCGCTGGCCGCCGAGTATCTCGGCATCAACCGCAACACGCTGCGCAAGAAGCTTCAGCAGCACGGCCTGCTGTAGGGCCGGCTTTCAAGCCTCTGGCGCGGCCTCCTCGATCTCTTCGGCTCCCTTCCCCATCATGATCCAGCAAGCGCTCATCTCCGTTTCCGACAAGTCGGGCATCGTCGACTTCGCGAAATCGCTCTCCTCGCTCGGCGTCAAGCTCCTCTCGACCGGCGGCACCGCGAAACTGCTCGCGGACGCGGGCCTTCCCGTCACCGAAGTGGCCGACTACACCGGCTTTCCGGAAATGCTCGATGGGCGCGTGAAAACGCTGCATCCGAAGGTGCACGGCGGCATTCTCGCGCGCCGCGACCTGCCCGAGCACATGGCCGCGCTCGAGAAGCACGACATCCCCACCATCGACCTGCTGGTGGTGAACCTGTACCCGTTCGTGCAGACCGTCGCGAAGGACGAGTGCACGCTGGAAGACGCGATCGAGAACATCGACATCGGCGGCCCGACCATGCTGCGCTCGGCGGCGAAGAACCATCGCGACGTGACCGTGATCGTCGACCCGGCCGACTACGCGACCGTGCTCGAAGAAATGCGCGCGAACGGCAACAGCGTGAGCTACGGCACGAACTTCCGCCTCGCGACCAAGGTGTTTGCGCATACGGCGCAGTACGACGGTGCGATCACAAACTACCTCACGAGCCTCACCGGCGAGCTCGAACACAAGTCGCGCAACACCTACCCGGCCGTGCTGAACCTCGCCTTCGACAAGGTACAGGACCTGCGCTACGGCGAGAACCCGCATCAAACCGCCGCGTTCTACCGCGACCTGGCTACGCCCGCCGGCGCGCTGGCGAACTACACGCAACTGCAGGGCAAGGAACTCTCGTACAACAACATCGCCGACTCGGACGCGGCGTGGGAATGCGTGAAGACCTTCGACGCGCCCGCCTGCGTGATCATCAAGCACGCGAATCCGTGCGGCGTGGCCGTGGGCAAGGACGCGCACGAGGCCTACTCGAAGGCGTTCCAGACCGACCCGACCTCGGCGTTCGGCGGCATCATCGCGTTCAACCGCGAAGTGGACGAAGCCGCGGCGCAGGCCGTGTCGAAGCAGTTCGTCGAAGTGTTGATCGCGCCGTCGTTCTCGGCGGCCGCGAAGGGCGTGTTCTCCGCCAAGCAGAACGTGCGTCTGCTAGAGATCGCTCTGGGCGAAGGCCATAACGCCTTCGATCTGAAGCGCGTGGGCGGCGGCCTGCTCGTGCAATCGCTCGATTCGAAGAACGTGCAGCCGCACGAACTGCGCGTGGTGACGAAGCGCCACCCCACTCCGAAGGAAATGGACGACCTGCTGTTCGCCTGGCGCGTCGCGAAGTTCGTGAAGTCCAACGCCATTGTGTTCTGCGCGAACGGCATGACGATGGGCGTGGGCGCGGGCCAGATGAGCCGCGTGGACTCGGCGCGCATCGCCAGCATCAAGGCCGAAAACGCGGGCCTCAAGCTCGCCGGCACGGCCGTGGCGTCGGACGCGTTCTTCCCGTTCCGCGACGGCCTCGACGTGGTGGTGAACGCGGGCGCGACCTGCGTGATCCAGCCGGGCGGCTCGATGCGCGACGACGAAGTGATCGCCGCCGCCGACGAGCACAACATCGCCATGGTGGTGACGGGCATCCGCCACTTCCGTCACTAAACGCTCGCGCACCGCGCGCCGCCTTCCGGTGGCGTGCAGGATGCTCGCCAAGGCCCGCCGGAGTGCATCCCGCGGGCCTTTTTGCTTGCCTCGCCCGCTCGCGGGCGGCGGCCCGTTCGTTGTAACATCGCAGGCATATCTGCTTTTCCGGCCTTTCATGAGAATCATCGGCATCGACCCAGGCTTGCGCGTGACCGGCTTCGGCGTGATCGAACGGCATGGCCATCAGCTCACGTACGTCGCGAGCGGCGTGATCCGCACCGGCGACGCCGACCTGCCCACGCGCCTCGGCACGATCTACGAAGGGGTCTCCACGCTGATCCGCCAGCACGCGCCCGACCAGGCCGCAATCGAAAAGGTGTTCGTCAACGTCAATCCGCAATCGACGCTGCTGCTCGGGCAGGCGCGCGGCGCGGCTATCTGCGGGCTCGTCTCGGGCGGGGTGCCGGTGGCCGAATACACGGCGCTGCAACTGAAGCAGGCGGTGGTGGGCTATGGCCGCGCCACCAAGGAGCAGATGCAGCAGATGGTGGTGCGCCTCTTGAGCCTCACGGGCATGCCCGGCACCGATGCCGCCGACGCGCTCGGCATGGCCATCTGTCACGCCCACGGCGGCGACACCCTCGCGGCGCTCGGCGGGCTCGCGCCCACGCTCGCGAAAAAGGGCATGCGGGTGCGGCGCGGGCGGCTGATCGGGTAATGCCCCTGGCCTTACGGCCAACGTCCGCCCTCGTCCGCTTTAGCCGCGCCGGCGGGCCCCGCGCTCCGCTACACTCACGCTTTACCTCCTCACTGAATCCGCCATGATCGGTCGCATCGCCGGCGTCCTGCTGGAAAAGAATCCGCCGCACCTGCTCGTCGACTGCAACGGTGTCGGTTACGAAATCGACGTGCCCATGAGCACGTTCTACAACCTGCCTGGCACCGGCGAGAAAGTCGTGCTGCTCACGCAGACGATCGTGCGCGAGGACGCCCATCTGCTCTACGGCTTCGGCACGCAGCAGGAGCGCGCAACGTTCCGCGAACTGCTCAAGATCAGCGGCATCGGCGCGCGCATGGCGCTCGCCGTGCTGTCGGGCATGAGCGTGCACGAGCTGTCCCAGGCTGTCACGCTGCAGGACGCCGCGCGTCTTACTCGCGTACCGGGCATCGGCAAGAAAACCGCCGAGCGCTTGCTGCTCGAACTCAAGGGCAAGCTTGGCGCCGATCTGGGCGCGATGGCCGCGGCCGCCTCGCCGTCCGACCACGCCAACGACATCCTCAACGCGCTGCTCGCGCTCGGCTATTCCGAGAAGGAAGCGCTCGCCGCCATCAAGAACGTGCCGGCCGGCACCGGCGTCTCCGAGGGCATCAAACTCTCGCTGAAGGTGCTGTCGAAGGCCTGACGCAGGCGCGTTCGAAGGCAAGCTCTGGCGGTTAGTTGCACTTGCAGCGTGCGGGCTGAAGCCGCCCCGCTCGCGCAAGCCTTGCGCGGTACAATCGCTGCATGATCGAAACCGACAAACTCGCCGCTAACCGCGCCAGCGCGGAACGCGTGATCGCCGCCACGCCGGCCTCGCCCAACGAGGAGGTGTTCGAGCGCGCGCTGCGTCCGCGCCAGCTCGACGAATACGTGGGCCAGGAGAAGGTGCGCGGCCAGCTCGAGATTTTCATCGAAGCCGCGAAGCGCCGCTCGGAGCCGCTCGATCACGTGCTGTTGTTCGGGCCACCGGGCCTCGGCAAGACCACGCTCGCGCACATCATCGCGCGCGAAATGGGGGTCAATCTGCGGCAGACCTCGGGACCGGTGCTGGAGCGTGCGGGCGATCTTGCGGCGCTGCTCACGAACCTCGAACCCAACGACGTGCTGTTCATCGACGAGATTCACCGGCTTTCGCCCGTCGTCGAGGAAATCCTGTATCCGGCGCTAGAGGATTACCAGATCGACATCATGATCGGCGAAGGTCCGGCCGCGCGCAGCGTGAAGCTCGATCTGCAGCCGTTCACGCTCGTGGGCGCAACCACGCGCGCAGGCATGCTCACGAACCCGCTGCGCGACCGCTTCGGCATTGTCTCGCGGCTCGAGTTCTACAACGCACAGGAACTCTCGCGCATCGTGCAGCGCTCGGCCTCGCTGCTCGGCGCGCACATTCATCCCGACGGCGCGCTCGAAATCGCGCGGCGCTCGCGCGGCACGCCGCGTATCGCCAACCGCTTGCTGCGACGCGTGCGCGACTACGCCGAAGTGAAGGCCGACGGCGCGATCACCGCCCCCGTCGCCGACGCCGCGCTCAAGATGCTCGACGTCGATCCCGTGGGCTTCGACCTCATGGACCGCAAGCTGCTCGAAGCGATCCTGCACAAGTTCGACGGCGGTCCGGTCGGTGTCGACAACCTCGCCGCCGCGATCGGCGAGGAACGCGACACGATCGAAGACGTGCTGGAGCCGTACCTGATCCAGCAGGGCTACCTGCAGCGCACGCCGCGCGGCCGCGTGGCGACGATGCTGACCTACCGGCATTTCGGGCTTGCCGCGCCGGACTCGGCGGCTTCAGGCGGCCTCTGGGACCCAAACGCGTCCTGATATCCCGATAAGCGCCGGGCCGCTACGCGAGCACACACGATGTCCGAGCAACACGCAGGCCGCCGCCACGACGCCCCCGAGCCAACCGGGCTCGCCGCGCTACTCAAGCAACGCGTGCGCATGGCGCTGGCCGACAGCGTCACGCATCTGACCACGGGCAGCGGCCCGAAGCTCGATTACTCTTCGCCGCCCGGCGACCCCGGTCTCTTCGGCCCCGAAGCCGTTTGCTGGACCGTGCATGCCGACTTCGCCTCGATGATGGCGGGCGGCATCAGCGCGCTGCTGCTGCAGGCGCTGCACCCCCTGGCGCTGGCGGGCGTATGGGATCACTCGACGTTTCGCAGCGATATCCTCGGGCGCCTGCGCCGCACGGCGACCTTCATCGCGGGCACGACCTACGGCAGCCGCGCCGACGCGCTCGCGCTGATCGAGCGGGTGAAAACGATTCACGAGGGCGTGACCGGCACTGCGCCCGACGGGCGCCCTTATCGCGCGAGCGATCCGGCGCTGCTCACGTGGGTCCATGTCGCGGAGGTTTCGAGCTTTCTCGCGGCACATCTGCGTTATGTGAACCCCTCGCTGCCCGGCGCCGCCCAGGACCAGTACTACGCGGAGACCTCGACCATCGCGCGGCTCCTGGGCGCGACCGACGTGCCGGCTTCGCGCGCCGAGGTCGAGGCTTACCTGCAGTCCATGCAAGCGGAACTCGTTGCGAGCGAACGCACGCGCGAGGTCGTGCGCGTGCTGATGAACGTGCCCGCTCCGCGCCCAGCCATGCGCCCCGCAGGTGCGCTGATGCGTCACGCCGGCATCGACCTGCTGCCGCCGTTCGCGCTGCGGCTGCTCGGCTTCGACAGCTTCGCGCGCGTGCGCCGCGCGATCGTGCAGCCGGGCATGCGCACGGTCGCGCCCGTGCTGCGCTGGGCGCTCGTCAACGGTGTATCGAAACGCGCGCGGCGGCGCGCGGCGGCGCAGCCGCGCTGACACAGCGGATACGCAACCGGCAAAAAAAACGGCCAGCCCGCGAATGCCGGCTGGCCGCTGCTTCGTGCACGCCCCCAACGGTGAGGAGCGCGCAGCGCGCATTACGTCTTACATCTTCACCACGTCGAGCAGCGTCTTCTTGCCCGCCTTGTAGTCGTACAGCGAGATCACGCCGTGCTTGAGGTCGCCCTTCGAATCGAAGGTCGTCTCGCCGATCACGCCCTTGTAGTCGGTGGTCGGGATTTCGGCCAGGATCTTCGCCGGATCGGTCGAGTTCGCACGCTTCATCGCGTCGACGACGATATACACGGCGTCATACGTGAACGGCGCATCGAATTCGATCGGATGGCCAAAGCGCTTCTCGTACTTCGCCGCGAATGCCGCGCCGCCGTTCATGCGCTCCACCGCCATGCCGGCCTGCGAGCACACGATGTTGTCGGCGGCCGGACCCGCGAGCTGCGCGAGGCTTTCCGTGCAGACTCCGTCGCCTGCGAGAATCTTCGCGCGCAGGCCGAGCTGCTTCGCCTGCTTCGCGAACGGTCCGCCGGTGGCGTCCATGCCGCCGTACATGATCGCGTCGGGATTCTCGCCCTTGATCTTCGTGAGAATCGCGCGGAAATCGACGGCCTTGTCATTGGTAGCGTCGTGCGACAACACCTTCAGGCCGAGCGACTTCGCGGTCTTCTCGAACTCGTTCGCGAGACCCTGACCGTAAGCCGTCGAATCGTCGACGACCGCGACGCTCTTCACGTTCAGCGTCTTCGCCGCGTAGTTCGCGAGCGCCGGGCCCTGCTGGGCGTCGGTCGCGACAACGCGATAGGTCGTCTTGAAACCCTGCTGCGTGTAAGCGGGGTTCGTGGAAGACGGCGAGATCTGCACGATGCCCGCGTCGCTGTAGATCTTCGACGCCGGGATCGACGCGCCCGAGTTCAGATGGCCGATCACGGCCACGACCTTGTCGTCCACCAGCTTCTGCGCGACCTGGGTTGCCTGGCGCGGGTCGGCCGCGTCGTCCTGGCCGTCGAGCTGCAGCGTGATCTTCTGGCCGCCGATCACGAGGCCCTTCGCGTTGATTTCCTCGATGGCGAGGCGCGCGCCGTTCTCGTTGTCCTTGCCGAGGTGAGCCGAGCCACCCGTGAGCGGACCGACGTGGCCGATCTTGACGATTTCGTCGGCCGAGGCGTTGGCGGACATCGCTGCGAACGCAACGACTGCAGCGCTGACCGCCAGCATGTGAAGCTTGAACGTCATTCGAATCTCCTGCTTGTTTTCCGGGAATTACCTTTCGTCTACGGCCTTGGCCCACGCAGGCGCGACACGCGCGCGTCCTCTTCAACGCGCGGCCGGTCTCGAGCGCCGCGGAAATACCGCGCGCCGCCCCAATGGCCGGCGCGGCGCAAAGGTCAGAGGAATGGTAACAGCCAGCCCGCTATCCGGGATAGCAATGAGAAAGGGAGCGTAAGAAGCAAGTAAGAGGGGTTGACGGCGCGGCGAAAATCGGTCCCGCGCGCCGTCATCGGCAATGCGTGTCAGCGGCCGGGTTCGGCCGTGCGCTTGAAACCGTCGTCGGCGCTCACACCGCCCAGATGCGTGACGTCGCCCCACTCCACGACACGGGCCTGCGTGACGTAGCCGTCGCTCTCGAAATCGACGAGGTTCATGCTCGTATTGAGGAGCGGCCAGTTGCGCGGCTCATCGAGCGCGAGGCCCTTGGCGAAGCGGTAAACGCAGTCGAGCACGCCGCCGTGCGTGACCACGGCGATACGGCCGTCGGGATGCATCGTGATCAGCGGCTCCAGCGCATGCAGTACGCGGTGATAGAACGCGCGCTGCGATTCCCCCTCGGGCGGCGTAAAGCCGGGATCGCGTGTTTGCCAATGGGCATATTCGTCCGGAAAACGCTCGGCGATCTCGTCGCTGTCATGTCCCTGGAACGCACCGTAATGGCGCTCGCGCAGGCCCGGCGCAAGCTGCACCGGCACATGCAGGGCCTCGGCCGCCGGTCGCGCCGTCTGTTGCGCGCGCAACAGGTCGCTGGACCAGATCGCATCGAGACGCGAACCTGCCTGCGCCGCCGCGGCGAGACGGCGCCCGAGTTGTTGCGCCTGCTCCATGCCACTTTCGGCCAGCGGAATGTCGATATGGCCCTGGATGCGCTTGATGCGGTTCCAGGCGGTTTCGCCGTGGCGGATGAAGAGGATTTGCGTAGTCATGGGGCGGCGCGAAGTCTCACGAGAAATCAGTTGCGCACCTGCAGCCAGAACGTGACCGGCCCGTCATTGACGAGCGACACCTGCATGTCTGCGCCAAACTCGCCGGTCTCGACGAGAGGGTGCTTCGCGCGCGCCGCCGTGACGAAGTAATCGAAGAGCCGGCGGCCCTCGTCGGGCGGCGCAGCGGGCGTGAAACTCGGGCGCAGGCCACTGTTGGTGTCGGCGGCCAGCGTGAACTGCGAAACGAGCAGGAGGCCGCCCGCCGCGCCGCTGCCATCGATATTCTGCACGGGCAGGTTCATCTTTCCCGCCGCGTCGCTGAACACGCGATAGCCCAGCAGTTTCGCGAGCAGCTTGTCCGCGTTGGCGTCGGTATCGCCGCGCTCGGCGCAAACGAGCGCGAGCAGCCCCTGGCCAATCGCGCCGGTCACCCGATCGTCCACGCGCACTTCGGCGCGACGCACGCGCTGAATCAGGGCGATCATCGTGCGCGCTCCCTTTGCGGCGGGAGCTGCGAAAAGCAGCAGCGCGCACTGCCGACCCAACGAGCGTGCGACGCCATCACGCCGTGAGCGTCACACGCGCGAAGCGGCGCTTGCCGACCTGCACGACAAAGTCGCCGGCCTCGATTTTCAGGCCCTTGTCGGACACGGTCGCGCCGTCGATCTTCACGCCACCCTGCTCGATGTTGCGCAGCGCCTCGCTCGTGGACGGCACGAGACCGGCCTGCTTGAGCAACTGGCCGATCGCGAGCGGCGCGCCGGTGAGCGTGACCGCGGGAATGTCTTCCGGCACACCGCCTTTGGCGCGGTGATTGAAGTCTTCGAGCGCGTGCTCG
Source organism: Paraburkholderia sp. AV2 (assembly GCF_054968425.1). Classification (NCBI taxonomy): domain Bacteria; kingdom Pseudomonadati; phylum Pseudomonadota; class Betaproteobacteria; order Burkholderiales; family Burkholderiaceae; genus Paraburkholderia; species Paraburkholderia sp. AV2. Next base: position 89,439 of record NZ_JBANLK010000021.1, read on the forward strand.
GCGTCCACCTGCGAATGAAAGCGTGCGACGATTTCCTGGGCGAGCAGCACCTTGAAGTCGCGCGGATTGCGTCCTGCCTCGGCTTCCTTCCGGAAGCCCTCGATTTCGGCCATCGGACGGAACGACAGGAGCTCGAAGTAACGCCACATCAGCACGTCGGAGATGCTCATCAGCTTGCCGAACATGTCGTTGGGCTTCTCGCTGATGCCGATGTAGTTGTTCTTCGACTTCGACATCTTCTCGACGCCGTCGAGACCTTCCAGCAGTGGCATCGTGAGTATGCACTGCTGCTCCTGGCCATACTGCTTCTGCAGCTCGCGGCCGACGAGCAGGTTGAACTTCTGGTCCGTGCCGCCGAGCTCGAGGTCCGCGTTCAGCGCGACCGAGTCGTAGCCCTGCATCAGCGGGTAGAGGAATTCGTGAATCGAGATCGGCACGCCGCCCTGGAAGCGCCTGGTGAAGTCCTCGCGCTCAAGAATACGCGCGACCGTATAGCGCGACGCGAGCTTGATCATGCCGTCTGCGCCGAGCGGCATCGACCATTCGCTGTTGTAGCGGATCTCGGTCTTCTCGCGGTCGAGCACGAGCGCGGCCTGCTCGAAGTACGTCCTGGCGTTCGATTCGATCTGCTCGCGCGTGAGCGGCGGGCGCGTGGCGTTACGGCCCGACGGGTCGCCGATCAACGACGTGAAGTCGCCGATCAGGAAGATCACGGTGTGGCCGAGATCCTGAAGCTGGCGCATCTTGTTGAGCACGACCGTGTGGCCGATGTGGATGTCGGGCGCGGTGGGGTCGAGGCCGAGCTTGATACGCAGGGGCTTGCCCGTTGCGGCGCTCTTCGCGAGCTTCTGCTGGAATTCTTCTTCGATCAGCAGTTCGTCCACGCCACGCTTCGTGACGGCGAGCGCGTGACGAACTTCGTCGGTGACCGGGAAGGCGCTGGGTGCGCTGCTGGATTGGGTGGGCTCGGTGCTCATGCTTCGATCATAAAGTTCGGTTTAGTCCGCGATTTTACGTGATTCGACCCGCCGCACCGAAGTTTGCCGACCCGCGACGGCGCAAACCGGCTTGCTCACGAACGGGCCACGGCGCGTTCTACCCGCGGCGCACCGCGCGAGCGCGCCTGCCAGAGGTCGTACGCCGCCTGCTGGGCGAGCCACAAATCGGCTCGGCCGCCGTTTTCCTCGCCAAGCCACGCTTCGAGCCTCAGCGCCATTTCGGGAGAAATGCCGGCGCGGCCATTCAGCACGCGCGAGAGCGCGGCGCGCGTGACGCCAAGCTGGACGGCGGCCTCGGTCACGGTGAGACCCAGTTCGGGAAGAATGTCGTCCCGCAACGTTTCTCCGGGATGGGGCGGGTTGTGCATGCGTATCATGTCGCTCATCTTCGAGGTGCCTCAGTGATAGTCATGGTAGTCGACCAGTACGGCATCGCTCCCTTCGAAAGCGAAGATGAGCCGCCAGTTGCCGTTCACCCTGACCGCGTAATGGGTGGCAAGCACGCCGTCGAGCCGGTGGCAGCGCCAGCCCGGCACGTTCATGTCCTGCGGCGATTCGGCGGCGTCGAGCCGGGCCAGTTGGCGTGCGAGACGCGGCACGTGATCGGGCCGGATGCCTGCCTTGTTGCCGGTGAAGAAGAACGCCTTCAGCCCTTTGTGTTTCCACGACTTGATCATGTTTCCCCAAACGAAGCCAATCCAGCATGGGTTGCTCTTCGCCGAGGTCGATGTCCTTCTTCGCCTGCATGTATAGCGTATAGTATCACTATACGATCAGTGCGGGCTACAGTCAATCGGGCTTACGGCCCTGGTTTGACCTGACTCAACCCTCAGCGTCGCGCGCGGATGCGCGCTGAAAAGCAGGGTCACACAGGCTCCGAGGGGCGCCAATTAGCCGTTCGGCTTACGGATTGACGTCATTGCACCGATAATCTGCGGCAGGACAAATCGTTCGCACTCACGGGAGGGGCACGACGTGGCACCACGCGACGCACAAACGGATAGCGGCACCGCTGCCGACGGTGTGTATTTCGGCCTGATGTCGGGTACGAGCATGGACGGCGTGGATGGCATCGCCGTGCGCTTCGGGAAAGGGCAACGGCCGGTCGTGCTGGCCGAGGCGTTCGTCGGTTTCGCGCAGGGTCTGCGGGAGGCGCTCTTCGCCTTGCAGCAGCCCGGCGAAAACGAGATCGAACGCGCAGCGCTGGCGGGGAATGCGCTCGCGGCACGCTACGCGGTGTGCTGTCACGAACTGCTACGCGCGGGCAATCTTTCGCCGGAAGAGGTCCGTGCGATCGGTGCTCACGGACAAACGGTCCGGCATCGGCCCGAAATGGGCTACACGGTGCAGATCCAGAATCCGGCGCTGCTGGCCGAACTCGCGCACATCGACGTGATCGCCGACTTCCGCAGTCGCGACGTTGCCTCGGGCGGCCAGGGCGCGCCGCTCGTGCCCGCATTTCATGCAATGGTGTTCGGCTCGAAGGACGAAACGCGTGTCGTCTGCAATCTGGGGGGCATCAGCAACATCACGATCCTGTGGAACACGGGCGCCGTGCGCGGCTTCGACTGCGGGCCCGCGAACGCGCTGCTCGACCTCTGGGCCGAGCGGCATCTCGGCAAGCCCTACGATGAAAACGGCCAGTTCGCAGCGAGCGGCACGCCACATCAGCCACTCCTGAACGCCCTCCTCGACGAGCCGTTTTTCGAGCAGCCGCCGCCCAAGAGCACAGGACGCGATCTTTTCAACGCCAAATGGCTCGATGAAAAGCTCAAAGGCTTCGAATCGCTCTCCCCGGCCGACGTTCAGGCGACGCTAGTCGGCCTGACTGCCGTGAGCGTGGCCCGCGAGATCGAGCGCCACGCCTCGGACTGCCGCGCCGTCTATGTGTGCGGCGGCGGCGCGCGCAACCCCGTGTTGATGGCGGCGCTGCAAAAAGCGCTCGAAACGGGAGGCGTAAGCGGGGTGCCGGTCACCACGACCGACGCACTGGGCGTGCCGCCGCATCAGGTGGAACCGCTGGCTTTCGCGTGGCTCGCCATGCGCTGCGCGGCGCGCGAACCGGGCAATCTCCCCGCGGTGACCGGCGCCGCGGGTGACCGCGTACTGGGCGCGATCTATCCGCGCTGAGGCTACCAAATGCATTCAACGCAGATCGACACGAATGCCGGACTTGCCGAGAGCCGTGATGATTTGCTGCGCGTGAACGGTATCCTTGTACACACAGACCGTTTTCCCGGTGCGCTCGGCATTTTCCTGATCGTTGCATCGGTATAACGCCTTGAAATCCGGCATGATCTCAAGAAAGGAATACGGAGGATCCGTGGTTTCATACCTCCTGATGTACACGTCGGGTATGCCGAATGTGTTGTGGAGGTACGCGGATAACGCCGCGGGGTAGTTCGGTTTCGTCTTGTTTTGCGCGACGAATATGTCATTGAGGCCAATCGGGTCGAAAAACTTCTGCTGCGAGGCAGCAGCAAGCTTGCCTGCCTCGGGCGACGCAATGATAAGCCCATCAATGCCCCGTAGGTCATACCCGATCTTCGCGTAATCCGAATGATCGGATGCCAGAAACCGGGCTTCCTTCCTGCTGTCCGGAAAAATCGCGACATTGCCCAGCAGGATCAATATCACGACCATGCCGGTCACTATGGTGACATGCCGGTCCGACTTCGAAAACTTGCAGGCAAATTCGTAAAATTGCGGAACCGCGAACGAGAGGCCGATCAGCAGGGGCAATTGAAAGCGGTCCGCGATATCCATGATGGGCAGCACGGAGAAGAGATAAACGTAGTACGCCGCGCTCGCGATGTACATCGGGAAATATTTCCGGGAGCTGGAAATATCGAGGAACGCCGTGGCAATGAGGGCAAGAAGCACGAGCGGCAGGACATCACCCAAAAACGCGAGTTGCTGGTCCGCGATGTACTTATATTCGGATAGCGGCAAGCGAAACAGCAAAATATCCCCGATAGCGACCTTCAACGTGGCGGAGAGCGGGAGTGCTGTTCCGGTCAGTATTTTCGCGAGCGCCAGCGATGCCCCTGCGGCGGCCAGCGTTCCGAGCAGCAGACATAGCACTGCCTTGCCTTTTTGAGGCAGCGCGCCCGGAGAAAGGACGAACGCGCTGCAGAATAGTGCGACCGGGAAAAGGGGGAGATCCGGTCTGACCAGAAACGTGAATCCGGAGAACAGTCCCAGGCATAACGAACTGCCGCGCGCGCCATTGCAGAATCTCAGAAGATAAATGGAGAGCGCGGTAAAAAAGACCGTAATTGAGGTCTCAAGTCCGTTGGTGGAGCCCCGAATGAAGAGTGGGCTGGTTGCGATCGGGAGCAGTTGGAGGACGGCGACCCGCGGATTCCGTAACTTGAGATCGCCGCTTGCAGCGAGGTAAACAGCAAGGAGCGCGAGAATCGCAAAACCCAAACCGGCATAGGAGTCGATAGCGCCGACGCTGAATCGCGTCAGCCGTGCGAGTTCGCTGATAAGCGTAAGCCAGGCAATTCCGGTCGTCCCCTGCACCGTGCCGAAGTGCCGATTCCATTCGAACAGGTAGCCATCCACGCCATTCTGGACATAGCGTTGCATGATGTAGCTGTCTTCGAAGTCGGCCGGAAATGGCATAAAGAAACGGGTGATAACCACATAGGCCGCCAGAACGAGGAGAACGTACCTGTAGTGAGCTGTCTTCATGGCGCCTTCCCCCTCTGCTGTACCTGCGGAAATCCCGAGGCCACCGGGTCCCTGCTGATACCAGGACACCCGTGTGCGATGACGGCGAGTCTAGCGAGGCGTTCCTGGCAACTCTGTGCGTTGGGGCACGCGATATTGTTTTGGTGTGGCCGGATGGCACACCGGAAAGCGGAGTAGCCTGCCACTCCGTGGGTTGCGCAACGCGCGGTCACGCGGGGCGCCTGAAATCGCAGTTTGCTGCGCCCGTCAAAGCCCCTGGGCCATTCGTGGGCCAAGGAGAGCAGATCAAGAAACGGCCTTCCAACGAAAACGGCCCGAGCGCTCTTGCGCCCGGGCCGCCAAATCTAAAATCTTTTCGCTACGCCGTTCGATAGCGGGTACGGAGCCTTCACCGAACGGATCCAGGGCATCAAGCCCCGTTTCTTATGCCATGAGGCTGTCGCTCAGACCGAGAACGACGAGCCGCAACCGCAGGTCGTGGTGGCGTTCGGGTTCTTGATGACGAACTGCGCGCCGTTCAGATCGTCCTTGTAGTCGATCTCGGCGCCGACGAGGTACTGATAGCTCATCGAATCGATCAGCAACTGGACGCCGTTCTTGTTCATCACGGTGTCGTCTTCGTTGATCGTCTCGTCGAACGTGAATCCGTACTGGAAGCCCGAGCAGCCGCCGCCCTGCACGAACACGCGCAGCTTCAGCTCCGGATTGCCTTCCTCGTCGATCAGTTGCTTGACCTTGTCAGCCGCTGCTTCGGTGAAAACGAAGGGACCGGGCATTTCAGTCACGGGGGTCTCGGTGACAGCGTTCATGCGAACTCTCCAAATAAGCTTCTAGCCGCTATTGTAGGGCCGTTCCGAAGATCGTGCTTAAGCCCACAAAATCAAGGGTTTCTCGCCGATGTTCTGATCCAGATACAGCTAAAACGAAAAAACCGCCCGACGCATTCCTGCGCGAGGCGGTTTTTTGCAGCAGCCATGCACTTCCGCGAGGAGCGCACGGCCACGAAGCGCAAATACGCGATTAACGCTTCGAGAACTGCTTGCGGCGACGTGCCTTGTGGAAACCGACCTTCTTACGTTCCACTTCACGTGCGTCACGCGTAACGAAGCCAGCGTGCGACAGTGCCGGCTTGAGCGTTGCGTCGTAGTCCATCAGCGCGCGCGTGATGCCGTGGCGAACTGCGCCGGCCTGGCCGGTTTCGCCGCCGCCCGTCACGTTCACCTTGATGTCGAACGTCGTGCCGTGGTTCGTGAGTTCCAGCGGTTGACGCACGATCATCAGCGACGTTTCGCGCGAGAAGTAGTCGGCGATGGGCTTGCCGTTGACGATGATCTCGCCCTTGCCCGACTTGATGAAGACACGAGCGACGGCGCTCTTGCGGCGGCCCGTACCGTAATTCCAGTTACCGATCATGTGGGCTCCCCTTAGATCTCGAGCGCCTTCGGCTGTTGCGCCGAGTGCGGGTGCGTTGCGTCTGCGTAGACCTTCAGCTTCTTGATCATCGCGTAGCCGAGCGGGCCCTTCGGCAGCATGCCCTTCACGGCCTTCTCGAGCGCGCGGCCCGGGAAGCGTTCCTGCATCTTGCCGAACGTCGTTTCGTAGATACCGCCCGGGTAGCCCGAGTGACGGTAGTACTTCTTGTCGGTCGTCTTGTTGCCCGTGACCTTCAGCTTGCCGGCGTTGATGATGATGATGAAATCACCCGTGTCGACGTGCGGGGTGAACTCAGGCTTGTGCTTGCCGCGAAGACGGCGTGCCACTTCGCTGGCGACACGGCCGAGAACCTTATCCGTCGCGTCAATCACGTACCATTCGCGCTGCACTTCATGTGCCTTGGCGGAAAAAGTCTTCATGATCGATCCAAAAAATATGCTGTGCCCAGTTTCGGTCCTGCTTGTATGGTGACGCTCGTTGGCGCCGGCGCAGGCTCTCCCTGTTTCGGGTTTCCCCTTTCGGGTCTTCCCGTTTCCCTGCGGGCATGAATGCAGGAAACCTAGGATTATAAAGGGAAAATTGCAGCCGCGTCAAAATTTGATACGCGGCGCGCGGAAGACGAGGCTAAGGGAAGGGCGAAAAAAAGCCCGAACGCGTGGGTTCGGGCTTAATCCACCTTTTGGAGGAGGGTGGAGGAGACATGCTGAGGTGTCGTCGAGGACGACCACCAACGAGACAAATTATACGGATCGAGCTTGTGCGACGCAAGGAAAACTGCATTGCGAAATACAACACCATAATATGAAATCATGATGCACCTCAGCCCGGCCTTGCATTTCCTTTAAAATCAAAGAACTACAGAACGTCCAGCAGCCAGCCGAGCGGCATTGCTAGAGCAAAACCCCTATTTTGGTCAGGGATAACGACCTTGCCGTTCCGATGGCGCATCGCAACATTCAAGCAAGGCGCATAAGTTCGACCCGGTACGTCGCCCCCGGACATACCAGTAGAGGCGGGCTACAATGCGGGCTGAATCGAAGAACCCGTGGCAAAGGCACAGACATGGAATGCAAAGTTAGCTGGATGGGACAGGACGGCATGGCGTTCGCGGCCGAAACGGGCAGCGGTCACCTCGTCAACATGGACGGCGCGCCGGAAGGTGGCGGGCGCAATCTCGCGCCGCGTCCGATGGAAATGGTGCTGCTCGGCACGGGCGGCTGCACCGCCTACGATGTGGTCCTGATCCTGAAGAAAAGCCGTCAGGAAATCAGCGGCTGCAACGTGACGCTGAAGGCCGAGCGCGCCAGCGAAGACCCGAAGGTTTTCACGAAGATCCACTTCCATTTCACGGTGACGGGCAAGAACCTGAACCCGGCTACCGTCGAGCGCGCAATCAACCTGTCGCACGACAAGTACTGCTCGGCGTCGATCATGATCGGCAAGACGGCCGAGATCACGCACTCGTTCGAGATCGTCGCGGCCTGAGTTCGCCGGCGATCCGGCGCCCGCGCTTGCGGCGTTCGCGAGGAAAAAAACGAAAAAAGCCGGCGCGGTCACAAGGCCCACGCCGGCTTTTTTGCATCATGAGGTTGGCAAAGCAGGCCGATAAGCCGGATTCTGTGCACGCGGGACGCCTTGCGGCGCCCTGCGCGTGGCAGCCATTCCTCTAGGCGCGCCATTGCTGACGCGCTCAAGCTTCCTACCCGCTGACGTGACGGGGGCCCCGTCCTGCATCTCGAAGATGCTAGCCAGCCTACTTGGAATTGCTCCGGGTGGAGGTTGCCGTGCCGTCTACGTCACCGCAGACGCGGTGCGCTCTTACCGCACCGTTTCACCCTTACCTGATCCCGACCGAAATCGGGCCATCGGCGGTCTGTTCTCTGTTGCCCTGTTCCGCGTGTCGCCACGGATGGCCGTTAGCCATCACCCTGCCCTGTGGAGTCCGGACTTTCCTCGCCCCCGACGGCCGAAACCGCCGAAGCCGCGACTGCCTGGCCTGCTTTGCTGACCGCGATTTTACCATCCGCCGCGGGACGCGCCCGCCGCCCGGCGCGAAACACCGACGAATCGTCGTAAAACGAGGGGGTTCCGTTTTCGGGCCACCAGCCGGGTATTCCGAGCACGGGCAGCGGCGCGAACATCCGGCCGTTGAATTCGCTGTCTTCGAGGAGCGCACGGCTCACCGTTGCGTCGAGAAACGCGTCGCGGGCGGCGCGCGTGCACGAGAAGTAGTCGGCGGGCACGTCGACGATCCACGCATGCGCGGTGCACGCCTTGTACGGCGTGACGAGCTTTTCCAGCAGCGCGTGCCCGAAGCAGCGGACCTCGCAGCATTCGCCCCATGCGGCCCGGCTGTCGATAAAGAGCGCCTTCCAGTCGAACGATCGCAGTGCGGCGCCGAGCGCGGCATCGGCGCAGGCGAACAGCACGGCATTCTCGTCGAACACGGTCAGCGCGTCACGCGTGCCGCCGCGCGTGGGCCCAACGCCCAGCGCATCGACCAGCGCCGAGCCGCGTGCGCTCAACGCGGCCTTGATGCGCGGAAACTGAAACCAGCTGAGCGCATTGAAGAAGTCATGCAGATTGTGGCGCGTCGGCACCCGGCCGGTGGCCGCGATATGGGCCTCGTAAGCCGTATCGGGCGGAAGTTCGTCCTGCGGGATAAAGGCGAGGCGCTGCCCGCGCCCTGTCGTGACTTCGGCGGATGCGGCGGCGGCGTCCAACTCGCCCACCGGGCCGCCCGCGCGGCGCCGCGCGGCCTGCTGCCAGCGCACGCCGCGTTCTGCGACCTGCGCGAACCAGGGCCTCGTCCAGTCGATATCGGCAAAACCCGGCGCGGCGCGCTTCACCGCGCCGCCCGGCAAGTCCACTTCACATAACAAAGGCAACGAGCGCGACATCCCAACCGCGCATACTCAGACGAAGCGCCAGCCGATCGTTTCGCCGCCGCGCAGCGGCACGACCGGCACGTCGCCCGCCGCCACCTCGGCCGGCAGCGTCCACTCTTCGCGACGCAGCGTCACTTTTTCGGCACTGCGCGGCAGGCCGTAGAAGTCGGCACCGTGGAAACTCGCGAAACCTTCGAGCTTGTCGAGCGCGCCCGCGTTGTCGAACGCCTCGGCGTAGAGTTCGAGCGCATGCAGCGCCGTGTAGCAGCCCGCGCAACCGCACGCATGCTCCTTCAGCCCCTTCGGATGCGGCGCGCTGTCCGTGCCGAGGAAAAAGCGCGCGTCGCCCGAGGTCGCCGCCTCGACGAGCGCCACGCGATGCGTCTCGCGCTTGAGCACCGGCAGGCAGTAGTAGTGCGGACGAATGCCGCCCTGGAAGATCGCGTTGCGGTTGTAGAGCAGGTGATGCGGCGTGATCGTCGCACCCAGCAGGCCCGGGGCGGCACGATCGGCGCGGATGTAGTCGACCGCGTCCTTCGTCGTGATGTGCTCGAACACCACCTTCAGCGCCGGAAAGTCGCGGCGCAGCGGCGTCATCACGCGGTCGATGAACACCTTCTCGCGGTCGAACAAATCGATGTCGGCATTCGTCACCTCGCCGTGCACGAGAAGCGGCATACCCACTTCCTGCATGGCCTCCAGCGTCTTCGCGCACTTGCGGATATCGGTCACGCCGGCGTCCGAGTTGGTCGTCGCGCCTGCCGGATACAGCTTCACGCCATGCACGAAGCCGCTTTCGCGCGCGCGGCGAATCTCGTCGGGCGGCGTGTTGTCGGTCAGATAAAGCGTCATCAGCGGCTCGAAGCGCGCGCCCTCAGGCAGCGCCGCCAGAATGCGGTCGCGGTACGCGGCGGCCTGTTCGGTCGTCGTGACCGGCGGCTTCAGGTTCGGCATGATGATCGCGCGGCCGAACTGGCGCGCGGTATGCGGCAGCACCGCCGCGAGCATGGCGCCGTCGCGCACGTGCAGGTGCCAGTCGTCGGGGCGGGTGAGCGTGAGAATGGTCTGGGAAGAGGCGTTCATGGGTTTCGATGCACGGAGATCGTCGCGCGGGCGCGACAACCAGGCTCTTTCACGCTCGGCGTGGAAAGCATCCGACAAAATTCGTATTGGCGGCGCGCAGCCCGGTGATATGCTTGGAAAATCATCATTGTACCGGTTCACCGGATCGCTCCGCCCGCCGCATCACGCTTTAGCCATGTGCCAACTTCTTGGAATGAACTGCGCCGCGCCGACGGACGTCACGTTCTCCTTCACCGGATTCGCGGCGCGCGGCGGCGTCACCGATCACCACGCCGACGGCTGGGGCATCGCGTTCTTCGAAGACAAGGCCTGCCGGCTCTTCATCGACCATCAGGCCTCCGCGCACTCGCCGATTGCCGAGATGGTCAAGCGCTACCCGATCAAGTCGCGCAACACCATCGCGCATATCCGCAAGGCTACGCAGGGCCACATCCAGCTCGAAAACTGCCACCCGTTCATGCGCGAGCTGTGGGGCCGCCACTGGATCTTCGCGCACAACGGCGACCTGCACGACTTCAATCCGGCCATGTCGGGCGTGTATCAGCCGGTCGGTACGACCGATAGCGAGCTGGCGTTCTGCTCGCTGCTGCAGGGTTTGCGCAAGGCGTTCCCGGGCTCCCAGCCGCCGCTTCCCGAGCTCTTTGCGGAACTGGCGTCGCTCACGCGCGAGATCACGCAGTCCGGCGTGTTCAATTTCCTGATGTCGAACGGCCAGGCGCTCTTCGCGCACTGCTCGACACATCTCTACTATCTCGTGCGCCGCTGGCCGTTCTCGACGGCGCATCTGGTCGATGCCGACGTTTCGATCGACTTCGCGAAATACACGACGCCCGAAGATCGCGTGGCGGTGATCGCCACTGCGCCGCTCACCGACAACGAAATCTGGACGCGCTTTGCGCCCGGCGATCTGCTGATGTTCCAGAACGGCGACGTGATCGCGCAGGCGAGCGTGCCGGTGCCGCAGAAGGTGCTCGACAAGCTGAAGAACCCGGCAACCGATGCCTCGGCGAGCGCGCCCTGCCCGCCGCGGGTCGTCACACCCGCGGTCGAGACCGTGGACGCCGAAGCCGCCTTCGCGCTGCAGACCTGGGGCGAGTAGCGCGCGGCGCCTGTCTGTGCCCGCCCGCCTAGTGCAGGATCTTCGCGAGAAACTCCTTCGCGCGATCCGACTTCGGGTTCGCGAAGAAGTCTTCCTTGCGATCGTCCTCGACGATGAGGCCGCGGTCCATGAAGATCACGCGGTGCGCGACCTTCTTTGCGAAGCCCATCTCGTGCGTCACGCACATCATCGTCATGCCCTCCTGCGCGAGTTCGACCATGACGTCGAGCACTTCGTTGATCATTTCGGGGTCGAGCGCCGAGGTCGGCTCGTCGAACAGCATGGCGATCGGGTCCATCGAAAGCGCGCGCGCAATCGCCACGCGCTGCTGCTGCCCGCCCGAGAGCTGACCCGGAAACTTGTCCGCCTGCGAGCGCAGGCCCACGCGGTCGAGGAGCTTGAGACCCTTGTCGGTCGCCTCGTCCTTGCTGCGGCCCAGTACCTTGATCTGCGCGAGCGTGAGGTTCTCGGTAATCGAAAGATGCGGGAATAGTTCGAAGTGCTGGAACACCATGCCGACTTTCGAGCGCAGCTTCGACAGATTGGTCTTCTTGTCGCCCACCGACTGTCCGTTCACGAGAATCTCACCCTGCTGGAACGGTTCGAGCCCATTGACGGTCTTGATGAGCGTGGACTTGCCCGAGCCCGATGGCCCGCAGACCACCACCACCTCGCCCTTCTTCACTTCTGTCGTGCAGTCGGCCAGCACCTGGAACTGGCCGTACCACTTCGACACGTTCTTGATTGAAATCATCTTGCGACCTTTTCTGAAGACCTCTCACGAGGCTCGACGCGCCCCTGCAAACGACGAAACAGCCGGCGCGGATAGTTTCCGAATCATACCCGGCCTCGAAGGGCGCGAACGCAACCCTCGCCGAGGCAAAGCGGAGTCGATACCCGGCCTCAGTTGATCGCCTTGTCGTTCGGATTCTTGAACAACGTCTTCATGTCGTCGCTTTCCGGGAAGTTCAGATTCAGGCCCTTCGGCGGAATCGGCGACTCGAACCACTTCGTGTAGATCGCCTCTCCCTCGCCGGAGGTCTCGACCTTCGCGATGGCCTCGTCCACGACCTTCTTGAACCCGGGATCGTCCTTGCGCATCATGCAGCCGTACACCTCATGCGACTGCGGCCTGCCTGCGATCACGAAGTCTCCCGGACTGTTCGACTTCGCGCGCTCGCCCGCGAGCAGCGCGTCGTCCATCACGAACGCCGCCGCACGACCCGTCGAAAGCGTCAGGAACGACTCGCCGTGGTCCTTCGCGCTGATGATGTTCATGCCCATGTTCTTGTCCTGGTTCATCTTGCGCAGAAGGCGCTCGGACGTCGTGCCCGCCGTCGTCACGACGGTCCTGCCCTTGAGGTCGGCGAAGTCCTTGATTCCCGAGTCCTTCCTCGTCATGAGTCGCGTGCCGATCACGAAGATCGTGTTCGAGAAGGCCACCTGCTGCTGACGCTCGACGTTGTTCGTGGTCGAACCGCACTCGAAGTCCACCGTGCCGTTCTGCACGAGCGGGATGCGGTTCTGCGAGGTGACCGGCACGAGTTTGACCTTCAGGTTCGGCATGTTCAGCGTCGTTTTCACGGCAGCCACGATCTTCAGCGCAAAATCCTGCGAGTAGCCAATCACATTCTGCTTGTCGTCGTAATAGGAAAACGGGATCGACGATTCGCGATGGCCGAGCGAGATGACGCCGGTGTCCTTGATCTTCCTGAGCGTGCCGGAATCCTGCGCGTGCGCGCTTGCAGCGAAGAAACCGAGGGTAGCGAGAACAAGCACGGCCTTTTTGATTTTCATCGGTGCGGTCTCCCGGGCCAAAACCGGCGCCAGTGTAGCAAAGTAATAAATCTGAAAGGCTGTTGAAGTCCCCGGAATACAAAAAGCGCAAAAAAGCGGACGGCCCCGCCAAGGTCCCGTCCGCTTCCCGATACTGCGCTGTAGCGAGCGCTATCACGCCCGCGTTGTCACGATCGTCGTGTCGATCAGAGGCGCATCAAGGGTACAGGCCGCGCATTTCGCGCGCCATCAGAATGCGCTTGCACGCCACGATGAACGCCGCCGTACGCACCGACACCTTGTTTTCGCTCGCCACCTGCCAGACCGCCGCGAACGCTTCGCGCATCACGCGCTCCAGGCGCTCGTTGATTTCGCCTTCCGTCCAGAAGAAGCTCGAGAAGTCCTGCACCCACTCGAAGTACGAAACGGTCACACCGCCCGCGTTCGCCACCACGTCGGGAATCACGAGGACGCCCTTGTCGTGGAGAATGTCGTCGGCCGCCGTCGTGGTCGGGCCGTTCGCGCCTTCCACGATGATCTTCGTGCGGATCTTCGGTGCGTTCTTCTCGGTGATCTGGTTTTCCAGCGCGGCCGGGATCAGGATGTCGGTCTCGACGGTCCAGAATTCGTCGTTCGCGAGCACGTCGGCGCCGGCGAAACCTGCCACGCCGCCCGTCTTCGCGACGTGCTCCAGCAGCGCCGCCGCATCCATGCCGTTCGCGTTATGGAGCGAGCCGGTGTGATCCTGCACGGCGACGACCTTCGCGCCCGCTTCCTGGAACAGGCGCGCGGCGATCCCGCCCACGTTGCCGAAGCCCTGCACGGCAATGCGTGCGCCTTCGACCGAGAGACCCGTGCGGCGCGCGGCTTCGCAACCGACCACGAACACGCCGCGGCCCGTTGCCTCGCGGCGGCCGAGCGAGCCGCCGAGCGTGATGGGCTTGCCCGTCACGACGCCCGTGGCCGTCTGGCCCTGGTTCATCGAGTAGGTGTCCATCATCCACGCCATGATCTGCTCGTTCGTATTGACGTCCGGAGCGGGAATGTCGGTGTTCGGCCCGATGATGATGCCGATTTCGCTGGTGTAGCGGCGCGTCACGCGTTCGAGTTCGCCGCGCGAGAGCGTGCGCGGATCGACGCGGATACCGCCCTTGGCACCGCCGTACGGCACGTTCACGGCCGCGTTCTTCACCGACATCCACGCGGACAGCGCCATCACTTCGGAGAGCGTAACGTCCTGGTGGTAACGCACGCCGCCCTTGCCGGGACCGCGCGAAACGTTGTGCTGTACGCGATAGCCTTCGAAATGCGCGACGGTGCCGTTATCGAGCTCGATGGGCACGTCCACGATCAGGATGCGCTTCGGACGCTTGAGCGTTTCGAGCCAGCGCGAGAGCGAGCCGAGATACGGCGCCACGCGGTCGACCTGACGAAGATAGTTGCCCCAGGGGCCGAGGTTGTCGGCGTGGAGATACGAAGGAACCGACTGCATTTGGGAAGACATGAACGCTCCGGCGATCGAATGAATGGTGCAATTGTGAGAAAACGCCCACGTGAAATCCAATGCCGTTTGATCATCCCGTTATGCTTTTCATGCATAACGTTCCCGAAGTCGAAAAAACGTGTCGCGGGCCCGGGCCCAGGTTACCGCTTCGTCAGTTTGCCCGTCGGTCAGGCGCCGCCAGTTCGGCGAGTTCCGCACTCACGGCGTCCCATAGCTCGCGCACGAGCGCCTGGCGCGCATCGTCGCCCTGCGCGGCGAGCTTGTCGCGATAGAGGCGGATCTCCATGTCGAGCGTGAACTGCCCCTCCGGCGCGCCGCGCGTGCCGCGGTCGAGCCGGATCAGCCGGCCCTGCGCCACGGCATCCTCCACCGCGCTATGCGGCAGAAACGCGATGCCATGTCCCGCCAGCGCCATCGCCTTGAGCCCTTCGGCCATATCGGTTTCGTAGACGCGGTCGAGGTACAGCCGTGCCGGTGCGTTGGCAATGATCACCTCGGTCATGCGGCCTAGATAGGCGTTCGGCGTATAGGAGAGGTAAGGCGCGGGCGCGTCCGCCGTGCCGGGCAGCGTGTAACGGGGGCGCCCGGCGCGCTGCACGGCGGAATACGGACTGATGGGTTCGATGCCGAGCGTGAGCGTGTCGTAGCGCGCGGGATCGAGGGTCACCGGATGGCTGGGATGGTGATAACCCATCACGAGATCGCAGCCGCCCTCGACGAGCGAGAGCACCGCGTCGTGCACGTTGAGCGCACGCAGACGCGTATGAATGCGGCCCAGCTTCGCCTCGATGCGCTGCAGCCAGCGCGGGAAATAGGTCAGCGAAATCGTATGCGGCACGGCGAACTCGATGGTCGCCGCTGGTGTTGCCGTGTGGCCGCGCAGCAGCGTGCGCGCCTCGTGGAACTGCGAAAGCATGGCGAGCGCCTGCTCGTAGAACACCTGCCCCGCGGCAGTCAGGCGTGTCGGATAAACCGAACGATCGATCAGTTCCGTGCCGAGCCAGGATTCGAGTGCCTGGATGCGACGCGAGAACGCCGGCTGCGTAACGTGGCGCAGCTCGGCGGAACGGCTGAAACTATGCGTTTCCGCGAGCGAAACGAAGTCTTCGAGCCATTTGAGTTCCATGCGGGTCGGCGGTCAGTGACGTGAAGTCGGCATTTTAGCCAGAGCGCCACGCGCCGGCGCGGCGGCGCGCCAAAAGAGCCGTCCGCGCGGCACCGCGAGCCCGCATGACACGGCCTGTTGCGCCGGCGGCCGCCTGTCAGCAAGGTGATAAAATGTGCGGTTCCCGCCGTCTCCAGGCCGACTGCTTTCGAGTCTAACCCCAGCGAGCGTAACTTCCCGCGTTACGTCCCTAATCATGTCCGATACCCGTCCCGATACCCTCTTCGCGCTCAACGCGCTCTCCCCGCTCGACGGCCGCTACGCCTCGAAGACCGAAGCCCTGCGCGACTGGCTCTCGGAAGCCGCGTTCATGCGCAACCGCGTGACCGTGGAAATCCACTGGCTGATCGCGCTGTCGCAGGCCGGCTTCGCGGAAGTGCCGCGTTTCTCGGAAGCGTCGGAGCAGTTCCTGCTCAAGCTCGCCGAAAACTTCACGGCGCACGACGCCGCGCGCATCAAGGACATCGAGCGCGTGACGAACCACGACGTCAAGGCGGTCGAGTACTGGCTCAAGGAATCGGTGAAGGGCCAGCCGGAACTGGAGCGCGCAAGCGAATTCATCCACTTCGCCTGCACTTCGGAAGACATCAACAATACCTCGCACGGCCTCATGCTCGCGGGCGCGCGCGAACACGTGATCCTGCCGGCGCTGCGCTCGGTGTATGAGCGCCTCGTGAAGCTCGCCCACGCCCACGCCGACCAGCCGATGCTCTCGCGCACGCACGGCCAGCCCGCCAGCCCGACCACGCTCGGCAAGGAAATCGCCAACGTCGCGGCGCGTCTCGCGCGCGCAATCTCGCGCATCGAGAAGGTCGAACTGCTCGGCAAGATGAACGGCGCGGTGGGCAACTTCAATGCGCACCTCTCGGCCTACCCGGAATTCGACTGGGAAGCGTTCTCGAAGGAAGTCGTCGAGCAGCGCCTGAAGCTCACCTTCAACCCGTACACGATCCAGATCGAGCCGCACGACTACATGGCGGAACTCTTCGACGCGATCGCGCGCGCGAACACGATCCTGCTCGACCTCGATCGCGACGTGTGGGGCTACATCTCGCTCGGCTACTTCAAGCAGAGGACCAAGGCCGGCGAAATCGGCTCGTCGACGATGCCGCACAAGGTCAATCCGATCGACTTCGAGAACTCGGAAGGCAACCTCGGCCTCGCCAACGCCACGCTGCGCCACCTCGCCGACAAGCTGCCGGTTTCGCGCTGGCAGCGCGACCTCACGGACTCGACGGTGCTGCGCAATATCGGCGTGGCCTTCGGCTACTCGCTGCTCGCGTACGACGCGCTGATCCGCGGTCTCGACAAGCTCGAAGTGAACCCGCAGCGTCTGAACGACGACCTCGACGCCACCTGGGAAGTGCTGGCCGAGCCCGTGCAGACCGTGATGCGCCGCTATGGCATCGAGAATCCCTATGAGCAGCTGAAGGAGCTCACGCGCGGCAAGGGCATCACGCGCGAAGCGCTGCAGACCTTCGTGTCGGGTCTCGCGATTCCTGAAGATGCCAGGCGGCGTCTGCTCGACATGACGCCGGCGTCGTACGTCGGCAAGGCCGCGGAGCTGGCGAAGCGCATCTCGTAAGCGCGGCGCACGACGCGCGACGATAGAAAAGGCGCTCGACCTCGCGGTCGAGCGCCTTTTTCACTTATTGCGGAACCGCTCGCGTCGCCTCAGTCCAGCGTCGACTTTGCCGTTTCGCCCACGGCAACATCGCCGGCAGGCTCATCGCCGATTTCGATACGCTTCACTTCGCCCAGCAGGAACGTATAAGCCAGCGCGCCCATCACGGCGAACACGCTGATGAGCCCGAGCGCCCAGCCGAACGAACCGGTCTCGCGCAGGATGAAGCCGATCGCAATCGGCGTAACGATACCGGAGAGGTTGCCCGCGAAGTTCACGGCGCCGCCGGTGATGCCGATCATGCTCTTCGGCGCAATGTCGCCGATCAGCGACCAGGAAGCGGACGCCACCCCCTGCGCGAAGAACGCGAACGACATGATCGCAATGACGACCGCGTTGCTGTCGGTAAGAAGCGACAGCGTCATGGTGGGCACGAGCAGGAGGCCCGTGATGATCGGGGTCTTGCGCGCGGCCCCCACACTCGCGCCACGCCGCAGCAGGAAATCGGACAGCGCACCGCCCGCCACCACGCCTATCGACGCCGCAATGAACGGCACGGCGGCCGCTCCACCGGCTTTCAGCACGGCCATGTGGCGCTCGCTGATCAGATAGCTCGGAAACCACGTCAAAAAGAAGTACAGCGACGAGAGGGATGCGAACTTGCCCATGCAGATCGCAACGATCTGGCGATTGCGGAACACGATGGCCAGCTTGCGCCACGGGAACTTCGAACTCTTTGCCCCTCCGGCCGCGACCCCTTTGCCGCTGGTGTGGTTCGAACCGACCAGCGCCCCGCCGCTGCGGATGTGCTGCAGTTCGGCCTCTCCAACCCACGAGCAATCTTCGGGATCGCGATAAAGCAGATACCAGACGCCCGCCCAGACGACGCCGACCGCGCCCGTCGCGTAGAAGATCGTGCGCCAGCCAAAGGCGTGCGCGATCCAGAACAGCGCCGGCGTAAGCGCCGCCATGCCGATGTACTGGCCCACGAGATAGACGCTCGTCGCGGTGCCGCGCTCGCGTTGCGTAAACCAGATCGACACCACGCGGTTGTTGACCGGAAACGTCGGCGCTTCTGCCACGCCGACGCCCAGCCGCAGTCCGAAGATCGTCGCGTAACGCCCGGCGCAGCCCTGGGCGACCGTGAACGCGGACCAGACCAGCACCGCGAGCGCATACATGACGCGCGAGCCGAAGCGGTCGACGACCCAGCCGCCGGGAATATTGGCGATCACGTACGTCCACGCATAAGCGGAAAACAGCAGGCCGATCTCGACCGGACCGAGGCCGAATTCGTGCTTGAGCAGCGGCGCGGCCACGGAAAGGTTGGCGCGGTCCACATAATTAATGACGGTTCCCGCGAACACGAGGAACAGCATCAGGAAACGGACGTGGCCGATTCGGGTGGTAGGCAAGGCGTCTCCTCCGCATCGGGGAAGGTGTCTGGATAGTCGCGCAATCCGCTGATCCCGGGCAGCACGGTTCCATATATTAACAAATTGTCCACCTATGGATAAACCAGACCAACCTGTGCCGCCGCAACAGATCCTGGCGCATACCTAAAAGGCCAGTTCAAAATGGCCGCTCAGCTCGGCTGAAGATGTTCCAGCAGACG
>NZ_JBANLK010000022.1:0-30374 GCF_054968425.1 Paraburkholderia sp. AV2
GGGGGGGGGGGGGGGGGGGGGGGGGCGCGCCCCCCCCCCCCCCCCCCCCCCCCCCCGCCCCAGCATCCCGCCAACGACTTAAACCCGGCTTAAGCCTGGATCAGTAGCGGTAGTGGTTCGGCTTGAACGGGCCGTTCTTGTCCACGCCGATGTACGAAGCCTGGTCGTCGGACAGCACGGTCAGGTTCGCGCCGATGCGCGCGAGGTGCAGGCGCGCGACCTTCTCGTCGAGATGCTTCGGCAGCACGTACACCTTGTTCTCGTACTTCTGCCCTTGCGTGAACAGTTCGATCTGCGCGAGCGTCTGGTTCGTGAACGAGTTCGACATCACGAACGACGGGTGGCCCGTGGCGCAGCCGAGGTTCACGAGGCGGCCTTCGGCCAGCAGGATGATGCGCTTGCCGTCCGGGAAGATGATGTGGTCGACCTGCGGCTTGATGTTGTCCCACTGATACTGACGCGTGGAAGCGACGTCGATTTCCGAGTCGAAGTGGCCGATGTTGCAGACGATCGCGTTGTGGCGCATCGCCTTCAGGTGATCGTGGTTCAGCACGTGGTAGTTGCCGGTGGCCGTCACGAAGATGTCGGCCTTGTCGGCGGCGTATTCCATCGTCACGACGCGGTAGCCTTCCATCGCCGCCTGCAGCGCGCAGATCGGATCGATTTCGGTCACCCACACGGTGGCGCCCAGGCCGCGCAGCGACTGCGCGCAGCCCTTGCCCACGTCGCCGTAACCGGCCACGACGGCGATCTTGCCCGCGATCATCACATCGGTCGCGCGCTTGATGCCGTCGACGAGCGATTCGCGGCAGCCGTACAGGTTGTCGAACTTCGACTTCGTGACCGAGTCGTTCACGTTGATGGCCGGGAACGGCAGACGCCCTTCCTTTTCCATCTGGTACAGGCGGTGCACGCCCGTCGTGGTTTCTTCCGTCACGCCCTTGATGTGCGCGAGGCGCTTCGAGTACCACGCCGGATCGATGTCGAGGTGCGCAGCGATCGACTTGTACAGCGCGACTTCTTCCTCGTTCGTCGGCTTGGCGATGACCGAGCGGTCCTTCTCAGCCTTCGAGCCGAGGATCAGCAGCAGCGTGGCGTCGCCGCCGTCGTCGAGGATCATGTTGGCGAACTCGCCATTCGGCCATTCGAAGATGCGGTGCGAGAATTCCCAGTATTCGTCGAGCGATTCGCCCTTGAATGCGAACACCGGCGTGCCACCCGCGGCGATGGCAGCGGCAGCGTGATCCTGGGTCGAGAAGATGTTGCACGAGGCCCAGCGCACGTCGGCGCCCAGCGCCGTCAGCGTCTCGATCAGCACGCCTGTCTGGATCGTCATGTGCAGCGAACCCGCGATGCGCGCACCCTTCAGCGGCTGCTGCGCCTTGTATTCTTCGCGCGTTTGCACGAGACCGGGCATTTCGGTTTCGGCGATGTCGAGTTCCTTGCGGCCCCAGGCGGCAAGCGACATGTCGGCGACGACGAAATCCTTGGCTTGATCTTGCGGAATTGCGGCGTTCATCACGCCCTCCTTTCTAAAATTGACCTAGAAATTAAAGACGTGAGCGCCGTTTCGATGCGGCATTCGCATCGCGAAATCCACGGGATACCTCGGGATATTTGCGAAAACAGAGTGCCGGATTGAGCGTCTCCGAGCCTGGCGGGGCGAACCCGTCGCAGCGCTCCTCGGAGTCGAGGCGTGATTGTAGCAAATCGGGATGACGGCCGCGCGAGCGGCCTGGCGCCGCGCGGCGCCGGTGTTTGACGCGCCGGGCCGACGCGAGATCGCCAGTCGCCGCTGCCGGATCAGATCGGCAGGAATCCCAGCGCCGGTGCGAGCAGCACCATGGCCACGCCCGCGATCATCATCGTGAGGCTCGCCACCACGCCTTCCTCGCTGCCGAGTTCGCGCGCCTTCGCGGTGCCCACGCCGTGTGCGGCCGCGCCGAACAGCGCACCGCGCGCGAGGCGCGTGCGCAGCGGCACGCACGCCAGCACGAGTTCGCCGAACAGCATCCCGCACACACCCGTGGCAATCACGAAGAGCGCGGTGAGGTCGCGCGGCGCGTGAATCTTGTCGGACACCGCGAGCGCGAACGGCGTCGAGATCGAGCGCGTCATCAGGCTGCGCTGCAGATCGGGCGCGAGATGCAGCAGCTTCGCGAGCGCGAGCGAGCCGCCCACCGCGACGACGATGCCCACCGTCACGCCCACCGTCAGCGAGATCCAGTGACGCTTGATGAGCTCGCGGTACTCGTAGATCGGCACGGCGAACGCGACCGTCGCGGGCCCGAGCAGCCACATGAGCCAGCGCGTATCGGCAAAGTAGACGGGATACGGAATGTGCAGCGCGAGCACGATCGCACCCAGCACGACGGGCACCGCGACGAGCGGCGTGAGCCACGGCGAGTGAAAGCGCGCGTAGAGCGACTTGGAGGCGAAATAGAGCGCGACCGTGGCGATGAAGCAGGCGGCGGCGATCAGGCGTGCGGCGTCGTCGGCGAACAGGGAGGAAAGAAGCGTGTTCATGACGGGTTCATCCTGGAAAGCGATCGGTCAGGCTGCGATGCGAAACAAGGCGCGGATCGCCAGGTCAGGCGCGCGCATGCTGAAGACGCGCGTGCTGCACCCGGCGCAGCGCGAGGCGCCGTTCGAGCCGCGCGGCCTGCTCCACGGCAATCGCCACCGCCACCATCACCATCAGCGTGCCGCCCATCACCACGAGCGCGAGGCGCCATCCGTCGGCGCGAAACAGGCCGCCGTACTGAACCGCCGCCACGGCGGCCGGAATGAAAAAGAGCAGCATGTCGGAGAGCAGCCAGTCGGCGCCGGCCTTCACCCAGCGCGGCGCAACGCCGCCGCAAAAAAGCAGCGCGAGCAGCGCCACGAGACCGACCACGCCCGACGGCACCGGCAGGTGCGTGACGCGCACGAGCGCGTCGGCGGCAAACCAGACGCCGGCCAGCAACGCCGACTGAGCGGCGATCCGGCCCACGCGCGCCAGTCCGCCCGCGTCTTGCGGAGCGTTGCGGGAGGAGGGAGAGGTCGGAGCGATCATGGCAAACCCTGGCTGGCGTTTCGATGGAAGTCAGTATAGGTTGCACCGCAACATAAATAAAATGACTTAGATTTATCGAAGTCATTCCAATCTGGAATTAAAGGTCACGACCGTGGAACTGCGCGCGCTTCGCTATTTCATCGAGGTGGTCCGGCAGCAGAGCTTCACCGCTGCCGCCGAGGCCATGCACGTCACCCAGCCGACCATCAGCAAGATGGTCAAGGCGCTGGAGGATGAAACCGGCACCCAGTTGCTGCTGCGCGATGCCCGCCAGATGGTGCTCACCGACGCGGGCCGCGTCGTCTGGCAACGCGGCCAGGACGTGCTCGCGGCGCAGGCGCAGCTGGAAGCCGAGCTTGCCGATCTGGCCACGCTGGGCCGCGGCGAGCTGACCATCGGCATTCCGCCGATGGGCGGGTCGCTGTTCACGCCGGCCATCGCGGCGTTCCGTCAGCGCTACCCGAGGATCGAGTTGAAGCTTTTCGAGCAGGGTTCGCGCGCGATCGAAGCGGCGCTGATTTCGGGCGAACTGGAACTGGGCGGCGTCCTGCAGCCCGTCGATCCGGCGGCCATCGACGTGTTGCCGATCTCGCACGAGGTGCTGTGGCTCGTCGCGCCGAAAGGCTCGCGCTGGGACGGCGCCGCGACCGTGCCGCTCGCCGACCTCGCCGCCGAACCGTTCGTGTTCTATGGCGAAAGTCTCGCGCTCAACGACGTCGTGCTGCACGCCTGCCGCGCGGCCGGCTACGTGCCGCAGATCGTGGGGCGCAGCGGGCACTGGGATCTGATGGCGGCGCTGGTACTCGCGGGCGTGGGGATCGCACTTCTGCCCGCGCCTTACGTGCGGCGGCTCGATTCGGCGCGCTTCACCTGCCTGCCGGTGAGCGAACCGGAGATCGCGTGGGACATGGCGATCGGCTGGAAGCGCAACGCCTATCTGTCGCATGCGGCGCGCGCGTGGCTCGACGTGGCGCGCGAGGAGTTCGGCAAGCCCTCGTCGTTTCTCGACGATTTCGTGCGGCCGCCGGGGTTGGAGGGGGGCGCCCGCAGCCAATGAAAAACCGCCCGGTTCGCGCCGGGCGGCCTCCTTCAAGCCATCCCCACCCGCCTACTGCTGCGGCACGAACTCGATGCGACGGTTGTGGAACCGGCCGCTTTCGGTATCGTTGCTGTCGACGGGTTTCGCATCGCCATAGCCTTGCGCGCTCAGCGTGCCGAGCGGCGTGCCCTGCGCTACGAGGTAGCTACGCACGGCCAGCGCGCGCTGCTTCGAAAGCGCGAGGTTGGCTGCCGCGTCGCCCACGTTGTCCGAATAGCCCGCCACTTCCAGCGCCACCGGCTTGCCGTTCTTCGCGCACGTATCGAGCACCTTCGCCGACTGGCGCAGGTCGTCGGCTGCCGTTGCCGGCACGGCCGAGCTGCCCGTCGCGAAGTTCACGACCTGCAGGTTCAGCACTTTCGATACGTCGTCGGCCGCGCACGAAGCGTCGGCGCCGAAGAGGCCCTTGATCGCATCGCGGAAGGACTGCGTCGCGCTCGCCACGGCTTGCTGCGCGTTGAACGCGCTGACGTCGAAGGCCGAGCCGAACAACGCCTTGAGCTTGTCGAGCCAGCCCGCCTTCGCATCCGCCGCCGCGCCGCTCAGTTCGACGTGCGTACCGTCGATCTTCACTTCAGCGCCCGGCAGCGCCATCAGCGGCAGGAGACCGTCGAGGTGCGCGAGCCATCCAGCCGGCTTCGTCGCCGGGTCGATCGTCACGTTGACTGCGAACTTTCCCGCTCCGAACTTCTTCGTCAGCACGTCGAGGAGTTGCGCTTTCTCGGCTTCGCTGCCGACCGTCGCCGCAATCGTCGGTACGCCGGCGTTGCTCACCGTGAACGACAGGTGCGCATCCTGTGTCGGTGCGGGTGCCGCGGGAGCCGAGGCCGTATCGCTTGCTGCCGTTGCAGCAACGGCAGCCGAGGCCCCGGACGCGACGACAGGCGCCGAAACCTCGGAGGCCGGTTCGGCTGCCGGCACCGCGGCCGGTACCGCGCTCGCGGCCGGCTCGGGCTGCGCGGCCGAGTCGGCGGATTCGTCACGCTGGCACGAGCGCAGCGCGAAAAAGGCGATGGCGAGGACCAGCAGCGCGAGCAGCCACACGATCCACGCATGGCTGCGCTGACTCGGCGGCGCGGGTTCGCGGTCGAGGGTCTGCGGCGGCCACGAGTTCGCCACCGGCTGCGACGGCGGCTGCGGATGCGGATGCGCGAGATGCGCCGATACGTCCTTGAGCTTCGCAAGAATTGCCGCACCAAAGGCCGCCGCGCTGCCGAGACCGATCGCGCTCGCAATCCGGTCGGTGAGGTGCGCGCTGACCGCCGGCAATTGATGGCCAAGCAAGGTAGGCAGTTGTCCTACAGAACCCTGCGATTGCGTGAAATGCTGCTTCAGAATGCCCATCAGCGTTGCGCCGACCACGCCGCACAGCGCGAAAGCCGTCGATTGCGGCGCACCCGTATGCTCGGCCACGGCATCGGACAGTGCGCCGACGTTCGTGCCGGTCGCCTTCT
Organism: Paraburkholderia sp. AV2; assembly: GCF_054968425.1. Lineage (NCBI taxonomy): Bacteria > Pseudomonadati > Pseudomonadota > Betaproteobacteria > Burkholderiales > Burkholderiaceae > Paraburkholderia > Paraburkholderia sp. AV2. The sequence goes on from NZ_JBANLK010000022.1 coordinate 5,609, forward strand.
GGATCAGTTCGCGGCCCCCCGCTTCGAGCGCGGAAAGGCTCGCCGTGTTCGAGAGCAGGCTGGGCAGTTGCTTGCCGATCTGGGCGTTCGCCGCGGGCGACATGATGGCCGCAAAAAGATTGCGCGCGCCCTCGGCCGTGCTGCCCCGGTGCATGACGGCCGCGACGAGCGCGGGCGCGGCGGCGCCGGTGATCCGGCGGGTGTATTCAGGTGTGAGGCCGAAACGGGTGGACAAGGTTTTGACGACATCGTCGCTCAGGACCGTTTCCAATAATTGAAAGACGTTGATACTCATCGACGCGGCTCCTCCGGTTCGCGGACGCGCCAACTGACACGCCCCACTGCGGGCGCGATTATAGGGAGTGCGAAATCTCGAAAATGGGTGCGAGCGACGCACCGTACAGTATTTAACGAAAACCACCTGCCGCACGTGCTTTTCGTCAATGCACGTTCATGGGGAAACGCGCGAGCCGCCCCGTTTTACGGGGAGCGGCATGCGCGCGGGTCGGATGAAGCCGGAGGAAAGGCCTGCGTCAGACCGCCATGCCTGCACGGCTCGTATCGTCGTGCGCATCGCCGTGGGTGCGGCGCGCCTGCGTCATGAAGTCGGCCGCCCGCTCGCCGATCATGACCGTCGGCGCGTTCGTGTTGCCGCCAATCAGCGTCGGCATGACCGAGGCGTCGGCGATGCGCAGTCCGCTCACGCCGCGCACGCGCAGTTGCGGGTCCACCACCGACTGCGCGTCGCTGCCCATGCGGCAGGTCGAGACCGGGTGATAGATCGTGTCGGCATGCGCGGCGATGGTCGCGCGCAATTCGGCTTCGGATTGTCCCGCATGCGTGTAGAGTTCGCGGCCGCCCAGTTGCGCGAGCGGTGCCGCATCGATGATGCGCCGCGCGAGGCGCGTGCCCTCCACGAGCAGGTCCATGTCGCGCGTATCTGACAGAAAGCGCGGATCGATTACGGGTGCAACGCGCGCATCGGCGCTCGCAAGCGTCACGGTGCCGCGGCTGAACGGCCGCAGCACGCAAACGGGCAGCGAATAGCCATGCCCCCAATGCAGGCGGCGGCTGTGATCGTCCACGAGCGCCGTGCAGAAGTGCAGTTGCAGATCGGGCCGATCGAGATCGGCGCGGCTCTTCAGAAAGCCACCCGCCTCCGCCACGTTGGTCGTGAACATGCCGCGCCGCGCACCCACGTAGCGCGCAAGCCCCGGCAGCATCTTCGCGACGCCGCGCAGCGAATAGCCGATGGTTTCGCTCGAATGGACGCGCTTGTTGTACGTGAAGTCGATATGGTCGATCAGGTTGCGGCCTACCTCCGGCGCGTCGTGCAGCACGGCAATGCCGTGCTCGCGCAGCGCCTCGGCCGGGCCGATGCCCGAGCACATCAGGAGTTGCGGCGTGTTGAACGCCCCGGCCGCGAGGATCACTTCCGCGCACGCCTCCAGCGTTTCGATCCGGCCGCCGCGCGCCACCTCCACGCCGCTCGCGCGCGCACCGTCGAAGGTGACGCGCAGCACGGTCGCGTCGGCGATCAGGTGCAGGTTCGGCCGTTCTTGCCCAGGCGTTTTGTCATACAGATACGCGCGTGCGACGGTACAGCGTTCGCCGCCGCGCTGCGTCACCTGGTAAAAGCCCACGCCTTCCTGATCGGGTCCGTTGAAGTCGTCGTTGGCGCGAAAGCCCGCCTCCAGCGCCGCGCGCACGAAGCGCCCGGCCACCGGATTGCGCTCGCACAGGTCGGAAACGCCGAGCGGGCCGCCCGCGCCATGCAGCGCGCTCGCGCCGCGCGAGTTGTCCTCGGCGCGCACGAAGTACGGCAGCACGTCGCGCCAGGCCCAGCCCGTGCAACCCAGTTGCGCCCACTCGTCGTAGTCGAGCGGATGGCCGCGCGTGTAGATCATCGCGTTGATCGCGCTCGACCCGCCGAAGCCGCGGCCGCGCGGCTGGTAGCCGCGCCGGCCCGCCAGCCCCGGCTGCGGCACGGTTTCATAGCCGTAGTTGTTCTTCATGCGGCGCGGCACGAGCCCCGCGACGCCCATCGGCATGTTGACGAGCCAATTGCGTCGCGTGTGCGGCCCGGCTTCGATGAGCGCGACGGTCGCGTCGGGACAGTTCGCGGCCAGCCGCCCGGCGAGCGATGCGCCGCCCGAGCCGCCACCTACGATGATGTAGTCGTATGCCATCGCCTCCTCCCAGGTTCTTCGCGCCGCGCCGGGTTTGCCCACCGGGTTTGCCCACGATTGGCGCTCAGCGCACGCTCGTTCGATAATTCTTTTTCGCGCATTGTAGAAAGCGTCACGTGCGAGCGCTGCAATTTATGTCAGAGAGTTTCCTCTAAACCGTAGGACGCCGCCGCGCCTAACATGAAGGGCGCGGCAGACGCCACCGATGAAAGGTTCCGGCAAGCAGTCAGGGAGCGCTGGAACGATCAATGGGCCAGAAGAGCCCGTCCCAAGGAGGCAGGCAGATGGACACAGCACGTCGCCCCGGCACGACCCATGAAGTGACGAACCAGGCGCCGCCGCTTGCGGACTACAACCTGTTCGCCACCGACGCGGCGCTCGCCGAAGCCCTCGAGCGCGCCGGCGCCGGCTGGCATCGCGAAGCCCTCATGCGCGACGGCGGGCAGCTCGGCACGGCCGAGACGATCGCACTCGCGGATCTCGCCAACCGCCACGAGCCCGAACTCTTCACGCACAGCCCGCGCGGCGAGCGTATCGACGCACTCGAATTCCATCCGGCCTGGCATCGCCTGCTCGCCCTGCTGCGCGCCGAAGGCCTGCACGCGCTGCCGTTTTCGAACCCGCAGCACGGCGCGATGGCCGCCCGCAGCGCGGGCTATTTCCTGCACGCCCAGATCGAATCGGGGTCGCTCTGCCCGATAACGATGACCTTCGCGAGCATCCCCGTGCTGCAACGCGAGCCCGCGCTCTTCGAGTCGCTGCGCGAGCGCCTCTATGCGCGCAAGCACGACCCGCGCGATCTGCCGTGGCCGCAAAAGTCGTCGATGATGATCGGCATGGGGATGACCGAGAAGCAGGGCGGCTCCGACGTCCGCAGCAACCGCACCGAAGCGTGCCCTGCCAGCGCCGCGAGCGGCCGCGGCGCGCAATACCGGCTCACCGGCCACAAGTGGTTTTTCTCGGCGCCGCAGTGCGACGCACACCTCGTGCTCGCGCGCACGGGCGAAGAAGACGCGCTCTCGTGCTTCTTCGTGCCGCGCTACGCGCCCGACGGCACGAAGAACACCGTGAACGTGCAGCGCCTGAAGAACAAGCTCGGCAATCGCTCGAACGCGAGCAGCGAAGTCGAATTCTTCGACGCGTACGGCGTGATGATCGGCGAGGAAGGCCGGGGCGTGCCCACCATCATCGAAATGGCGAATTACACGCGGCTCGACTGCGTGATCGGCAGTGCGGCGCTCATGCGGGCGGCGCTCGTGCAGGCGATCCATCACGCGCGGCACCGCAGCGCGTTCGGGCGTCTTCTCGCCGAACAGCCGCTCATGCAGAACGTGCTCGCCGATCTCGCGCTCGAATCCGAGGCCGCGACGGTGCTCTTCATGCGGCTCGCGCAGGCCTTCGAGGAAAGCGCCGATTCGCTTGCCGCGCGCGCGTGGCGCCGCGTCATCACGCCCGCCGCGAAATTCTGGGTCTGCAAGCGCGCGCTCGCGTTCACCGGCGAGGCGATGGAGGTCTGGGGCGGCAACGGCTATGTCGAGGAAGGGCCGATGGCACGCTTTTATCGCGAGGCGCCCGTCAACTCGATCTGGGAAGGGTCGGGCAACGTCATGTGCCTCGACGTGCTGCGCGCGCTGGAGCGCGAAGCCGACGTCGCGCAGGCCCTCTTCCTCGCCTGGCGGCGCGACGCGCACGGGCATCCGGGACTCGAAGCGGCGCTCGATCGATTGTCTGCACTGCTGAACGGTGCGCCCGGCACGCGCGAAGCGAACGCACGGCACATCGCCCAGCAGCTCGTACTGATCGCGCAGGCCGTGGTGCTGCGCGAAGGTCCGGCCGAAGTCGCCGACGCCTTCATCGCCACGCGTCTCGACGAGCACAGCGCCGATTGCGGCCGCGTGTTCGGCACGCTGCCTGCGCGCTTCGACCATGCGGCGCTCGTCGCGCGCGCCTTTCCGGCGCCGTGAACGGAGCGGCGAAAGAGGCTTTGAAGCGCGGAATCCCGCATCGAGAACCACAATACATTCCAGTCCCGAGGACCGACCATGAAGCACGACCTGCCCGAGGCCCTTTCGCCCGATTCGCCCGATTCGCCCGATTCGCCCGATTCGCCCGATTCGTCTGATTCCCGCGAATCGCACCACGGCCTCCTCACCTTGCTCGCCGCGCAGCGCGAAGCCTTCCTGCGCGAACCCTTCCCCGCCTGGGAAACGCGCGCGCGCCATCTCAAGGCCTTGCGCGCGATGGTGATGGACAACCGCGACGCGCTGGCCGAAGCGATGAACGCCGACTTCGGCCAGCGCTCGAAAGCGGAAATCACGCTGGCCGAATTCGTGACGCTGAAGCAGGAGATCGACTCGGCGCTCAGGCACGGCGAACGCTGGATGAAGCCGCAGCGGCGCGGCGTGGGCAGATGGCTGCGCCCGGCACACGCGAAAGTGGTGCCCCAGCCGCTCGGCGTGGCCGGCATCGTCGTGCCGTGGAACTATCCGCTGCTGCTCGGCGCGGGGCCGCTCGTGTGCGCGCTCGCGGCCGGCAACCGCGCGATGATCAAGATGTCGGAGCTCACGCCGCGCACGTCGGCGCTCGTCGAGGAGCTGATCGGCAAGACCTTCGCGCGCGACCACGTGGCCGTGGTGAACGGCGACGCCTCGGTGGGCGCCGCCTTCACGGCGCTGCCCTTCGACCATCTGCTGTTCACGGGCTCGACGCGCGTCGGCCACGAAGTCATGCGCGCGGCGGCGGCCAATCTCACGCCCGTCACGCTCGAACTGGGCGGCAAGTCGCCCGCGATCGTAGGCGAAGCGGCGCGCTTCGACTACGCGGTCGACAGCCTGCTGCTCGGCAAGACGCTCAACGCGGGGCAGACCTGCATCGCCCCCGACTACGTGCTGCTGCCGCGCGGCAAGGAGGCGGCCTTCATCGAACGCGCGCGCATGCGCTTTGCGCAGCTCTACCCGGACTTCCTGCACAACGGCGACTACACCTCGATCATCTCGGCGCGCCATTTCGAGCGCCTGCTGCGGCTTGCCGACGAAGCACAGGACGCCGGCGCGCAACTGCATCCGCTCGGCGGCCATGACGCGGCGGCGCGCCGCCTCGCGCCCGTGATCGTGACGGGCGCGCCCGAGGACACGACGCTCATGCGGGAGGAGATTTTCGGGCCGCTATTGCCGCTCGTGCCCTACGACACGCTCGACGAAGCGCTGCGCTACGTAAATACGCGCGCGCGTCCGCTCGCGCTCTACCTCTATGCCGACGACGCGCGCACGGTCGAGCGCGTGACGCACGAGACGGTGGCGGGCGGCATGTCGGTGAACGACACGCTCATGCACATCGCCGCGGAAGGCCTGCCGTTCGGCGGCGTCGGGGCGAGCGGCATGGGTGCGTACCACGGCTATGAAGGCTTCGCGACGTTCTCGCAGATGAAGCCCGTGTTCACGCAGTCGCGCCTGAACGGGCGCGGGCTCATCGCGCCGCCCTACGGGCGGCTCTTCAACGCGCTGATCAGCTTGATGATGAAGTTCTGAGCGGCGCGGGCAACGCGGCCGGCTGCATGGGCCGCGCCGGCTGCATCGGCTGCATCGATGTGAGCGCGGCTTTCGCGGCGCCGGCTGCCGCATCGCTTCCGGCTGCCTTCTCCGGCTGCACAGCTTCGAGCTGGTGCAGCCACGCGAGCAGTTCCGCGACGGCCTGATAGAGCCTTGGCGGAATCTTCGCATCGAGATCCACCTGCATCAGCAGCGACACCATTTCGGGCGACTGATGCACGTACAGCCCGGCCTCCTTCGCGCGCTGGACGATCATGTCGGCGACGATGCCGTAGCCCTTCGCCACGACGCGCGGCACGCCTTCGGCGGTGGGCGTGTCGTAGGCGAGCGCCGCGGCTGTCTTGCGGTGCATGCGGCTCATCAGAGCTCCCAGTCGAAGTCGGCGGCGGCGCCGTCCGGCGCAGGGGTAGGCGCTTGCGCATGGACTTGCGCGTCCTGCGCGGCGGCGGCGGCCGCTGCCGCAGCGGCGCGCGCATAGGCACTGGCCGCCTTCGACGCTTCGGCGGGAGCCGGTGCGCCCCCCACCTCGCGGATCGAGAGCGAGGTCAGCGCGAGGCCCAAGGCTTCGAGCCGGCCGCGCAGCGCATCGCCGCCCGCAATCAATCGCACCGCGCCGCCCGGATTTGCCTGCACGCGCACGGCCAGCGCCTCGCCCGCCAGGGTGAGCTCGGCGTCCACGGTGCCGAGTGTCGGCAGCGAGAGCGTGAGCCGCGTGCGCCACGGCGCATCGGCCGGATCGCCGCCCGCCCCATGACGCCCGTCGCGCGGATCGAAGCGCTCCTGCTGGAGGCTCCAGTCGAATCGCACGCCGGGCCATGCCTCGCCGGTCCAGCGGAATTCGCCGGTAGCGAGCAGGTCGAGCTGCTGGCGCACGAGCGGAATCACGGCGGCGTGCACCGCCTGGCTCTGCGCCTCGTTCTGCGATGCGGGCAGGAGCGTCGCCTCGGCCAGCAGGCCGTTCGTGCGCACGAATGCCGCGCCGGCCGGGTTCGAAGCAAGCAAGGCCGCGCCGGTCTCCGGCCCCAGGTTGGCCGCCTGCGACGCATTCGTGCCATCGCCGCGCGCGCCGCCGGGCATCGCGTCACGCGCGCCCGCTTCGGCCCAGAGCACGTCGTCGGCTTCGTCGGAGGCGAGCGCCCAGTCGAGCGGCAATTGCGCCGAGGCATCGACGAGCCGGTTCTGCGGCTCGTCCGCGAGCGAAGCGGGCGTACGCTGGCCAAGCAGCCATTGCGCGAGGTGCGATTCGTAGAAAAGACCGCTGCCGGTCACGGTCTGCTGTAGCGCGGCAGCGAGCGCAGCGACCGGGCCCGACTGCGCGGCGGCGGCCTGAGCGGTCGCGCCAGCGCCAGCGGCCTGCCCGGCGGCGGCAGCGTCCTCTGCCGCCAAAGCGACCGCGGCGGCATTGGCCGTCGCGGCGCTATCGGTGAAAGCGGAGGCGGGATTCGCCGCGCCTTGCGCGAGCGCGGCGTCCGTGTCGGCGATCAGCGCGGCTTCGAGCGCCGCCAGATCGGCCGCCGCGGCGCCGGTGGTGACCCCAGTGGCCGCAGGGGCGGCCGTGGCAGGCATGCCGGGCAGCGGCAGGGAAGCGTCGCCGGGCGTGGCCGCATCGGGATCGCTCCAGACCGGCGCTTCGCCGACCACGGCGGGCGTCGCTTCGCCGCCGGAGCGGATGATGGCATCGAGCGCGAGCGCAACGGCGGAGAGTACGGTCAGCGCCGAAGCCTGCGGGGCGGTGCCGGTTTGCGAGTCGGCAAGCGCGGCGGCGCCGCCCGTGGCGAGGGCGGAGACCCCCGTCTGCGCGGCGCCGGCGCTGCCCTGCGAGCCCACCGGACTGAGCCCGCTCACGCCGCCCGCCAGCAGCGCGGCGCTGCCCGTGTCGATTCCGTTCATGCGCTCCCCGAAGCCGCCGGGTCGCGGCGCTCGCGGCGCAGTGCCCGTCTGTCAATATCGATATCAGCCGGCGCTTTCAGCGCGCGCCATACAGTTCTTTCAGGACCCTGGAAGGCTGCGCCGTCCCCGCGAACAGCGCCGACAAACGCGCCATGCAGGGACTCGCGAGATCGCGGATGGCCGCATCGTCGGCAAGGATCTGGCGGATCAACTCGAACTTGCGCGCGCGTTCGGCACCGGTGAGCCGTACGCCGCCGTCGGCGGCCTTGAGCGCATCGACGAGTGAGCGGTACTCCTCCTGGAGACCGATCAGCGCATTCCAGTGCGAATCGCGTGCCGCGCAGAGCATCTGCCCCGAGACTGCCGCAATCGCTTCGTAGCGGGCGAAGTAGTCTGCTTTCGAACTCATCTCGTCAATGGACCGGACCCCGGAGCGGCTGGCAATGCGCCCGGCTGCTCGGCTTCCGGCGCGATTCCCAGCCATGCTTCCTCGAGCGTTGCCAGCAGCCGGTCGACCTCGACCAGCTTGGACTCGCTCTGTTCAATATTGGCTTCCAGCAGCCGCCGTGTCATATAGCCGTACAGCGTATTCAGGCGCTGCGCGATTTCCCCGCCCGCCTCCGCGTTCAGCGACAACTGGAGCCCACTTTCGACAATCCGGATCGCCTTGCTGATCGCTTCGCAACGCGGCCCGACATTGCCCATCTGCAAATGCAAGCGTGCCTGTGCGACCGCTTTGCGCGCCCCCTGGTACAGGAGCACGATCAGCTTGTGCGGACTCGCGCCCATGACCCCTGTCTGAACCCCCACGCGTGCGTAAGCATTGGCTCCGGAATGGGCAGGGGAAAACATCGGCGCTTCTCCTCGATACGTGCTGCGGTGGTTACGGTGTAGGCACCCGGCGCGCACGGCGCGTCAGGCAGCTTGTAACCGGGTTATCGGAACGAAGCGGGAGAAGCTTTAGTGCGACGTCAGTGCGACGCGATCAGACCTGGATCTGCATGAGGTCGGTGTAGGCGGAGACCAGCTTGTTGCGCACCTGGAGCCCGAACTGAAAGCCGACGTTGGCTTTCTGCATGTCCACCATGACGTCGTTGATCGACACGTTGTTCGACCCCAATTCGAACGCCTGCGACTCGCCCACCGCCTTTTGCTGGTCGTCGCTGATCTTGTCGAGCGAGGCCTTGAGCGCCGCGGCGAACCCGCCCGCCGTCGCCGCGCCCGACGACTCGTCGGCGGCGGTCGTGCCGCCGGCCGCCTGCGCCGCCATCGATTGCATTTGCGCGAGTGCGGAGGTGAGCGGGGATATGGTCATGGTGACTCCACGAATCTGGAAGGAATGGCGCGCCGCTCGCGCGGCCGCAATCGCCCGGTACCCGCCGCAGCCTGAGCGGACAAGGGCGCCGAGTCTGGTGGAGAGCATAGCAGCGGGCCCTTTGCGGGAGCGCCGAAACTAGGGGGAAAACCCGGCTCTATTCCCGCAATCGGCTTGCCCCGCCCCCCGGATAATTCTCCGGTGTGAAAGTCCCGGCCGTGCGCGCGCGGCGCCGCCGGCGGGACGCAGCAGGACTCCCGGAGAACCCCGACGCATGGATTCGTCAGCCAACTCTTTGATCAACCCCGACGCCCGCCTGGGCCTCGCCACGGGCGCTGCCGCAGCGGGCGCGGCGACGCCCGGCGCCGCCGACGACTTCGGCGGCGGCGCAGGCGGCTTCGCGCAGCGCCTCGGCTCGCTGTCGTCGCTGCGGGGCATGCGCGGCAACCCGCGCGCGCCGCTCATCGTGGCCGTTGCGATATTCGTCGCGGTCGTGGCGGCGCTCGTGCTCTGGTCGCGCGCGCCCGACTACAAGGTGCTGTACAGCAATCTTTCGGACCGCGACGGCGGCGCCATCATTACTGCGCTCCAGGCCGCAAACGTTCCCTACAAGTTTTCGGACGGCAACGGCGCGATTCTCGTGCCTTCCGACCAGGTCAACGAAATGCGCCTGCGCCTCGCTTCCCAGGGCCTGCCGAAGAACGGCTCGGTCGGCTTCGAGCTGATGGACAACCAGAAGTTCGGCATCAGCCAGTTCGCCGAGCAGGTGAACTACCAGCGCGCGCTGGAAGGCGAGCTCGAGCAGACGATCGAGTCGATCGCGAGCGTGAAGTCGGCGCGCGTGCATCTGGCCATCCCGAAGCCCACCGTGTTCGTGCGCGAGCGCGAAGCGCCCACCGCCTCGGTGCTCGTGAACCTCTATCCGGGCCGCGTGCTCGACGACGGCCAGGTGGCCGCCATCACCCATATGGTGGCGGCCGCGGTGCCCGACCTGCCGGTGCGCAACGTGACCGTGGTGGACCAGGACGGCAACCTGCTCACGCAGAGCAGCTCGGGCGCCGGCCTCGACGCCTCGCAGCTCAAGTACGTGCACCAGGTCGAGCACGACACGCAGGCGCGCATCGACGCCATCCTCGCCCCGCTCTTCGGCGCGGGCAACGCACGCTCGCAGGTGAGCGCCGACATCGACTTCTCGAAGCTCGAGCAGACTTCCGAAGACTACGGCCCGAATGGCAGCCCGCAGCAAAGCTCGATCCGCAGCCAGCAGCAGAGCATCGACACGGAAATGCAGCAGGGCGGCGCCTCGGGCGTGCCGGGTGCGCTTTCGAATCAACCGCCGCAGCCGGCCTCCGCGCCCATCACCGCGCCGGCGGGCGCGAGCGGCGCGCCGGCCACGACGCCGATCTCCGACCATCGCGACACCACGACCAACTACGAGCTCGACAAGACCGTGCGCGACTTTCAGCAGTCGCCGGGCGGGATCAAGCGGCTTTCGGTCGCCGTGATCGTCAACTATCAGCCCAAGGTGGACGCGAAAGGCCATGCGACGATGCAGCCGCTCGACGCCCAGAAGCTCGCCCAGATCGACCAGCTCGTGAAGGACGCGATGGGCTACGACGCGAAGCGCGGCGACTCCGTGAACGTCGTGAACGCGGCGTTCCAGCAGGAAGTCGACCCGGACGCGAACCTGCCGTGGTGGCGCCAGCCCGACATCATCGCGCTCGCGAAGCAGATCGCGACGTGGCTCGGCATCGGCGCCGTGGCGCTGTTCCTCTACTTCGCGATGGTGAAGCCGGCGCTGCGCCGCGCGTTCCCGCCGCCGGAGCCGGCCGCGCCCGCGCTGGCCGGCAGCGACGACGCCGAGCCGCTGCTGCTCGACGGCCTGCCCCACGCCGAGAAAAAGGCCGAGGACCACGACAGCGAAGCCGCCCTGCTCTCCTTCGAGAGCGAGAAGCACAAATTCGAGCGGAACCTGGAATATGCGCGCACGATCGCGCGCCAGGATCCGAAGATCGTTGCAACCGTCGTGAAGACCTGGGTGAACGATGAGCGCTGAAGGGGCTGTCAAGAGTGCACTGCTGCTGATGTCGATCGGCGAGGAGGAGGCCGCGGAGGTCTTCAAGTTCCTCGGCCCGCGCGAAGTGCAGAAGATCGGCACGGCCATGGCCACGCTGAAGAACGTCAAGCGCGAAGAGATCGAAGTCATCCTGCAGGAGTTCGTGAAGGAGGCGGAGCAGCACACCGCCTTCTCGCTCGACTCCAACGACTACATCCGCAACGTGCTCAACAAGGCGCTCGGCGAGGATAAGGCCGGCGCCATCATCGACCGCATCCTGCAGGGCGGCGACACGAGCGGCATCGAAGGGCTCAAGTGGATGGACTCGGGGTCGGTGGCCGAGCTCATCAAGAACGAGCACCCGCAGATCATCGCGACCATCCTCGTGCACCTCGACCGCGATCAGGCCTCCGAAATCGCCTCGTGCTTCACCGAACGCCTGCGCAACGACGTGCTGCTGCGGATCGCGACGCTCGACGGCATCCAGCCGGCCGCGCTGCGCGAGCTCGACGACGTGCTCACGGGCCTGCTCTCGGGCAGCGACAACCTCAAGCGCAGCCCGATGGGCGGCATCCGCACGGCGGCCGAAATCCTCAACTTCATGACGAGTCAGCACGAAGAAGGCGTGCTGGAAAGCGTGCGCCAGTACGACGCCGAGCTCGCGCAGAAGATCGTCGACCAGATGTTCGTGTTCGAGAACCTGCTCGATCTCGAAGACCGCGCGATCCAGCTGCTGCTCAAGGAAGTGGAGTCGGAGTCGCTCATCATCTCGCTCAAGGGCGCGCCGCCCGCGCTGCGCCAGAAGTTCCTCTCCAATATGTCGCAGCGCGCGGCCGAACTGCTCGCCGAAGACCTCGACGCGCGCGGCCCCGTGCGCGTTTCGGAAGTCGAAGCGCAGCAGCGGCGTATCCTGCAGATCGTGCGAAATCTGGCCGAAAGCGGCCAGATCGTGATCGGCGGCAAGGCGGAAGATGCGTATGTCTGACGAGACGACGGCCGAAGCCAACATGGCGAAGGCCCAAGCCAGAACCTCGGCGTACCAGCGCTGGGAGATGGCGTCGTTCGACCCGCCGCCGCCCCCGCCCCCGCCGCCTTCGCCCGACGAAGAGGCGGCCTTCGAGGCCGAGCTCCAGCGGCTGCGCGACGACGCGCATGCGCAAGGCGTGGCCTCGGGCCACGTCGCGGGCCAGGCGCTCGGCTACCAGGCCGGCTACGACCAGGGCCACAAGCAGGGCTTCGAGCAGGGGCTCGCCGATGCGCGCGCCCAGGCGCGCCAGCTCGCGCAGATCGCGCAGCGCTTTTCCGACGCGCTCACGACCGTCGAGGCGGGCGTGGCCGAAACGCTCGTCGAGCTCGCGCTCGACATTGCCCAGCAGGTCGTGCGCCAGCACGTCCAGCACGACCCGACCGCGCTCGTCGCGGTGGCCCGCGAGGTGCTCGCCGCCGAACCCGCGCTCGCAGGCTCGCCGCAGCTCGTGGTAAGCCCCGCCGACCTGCCCGTGGTCGAGGCCTATCTGCAGGAAGAACTCGAAGCGCGCGGCTGGACCGTGCGCACCGATCCGGCGCTCGAGCGCGGCGGCTGCCGCGCGCAGGCCGCCACCGGCGAGGTCGACGCGAACGTCGCCTCGCGCTGGGAGCGCGTGTCCGCCGCGCTCGGCAAGGTCCGGCCATGGTGACGCCGCCGCCCGCCGGAACGATCCACACGAGCGACCTGACGCCGCTCGAGCAGGAGCTCGCGCTCGCTTCGTTCGGGCCCGGCGCGCACGACGCGGAGCAGGCCGCCATGCTGGTGGGCGGCGACGTCCACGCAGCCCCTGCCGCCGCGGCCGGCGGCCCGCACGCGGGCGTTGCCGGCAGCGCCGCGGCAGTCCCGCCCTACACGCCGCCGCCTCATTTCGATCCCGCGAATCCTCATTTGCAGTCCTGGAACGCGTTCCTTTCGGGCGTGCGCCAGCGCAACGTTCTGGCAAAGCCGCTGCGCGCCTGCGGCCGCCTCACGCGCGCCGCCGGCCTCGTGCTCGAAGCGGTGGGCCTGCGCCTCGCGGTGGGCGCCGAAGTGATGATCGAACTGCCGCCCGGCGCCACGCTGGCGATGGCCGAAGCCGAGGTGGTGGGCTTCTCGGGCGACAAGCTTTTCCTCATGCCCACGACCGAGGTCGCGGGCCTCTTGCCCGGCGCGCGCGTCTGGCCGCTCGAAGCCGCGCCGATCGCCAATCCCATGGCGGGCGCGAAGCGCCTGCCAGTGGGCTGGGGCATGCTCGGCCGCGTGGTGGACGCCTCCGGCAAGCCGCTCGACGGGCTCGGGCCGCTCGCGGCCGAAGCCGACGCGCCGCTCACCGCGCCGTCGATCAATCCGCTCAACCGCGAGCCGATCCACAAGGTGCTCGACGTCGGCGTGCGCGCGATCAACGCCCTGCTCACGGTCGGGCGCGGCCAGCGCATGGGCCTCTTCGCGGGCTCGGGCGTCGGCAAGTCGGTGCTGCTCGGCACCATGGCGCGCGCGACGAGCGCCGAGGTGATCGTGATCGGCCTGATCGGCGAGCGGGGCCGCGAAGTGAAGGAATTCATCGAGCAGATCCTCGGGCCCGACGGGCTCGCGCGCTCGGTCGTGGTGGCCGCGCCGGCGGACGTCTCGCCGCTGCTGCGCATGCAGGGCGCCGCCTACGCCACGACGCTCGCCGAATATTTCCGCGACCAGGGCAAGCACGTGCTGCTGCTGATGGACTCGCTCACGCGCTACGCGATGGCGCAGCGCGAGATCGCGCTCGCCATCGGCGAGCCGCCCGCGACCAAGGGCTACCCGCCTTCGGTATTCGCGCGCCTGCCCGCGCTCGTCGAGCGCACCGGCAACGGCCCCGAGGGCGGCGGCTCGATCACGGCGTTCTACACCGTGCTCACCGAAGGCGACGACCAGCAGGACCCCATTGCCGACTCGGCGCGCGCGATTCTCGACGGCCATATCGTGCTCTCGCGCGCCCTCGCGGAAGCGGGCCACTATCCGGCCATCGACATCGAAGCCTCGATCAGCCGCGCGATGACCGCGCTGATCGACGACCAGCACCTGAACCGCACGCGCGCGCTCAAGCAGATGCTTTCGCGCTACCAGCGCAACCGCGACCTCATCAACGTGGGCGCTTACGTGAGCGGACGCGACGCGGTGCTCGACCGCGCGATCGCGCTGTATCCGCGCATCGAGGCGTTCCTGCAACAGGGCTTTCGCGAGACCGCCAGCTACCCGTCCAGCCTCGAAGCGCTCGGCGCGCTCATCGGCCAGACCTCCCCAGGAGCCAGGACATGACGCAACACTCCCCGCTGCAAACCTTGATCGGACTCGCGCAGGACGACGTCGACGCCGCCGCGCAGCGGCTCGGGCGCATGCAGCGCGAGAAGAACGAGATCGAGACCCAGCTCGAGGCGCTCATCAACTATCGCGCGGAGTACCACACGCGCTTCACCGAGTCGGCGCGCCAGGGGATGGCGGCCGGCAACGTGCGTAATTTCCAGGCGTTCATCGATACGCTCGATACCGCCATCGAGCAGCAGCGGCGCATGCTGGACCAGGCCAGCGCGCGCCTCGAGGCCGCGAAGCCGGAATGGCAGCGCTGCAAGCAGAAGCTCGGTTCATACGAAGTGCTGCAGGCGCGCCAGGACGATGTGGCCGCCCGCAAGGAAGCGCGCCGCGAACAACGCGACTCCGACGAGTACGCCGCGCGCATCCTGCGCATGCGTGCGCCGCAACACCCTTAACCGTAGGTATCCGAAGGAATCGCCATGCCGATCCTTGCCATTGCCAGTTCACTGCTCGACGCCGTAGACGACGCGTTGTCCAGCAGCTCCACCAGCCAGGCGACCCAGGGTAGCCAGGCCTTCGCGCAAACGCTGCAGCAGAGCATCGGCGCCCAGCAGCAAAACACGCCGCCGGCATGGCAGAACAACCCGTCCTCGCAAGCGGCCCAGTCGTCGCAGCAGGGCTCGGCCACGGCGTCCGCGTCGCAGGGTCAGCAGTCGTCCCAGGCCGCGCAATCCGCACAATCGGCCGCGACCGGCGGCGCGCAGGGCAGCGGGAGCCAGCAAGACGCCAGCGCCCCGGACGGCAGCTCGCAGTCGTCGGGGACGCAGCACACGTGGGGCAGCGGACAGCATCGCAGCGGCAACTCACCCACGCAGCAGCAGGCCGATGCCGCCGGTGCGCAGGCCGCCGCCGCGGCCATGCAGGCCCAGGCGCAAGCCCAGGGCGCGACGGCCAGCGCCAACGGCCAGTCGGACGCCACGCTGCAGAGCCTCGCATCGAGCGCCACGGCCGGCGCGCTGGCCAACGGCGCGAGCGATACCGCTTCGGACAGCGGCGGCGCTTCCGGCGGCGCGAAGTCGGTCCACGACGCGCTGGAGGCCGCGCTTTCGGCGGCGCGCGGCGGTCAAGGCGCCGTTTCGGCGCGCTTCGCTTCGATGGGCGCCGCGGCGGGCAACGCCGCCGCGGGTGCGACGGCCGGCGCCAGCGGTGCCGCGAGCGCCGGCGGCTCGGCGGACGGCTTCGCCGCTCACCTCGCCGCCCACGGCGCGGGGAAGGATGCGGGCACGACCGGCACCGCCAATGGCAGTACGCTGGCCTCCGGCGCGAGCGCGGGCGCGAGTCCCGCCCAGGCCGCGGCCGACGCCCTCGCCGCCGCGGCGACGACGCAGCAAGGATCGACCCAGACGGCCGGAGGCGGCACGAACCAGGCCGCCGCGGATGCGCTCGCCGCGACCCAGGCCGCCGCTGCGGCGGCCGCCCAGGCCCAGGCCGTGGCCCAGGCGCCGACCGCGGCTGCCGCGGCCGGCGCGAACGCCGCCGCGCTGAGCCCGCAGGTGGGCACCTCCGACTGGGAGGACGAGCTGAGCCAGAAGGTCGTGTTCCTCTCGAACGCGAACCAGTCCTCGGCCGAACTGACGCTCAATCCGAAGGATCTCGGCCCGCTTCAGGTCGTGCTGCAGGTCTCCGAAAGCCATGCCCATGCGCTCTTCGTCTCGCAGCACCAGCAGGTGCGCGACGCTGTGGAGGCCGCGCTGCCCAAGCTGCGCGAGGCGATGGAGCAGAACGGCATCGGCCTTGGCAGCGCCAGCGTGAGCGACGGCTTCGCGCGGCAGATGAACCAGCAGGGGCAGCAGGACGGCGGCAACGGTTCGCGCTCGGCGAGCCGCGGCGGCAGCGGCAGTGGCGGCGCCAGCTCCGGCGACGACACCGGCACGGTGACGGCCTCCACGGCAACGCAGCGCAGCGTCGGCCTGATCGACACCTTCGCCTGAGCGCTTCTCCCCTTTAACCGGTCCGCGGGACGAGACAAGGCGCGGCGCATTCAGGCCGCGCCCGCGCCGCCGCATGCGTTGCGAGGCCTTGCGCGGGCCTTGCGCGGCCCGCGCAACAAAAGCACGAGATAGCCGGAAATCCCCCTTCTATTCCTCCCATCGCTGCAAGCCAAAAGCCAGAACAATGCAAGCTCCCGGGATTAACGGCCCGCAAGCCCGCATCCCAGCCCGTACGCAAGGCTCACAACGCACATGGCCACCACGACCGCAAACCAGCAAGCCGCTCCCCAGAGCGCGAAACCCGGCCCGATGAAGCGCCTCATCGTGATCGCCCTGATCGCGCTCCTTGCCGCCGGCGCGGCAGCCGGCGCGACCTGGTTCGTGATGCAGCGGCACGAGGCCAGCGCCCCCGCCGCGACCCCGAGCGCGCCGGTTCCGGCCGTGCCGGTGTACTTCGCGCTCGACCCGATGACGGTGAACCTGCAGTCCGACGACGGCGAAACGCACTATCTGCGCATCGGCCTCACGCTGAAGCTCGACACGCTCGCGACCCAGGACGCCCTGCGCGACCGCATGCCCGAGATTCGCAGCCGCGTGCTGCTCGCGCTCTCGAACAAGCATCCCGAAGACCTCGCCACGCTCGACGGCAAGCACGCGCTCGCCGCCGAGCTGGCCGCGCTGATCGCCCAGCCGACCGAGCCGCACGGCACGCCCGCGCACGTCGAAGACGTGCTGTTCACCGAATTCGTCGTGCAGTGAGCGAACACCCATGACCCAGCGCGCATCGCAACCACGCACGCCGCCGCACAGCTCACGTACGGCGCGCGCGCGCCGCGTCCCAGGCGGGGAGAGCTACGCATCATGAGCATGAACCACAGCGAGTTCATGTCCCAGGAGGAGGTCGATGCCCTCCTCAAGGGCGTCACCGGCGAAGTCGACTCGGACCAGGATCAGTCCGAGAACAAGGGCGTCCGCCCCTACAACATCGCGACGCAGGAACGCATCGTCCGCGGCCGGATGCCCGGCCTCGAAATCATCAACGAGCGTTTTGCGCGCCTCTTGCGCGTGGGCATCTTCAACTTCATGCGCCGCACCGCCGAAATTTCGGTCGGGCCCGTGCGCGTGCAGAAGTACAGCGAATTCACGCGCAACCTGCCCATCCCGACGAACCTGAACCTCGTGCACGTGAAGCCCCTGCGCGGCACGTCGCTGTTCGTGTTCGACCCGAACCTCGTGTTCTTCGTGGTGGACAACCTGTTCGGCGGCGACGGGCGCTTTCACACGCGCGTGGAAGGCCGCGACTTCACGCAGACCGAGCAGCGCATCATCGGCAAGCTGCTCAATCTCGTGTTCGAGCACTACACCACGGCGTGGAAGAGCGTGCGCCCGCTGCAGTTCGAATTCGTGCGCTCCGAAATGCACACGCAGTTCGCCAACGTCGCCACGCCCAACGAGATCGTGATCGTCACGCAGTTCTCGATCGAGTTCGGGCCGACGGGCGGCACGCTGCACATCTGCATGCCGTACTCGATGATCGAGCCGATCCGCGACATACTCGCCTCGCCCATCCAGGGCGAAGCGCTCGACGTGGACCGCCGCTGGGTGCGCGTGCTCTCGCAGCAGGTGCAGGCCGCGGAAGTGGAGCTCACCGCCGATCTCGCCCAGGCGAAAGTCACCTTCGAGCAGATCCTGAACATGCAGAAGGGCGACGTGCTGCCGCTCAACATCCCCGAGCACATCGTCGCCAAGGTGGACGGCGTGCCGGTGATGGAATGCGGCTACGGAATTTTCAATGGTCAATACGCGTTGCGGGTCCAGAAGATGATCAGCGCAGCCGACACGATGAAGGAAGGTGGATATGAGTGACGTGAACGCCACGCCCGCTGACGAACCGGTCCACGAAAGCGGCGCCGACGCCGCCGCAGCGGCCACGCAGGACGACGCGCTGGACGACTGGGCGAGCGCGCTCGCCGAACAGAACGGCCATGAGCTGGACACGCAGCCGGCAACGTCCGCGGGCGTGTTCCAGCCGCTTTCGAAGGTGAGCCCGACCAACACGCGCAACGACATCGACATGATCCTGGACATTCCGGTCCAGATGACGGTCGAGCTCGGGCGCACCAAGATCGCGATCCGCAACCTGCTGCAACTCGCGCAGGGCTCCGTGGTGGAGCTGGACGGCCTCGCGGGCGAGCCGATGGACGTGCTCGTGAACGGCTGCCTGATTGCCCAGGGCGAAGTGGTGGTCGTGAACGACAAGTTCGGCATCCGCCTCACCGACATCATCACGCCCGCCGAGCGGATCCGGAAGCTCAACCGATGAAACCGCTGGCAGCACGCGGCGGCCGGGCGGCGCACGCCGCCTGGCGTCTCCTCGGGCTGGCCGGCAGCGCAATCGCGTTGTCGGGTGCGGCCGTCCCTCTCGCCGCGCACGCGGCCGATCTCAAGGCGGTGAATGCCGCCGCCCTCTCCGCTTCCGGCGCATCCGCGGCCTCGGGCGCCGCGACGCTCGGCGCGGGCAGCGCCGTTCCCGCGCTCGGCTTTGGCGCCGTGCTGCAAACCGTGTTCGGCCTCGCGCTCGTGATCGCCGTGGTGTTCGGCTGCGCGTGGCTCGCGCGGCGCCTGGGAGTGCAGGGTGGCCAGCGCAATGCGCTCGTGAAGACCGTCGGCGGCACCTCGCTCGGCGGCAAGGAGCGCGTGGCCGTCGTCGAGATCGGCGATACCTGGCTCGTACTCGGCGCCGCGCCCGGCAACGTGCGCCTTCTCCACACCATGCCGGCCGGCGCCGCGCCGCAGACGGCGGCCGCCACGGCCCTCGCCCCGCTATCGGGCAGCTTCGGGCAACGCTTTCGCGACGCGCTGAAGAGCGAAGCCGGCAAACGATTCAGGCGTCACGACGCCGGAGCGCAGTAAATGCACAGCCGTTCCCTCCCCGCCGCGCCGCACCGCGCGCGCATCGTCTCGCGGGCGCGGGCCCGGTTGTCCGGCGTGCCGCCCGCGAGGCTGGCAACGAGGCTGGCAGCGTTGCTGACCTTCGGCGCCGCGGCGCTCGCGCTCGCGCTGCCGCATGCGGCGCTCGCGCAGGCCGCCCAGCCCATGGGCCTGCCCGCCTTCAACACGAGCCCGGGCCCGGGCGGCGGCACGACGTACTCGCTGAGCGTGCAGACGATGCTGCTGCTCACGATGCTGTCGTTCCTGCCGGCGATGGTGCTGATGATGACGAGCTTCACGCGCATCATCATCGTGCTCTCGCTGCTGCGCCAGGCGCTCGGCACGACCACGACGCCGCCCAACCAGGTGCTCGTGGGCCTCGCGCTCTTTCTCACGCTGTTCGTCATGTCGCCCGTGATCGACAAGGCGTACAACGACGGCTACAAGCCCTTCTCGGCCGGCACGCTGCCCATGGACGAGGCGGTCTCGCGCGGCGTCGCGCCCTTCAAGACCTTCATGCTGCGGCAGACGCGCGAGTCGGATCTCGCGCTCTTCGCACGCATCTCGCACGCGGGGCCCATGCAGGGGCCCGAAGACGTGCCGCTCACGCTGCTCGTGCCGGCCTTCGTCACGAGCGAGCTGAAGACGGGCTTCCAGATCGGTTTCACGATCTTCATCCCGTTCCTCATCATCGACCTCGTGGTGGCGAGCGTGCTGATGTCGATGGGCATGATGATGGTCTCGCCCACGACGATCTCGCTGCCGTTCAAGCTCATGCTGTTCGTGCTCGTGGACGGCTGGCAGCTCCTGATCGGCTCGCTCGCGCAGAGCTTCACCTGAGGAGACCCGCCCATGACGCCCGAAATGGTCATGACCCTCGCCCACGAGGCGATGTACATCGCGATGCTGCTCGCCGCGCCGCTCCTGCTCGTGTCGCTCGTGGTCGGCCTGACGGTGAGCCTCTTCCAGGCCGCCACGCAGATCAACGAAACCACGCTCACGTTCATTCCCAAGCTCATCGCCATTGCGGTGACGCTCGTGATCGCCGGGCCGTGGATGCTCACGACACTCGTCGACTATATGCACCGCATATTCGCGAGCATTCCCACGCTAGCGGGCTAGCGCGGCGCGCCGCCACCCGGGTTTTCCGCACGACTCGCGCACGATGTTCACGGTCACCTACGCCCAGATGAACGCCTGGCTCACCGCATTCCTGTGGCCGTTCGCGCGCATCCTCGCGCTGATCGCCGCCGCGCCGGTGCTGGGCAACGCGTCGCTGCAGGCGCGCGTGAAGATCGGCCTCGCCGCGTTCACGACGCTCATCGTCGCGCCCACGCTCGGGCCCATGCCGCAGGCCACGGTGTTTTCGGCCGACGGCGTGTGGATCCTCGCAAACCAGTTCCTGATCGGCGTGGCGCTCGGCTTCATCATGCAGATCGTCTTCGGCATCGTCATGACGGCGGGCGACCTCATGGGGCTCGGCATGGGACTCGGCTTCGCCAGCTTCTTCGATCCGCAGGCGGACACCAACGCGTCGGCGGTCTCGAGCCTGCTCAACACCATCGCGATGCTCACGTTCCTCGTGCTCGACGGCCATCTGCAGATGATCGCCGCGCTCGTGGACTCGTTCCAGTCGGTGCCGATTGCCGCGAACGTGCTGGGCGCGGCGGGCTGGCGCCAGATCGCGGACTGGGGCTCGGTCCTGTTCGCCACGGGCGCCCTGCTCGCGCTGCCCGTGATCGTCGCGCTGCTGATCTCGAATCTGTGCCTCGGCATCCTGAACCGCGCCGCGCCGCAGATCGGTATCTTCCAGGTGGGTTTCGCGCTGACGACGCTGGTGGGGATGCTGATCGCGCTGATGATGGTGCCGAACCTGATCCCGTTCTTCGCGCGGCTCTTCGATGCCGGCATCGACCAGATGGGGCGTGTGGCGACGGCGTTGGGTTCGGCGAGGTAGCGGGTGGTAGCAGAAGGGGCCTGAGTCAGTGCCGAAGCGCTGACTCAGGCCGGCAGTTCAGGGGTTGATGTAGTTGAAGAGCGAAAGACTCTGGGTTGCCGCGAAGGTCTTCTGCGAGGCCGTCAGCGCGTTCTCCACTTCCGTGTACTGGGTGATCGCCGAGGTCATGTCGGTGCTCGTGAGGTTCGAGAGGTTGGTCGAGACCTGCAGCGAATTCGTCGAGGTCACCGTCTGCAGTGCCTCGACTTCCTGCTCGCGGCCCCCCACCGAGGCCTGGATCGTGGTGACGTTCGACAGCGAATTGCTGAGCGCGGTCATGCCGGTCGTGAGCGCGTTGTCGAGGTTCGCGCTCGCCGAGGTGTTGTTCTGCGACGGCGTGTTGAGCGCGGCAATGACGTTGTCGAGCGTGGCGAACACGTCGCTGTAGGCCGAGGAAGTGCCCGGCTGCACCGAGAACGAATCGCCGACGGCCGGCGTGCCCGAGATCGTCACGTTCATGCCGCTGCCGAGCGGGATCGCCGAACCGGCCGTATAGTCCGTGGGGCCCACGCTGGTGCCGGCCGTGCTGTCGGTCACCGTGTAGGCAAGCGCGCCGGTCGTCGGGTCGGTGCTGAACGCGATCGAGTAGTCGTCGTTGTTGGTGGACGCCGAAGCGTTGGTCACCGTGACCGCGCTGATCGTGCCGGTGCCCGAGTTGCTTGCGTTGCCCGCAGGCACGGCCGCCGAACCCACCGAGGGCACGCTCATGAACACCGAGCTGCCCGGGTCGGCAACGGCGATCTGGCTCGAGCCGGACACCTGGATCATGCGCTGGCCCGCGTCGCCGTTATAGGTCACGCCGATACCGCTGGCGTTGTTCGTAAACACCGACGACGTGCTCTGGAAGCCCGAGAAGATGGCGTTGCCCGAGCCGTCCGTGGTGTTGGCATACGACATCAGCTCGCTGCGGTAGCCCTCCAGTTGCTGGGCGAGCGCCGAGAGATCCGCGTTGTTCATCGTGCCGCTCATGGCCGACTGCATGGCCGAATTGGCGCTCTGCAGCGTGGTCGTGATGCTCGTGAGTGCCGTGCCTTCCGTTTGCAGCGACGAGAGCGCCGTGCTCTGGTTCGCCGTGTACTGCGAAAGGGTGGCGCTCGTGGCCGAGAGCTGCACGGCCTGGGCTGCGCCCACCGGGTCTTCCGCCGGGCTCGTGATCGCCTGGCCCGACGACACCTCTTGCTCGATCTGCAGCAGTTGGGCCTGCTGGTTCTCCATGTTCATGAGGCTGGAGGTGTAGAGCTCGGAAGTCGCGATACGCATGGGTCAACGCCTCAATAAAAAATGCCGGTCAAGCGCCTGCGAAAATGCCGATCAGGGTCTGGAACATCGTCGCCGCGGTCTGGATCACCTTGGCGTTGGCCTGATAGAGCTGCTGGTACTGCTCCAGGTTGGCCGCCTCTTCGTCCATGTTCACGCCCTCCACCGACTGCTGCTGCGACGTGAGCTGCGTGACGAGCGACTGTTGCGAAGTGCTGGATGCGTCGAGCTGGGTCGCCGTGTTGCCGACCGAATTCACGTAGCTGGCGTACGCGCTCGTGAGCGTGGTCGTACCCGTGAACGCCGTGCTCGACGCGAGGTTCGCGATCGCCAGCGCGTTGCTGCCGTCCTGGGTGCCGCCCGTATTCGCCGAAATCGTGAAGGTGTCGTTGGTCGCGGGCGTGCCCGTCATCGTGAAGCTCACGTTGTTCAGGCCGTCCGCTGCCGGGCCCGTGATCGTGATCGTCGCGCCCGTGCTGGGGTCGTAGCTCACGCCGGTGGCGGGCGGCGTGCCGGAGCCGATCGTCACCGTCGTGGGCGTGCTGGAGCCGGGAGTCGTGACGCTCACGGTCGTACCGGTCGGGAAGCCCGAGAGCGTGCCGCTCGTCGCCGGGGCCGTGGGCGCCGTGTACGTGAGCGCGACAGGGCTGCTCGGCACCGTGAAGCCGGCCGTGGTCGAGTACTGCGTGATCGTGGCCGAGCCGGTGTTCGTGCTGCTCGCCGCGACCAGCACGGGCGAGGAGGTGGCGATCGCGCTCGCGTCCGTGGTCGCGACGCCGAAGCTGTCGAGCGCATTGGCCGTCGGCTGGATCGAGTACGAGTCGCCGCTGTTCATCGTGCCGGTCGACGTGATGCTCATGCCGCCCGCGAGGAACGGGTTGGCCGTGCTGGGCTGGGTCGTGGTCGAGCCGACGACCGCGTTGGTCGTCGTGTCGGTGAGCGTCCAGGTGCCGGTGCCGCTCGCGGTCGAGTACGAAAGCGCGTAGTTGTCGGTGGGCGGCTGCGTCGGGTCGGTCAGCGTCACCGCCACGGAGGCGCTGCCCGTGTTGTTCGTGTTGCCGGTGACGAGCGCCGGGCTCACCGAGAAGAGCGCCCCGCCCGCCGCGCCGCTGGCCGTATAGCCCGCTTCGTTCTGCGCGTTGACCTGGGCCGCGAAGCTCGTGGCGATCGCGCCGAGCTGCGCCTGGGCCGGGTCGAGCGTCTGCGTGACGAACGACACGAGGCCGCCCACCGTGCCGCCTTGCAGCGCGGCCGACGAAAGCGGCTGCGGCGTCGTGGTCGAGCCCGTGAGGCCGCTCCAGGCCACGGTGAATTCGGACGAGTTGGTGCTCGACGGCTGCGTGGTGAGGCTGTAGCTCTGGGCGCCCGTCACGAGCGGTTGACCGTTGCCGAGAAAGACGCTGTAGCTGCCGTTGTTGCTCTGCACGACCTGCACGCCCACCAGTTGCGAGAGGCTCGCCACGGCCTGGTCGCGCTCGTCGAGCAACTGGTTCGGCTGCTGGCCCGCCGTGGTCGCCGAAGCGATCTGCGTATTGAGCTGCGCGATCTGCTGCGAATAGGTGTTGACCTGCGACACCGCGTTCGAAAGCTGCGTATTCACGCTCTGACGCATGGCGTCGTATTGCTGGCCCGTCTCGTTGATCTCGGCCGCGAGCGTCTGCGCGTCGGAAAGCGCGGTCTGGAGCGTCGACGTGTCCGAGGGCGAGTTCGCGGCCGTCTGCATGCCCGTGAAAAACGCGGTAATCGACGAGGCGATGCCGGAGGTCGGGCTGCCCACGAGATTCGAGAGCTGCGTCGCGAGATTGTAGGAGGCCGTGAGCGAGCTGTTGGTGGACTGGGCGTTGTTGAGCGACGTGGTCAGGTACTGGCTGTACGCGCGCGTGATCGTCGCGGTGGTCACGCCGTTGCCGATATAGCCCGAACCCGAGTTCTGGCCGGTGGCCTCGGTGTAGTCCGCCGATTCGACGTCGTAACCCGCGGTGCTCGAGTTGCTGATGTTCTCGCCCGCAGTCGCGATACCGATCTGGGCCGCCTGCAAACCGCTCAAACCGATCGAGAAGATATTCGTGGTCATCCGTCGTGATCCTCGTGAACGTCCATCCGCCGGAGGCGGCCGCGTTGGGTGGACTCCCTCTTATAACGGCAGCGCGCGACGAAAATTGAGTGCCGGCGCGCGCAGCAAGCCGCGCGGGAAACGTTTGCCGCAACCGCGGCGGCGGCGGGGGGGCCGCCCGTGGGGGGCCCCCCCGCCCCGGCCCGGCGCCGCGGGGTGGGGGGGGCCCGCGCGGGCGGGGGGGGGGG
>NZ_JBANLK010000022.1:30384-99000 GCF_054968425.1 Paraburkholderia sp. AV2
CGGCGCGCGCCCCACCCCGGGCGGCAAACGTTCCCCCCACCGGCGGGGGCGCCGGGCGCCCCCCCTGGGGGGGCCCGCACGGCCCGGCCCGGACGCAGCGGGTTCGCTCAGGCCCGCGCGAGCGAGCGGCGCTTCATTTCGAGCTGGGTGATATAGCGCTGCAGGCTGTTTTCGGTCGAACCCGGCAGCGCCTCGAAACGCATGCCGAGGTGATAGCGGCGCTCGCCGTTGGGCAGGTCGATGAAGCGCAGCACGACGAGCGCGAGATCGACGCGCAGCTTGCCGTACGCGCGCAGGTCGAGCTCGACGTCGGGCAGGTACGCGCCCATGCCGATCGTGCCGGCGCGCTCGTCGCTCGTGCGCAGACCCACGCCGCCGAGCGACACGTCATGCACCTCGAACGCGAAGCGCTCGCCGTCGGGCAGCGTGCCGCGGCACAGGCAAGGCTCGAGCACGGGCGTGTCGACGCGAAAATACTCGCGGCGCTGCACGTAGAAAAGCACCTCGGGGAACGACGCCTCGAACGCAGGCCGCCCTTCGAAATCGGTACGGCGCGGCGTGGGCGTGTTGAACTCCACGCGCACGCCGTCCGGCGACGCATGGAACTGGCATTGCGGCGTATCGAGCACGCCGGTGTTCTGGTCCGCTACGCCGCCCCAGTCGAACACGAAGGTGAGCGTGCGCGTGTTGACGTCGAGGATGCGCGTGACGAGCTGGCCGCCTCGGTATTGCAGGGTGAGGAAATCGCCGCGATTGGCGAGATTGCGCAACTGGACGCCTACCTCGAGCGGATTGCGGCGACCGAAATCGGGGATCTCGTCTTCGTCCCCAGCCTGGTCAGTGTGATTCGAGTGAACGGTATTCATGGGCCTGCCGGAATTTCGTGGACCTGAGGCACGCGGCCGGCGCGTACCTTCCGGGCGGCATGCGCCACCCTTTCTTTCCCATCTCGCCAGCTTTAGCGGCAAAGTCGCGCGAAAATTTAGGGTGCAGCACAAAAATATTACAGGCCGTGATATTTACGCCCGGCTTGCCGCGGCAGCCAGGCGCGGTCCTCAAGCCATCAGCTTCATGATCGACAGCAGCTTCTTCGCGTAGTGCGGGTCCGTTGCGTAGCCCGCGCGCTGCATGCCCTGCGCGAAGCCTTCCGCGCTGTGCGCGCTGTTGATGACGGAGGCGTAGCGCGGGTTGTTCTTGAGCATGCCCGCGTAGTCGGCCATCGCATCGTCGTAGGAGTCGTAGGCGCGGAACTTCTCCACCACGCGATGCGGCTGGCCGTTCACATATTCGGTCGTGACGGTCGACACCGTCTTGCCGGTCCAGTCCTTCGAGGCCTTGATGCCGAAAACGTTGTGGCTCGTCGTGCCGTCGGCCTTCTTGATCTCGCGCTTGCCCCAGCCCGATTCGAGCGCCGCCTGGCCGATGATGAAGCGCGCCGGAATGCCCGTTGCCGAGCTGGCCTGCTGCGCGGCGCTGGCGAGCTTGTCCACGAAGCCGTCCACCGAGGCGTCGCCGCTCGCGCCGGCGGGCACGAGCGCGCCGTTCGGGCCGTAGCCCGAGCCATTGCCGAGCGAGCCGTTGGCCGAAGCGTTGCCGTAGGCGCGCCCGAGCGCGTTGAGCATCGCGAGGTTGCCCTCGCTGCCGCCCGCCACGCCCGTCATTCCCGCGCCCTGGCCGGCGAGACCCGTGAGCGCGTCGGCTGCGCCGCCCGCTGCGTCCGCGCCCTCGGCGCCGCCCATGGTCCGCATGAGCTGCTTGAGCATGGCGTTGGCGACGCCGATGCCCTTGTCGGACATCTGCTGCGAAAGCTGCTGGTCGAGCATCGAGACGAAGTTGTCGCCGTCTTTCGAGTCGAGCGGGCCGTCGTCGGGCGTTGCTTCGCGCATGCTCTTGAGCATCATTTGCGTGAACACTGCGTCGAACTGCTTCGCCGCCGCCTTCACGCCCTGCTGCGGCGAGGCGTTGGCCGCCGCGCGCATCGCGTCGAAGCCCTGCACGTCCAGCGCGAAGCGGTTCGTGAGGTCGAGGCTGCTGCCGATCTTCGAGTTGTCCATCCGGGTTCCTTAGATGATTTCGAGGTCGGCGCGCAGTGCGCCCGCCGCTTTCATCGCCTGCAGGATCGACATGAGGTCCGCCGGCGTCGCGCCGAGCGCGTTGAGCGCCTTCACGACGTCCGCGAGATTGGCGCCCGCCGTCACGAGCTTGAGCGATCCGTTGTCCTGCTTCAACTGGATCTGCGACTGCCGCGCCGCCACCGTATTGCCGTTCGAGAACGCGTTCGGCTGGCTCACCACCGTCTGCGTGTTCACCACCACCGAGAGATTGCCGTGCGCCACGGCGCAGTTCTGCAGCGTCACCATCTGGTTCATGACGATCGAACCGGTGCGCGCGTTGAGGATCACCTTCGCCTCCGGCTGGGCCGGCGTCACGTTGAGATCCTGGATCTGCGCGATGAAGCCCACCTGCGCGGCGGGGTCGGCCGGGCCGCGCACCTGGATCGTGCGGCCGTCGAGCGGCATGGCCGTGCCCTGGCCGAACATGTTGTTGATCGCCGACACGATGCGCTGCGTCGTGTCGTAGTCCATGTCGTTGACTTCCATCTGCAGGATGCCGCCCTGCTGCGCCACGGGCGAAGGCACCGCGCGCTCCACGATCGCGCCGGCCGGAATGCGGCCCGAGTCGAGCTGGTTCACCTGCACCTTGCTGCCGTTGGCCGAGGCGCCCGCGCCGCCCACCGCCACGTTGCCCTGCGCCATCGCGTAGACCTGGCCGTCCGCGCCCTTGAGCGGCGTGAGCAGCAGCGTGCCGCCGCGGATGCTCTTGGCGTTCGCGAGCGAGGACACCGTCACGTCGATCTGCTCGCCGGGCCGCGCGAACGGCGGCAGCACGGCCGTCACCATCACCGAGGCGACGTTCTTCAACTGCATGCTGGCCAGCGCCTGGGCGTTCACGGTGGCGCTGTTCGAGGTGTTGTTGATCGAGATGCCGAGGTTCGCGAGCATGTTCGAGAGCGTCTGCATCGTGAACGGCGCCTGGGTGGTCTGGTCGCCGGTGCCGTCGAGGCCCACCACGAGGCCGTAGCCGATCAGCGGGTTGTCGCGCACGCCCTGGAACTGCACGAGATCTTTCACGCGCTCGGCGCGCGCGGGCGTGGAGAAGGCGAGCAGCGCCCCGCACGCGAACGCGACGCCCAGCGCCACGCCGAGGGCGGCGAGCATGTCTTTCACGCGCGAGCGGCGCGCCTGCTGGAAGCGGATCTTCACCATGGCGCGACGTTCAGGAAAAAGCGTTGCAGCCAGCCCATGGTCTCGGCTTCGTCGATCACGCCCTTCGCGGAGTATTCGATCTTCGCGTCGGCGACGTCGGTGGAAAGCACGGAGTTGTCTCCGGCAACGGTGTTGGGATTGACCACGCCGGAAAAGCGCACGAATTCGTTGCCCTGATTGATGAGCATCTGCTTTTCGCCGGACACGACGAGGTTGCCGTTGGGCAGCACGTTCGTCACGGTCACGGTGAGGACGCCCGTGAACGTGTTGGACGCGGCGGCACCGCCGGTGCCCGCGAACACGTTGGAGCCCGTGGAATTCATGTTCATCTTGCCGAACAGGCCGTTCAGGAAGCCCGAGCTCGTGGTCCCGAACTGCGTGGTGGACGAACGGTTCGTGTTGGCGCCCGACGACTTGGTGGCGTTGATGTTTTCCGAAATGATGATCGTCAGGATGTCGCCGATGTTGCGCGGACGCTGATCCTCGAACAGCGGCCGACCCGCATAGCCCGGGTTGAAGATCGCGCCGGGCGAGCTGTTGGGCGGCGGCGGCGGCGGCACGGCCGTCATCGGCTGCTGCGTGATCGGCTCCCGCTTCGGGTAATACGCGCAGCCGGCGAGCGCCATGAAGGCCGCGCCGGCCAGAAGGGCCGCCGCGCGTCTGCGAAGATGGGTAGGTACCGCCATGCTCTTTACCGCCTCGATTCCATGCCCGACATCAGATCGACATCTGGCTCAGGGTCTGCAGCATCTGGTCGGACGTGGTGACCGCCTTGCTGTTGATTTCGTACGCGCGCTGGGTCTCGATCATGTTCACGAGCTCCTGCACCACATTCACGTTCGAGGCTTCCACATAGCCCTGGTTGAGCGTGCCCGAGCCGTTCAGGCCCGGCGTCGAAACGATCGGCGCGCCCGACGAAGCCGTTTCCGACAGCAGGTTCTCGCCGTTCGACTGCAGGCCGGCCGGGTTGATGAACATGGCGAGCTGCAGCGAGCCGATGGTCGTGTTGTTCGACGAGCCCGGCGTCGTGACGGTGACCACGCCGTCGGTGCCGATCGTGAGCGAGGTGGCGTTGGGCGGAATCGTGATGGCCGGAATCACCTGGTAGCCGCTGGAGGTGACGAGCTGGCCCTGCTCGTTGGTCTGAAACGAGCCGTCGCGCGTGTAGGCCGTCGTGCCGTCCGGCATCTGCACCTGGAAGAAGCCGGCGCCGTTGATCGCAACGTCCTTCGAGTTGCCGGTCTGCTGCAGGTTGCCCTGCGTGTAGAGGCGCTCGGTCGCGACCTGCTGCACGCCGGTGCCGACCTGGCTGCCCGAGGGCAGCTCGGTCTCCTGCGTGGAGTTCGCGCCCGGCTGGCGCAGCGTCTGATACATCAGGTCTTCGAACACGGCGCGCGAGCCCTTGAAGCCGTTGGTGCTCACGTTCGCGAGATTGTTCGAGATCACGTCCATCTGCGCCTGCTGCGCATTCATGCCGGTGGCGGCGATGTAGAGCGATCGGTTCACGGTGTGTTTCTCCCCGTTTTAGCCCCATTCGGGCCGCGCGCGGCGCGGCCCGAATGGGGCGTGTAGGTGCCTGGTAGGTGCCTGGCAGGTGCCTGGTTGAATGCCTAGCTGAACTGCAGCAGTTGGTCGGCCGTCTGGTCGTTCTGGTCGGCGGTCGTCATCAGCTTTGTCTGCATCTGGAACTGGCGCGCGTTGGTGATCATCGAAACCATCGCGGCCACCGGATTGACGTTGCTGCCTTCGAGCGACTCCGGCGCGATCTGGACCGTCTGGTCCGCGTCGGCGGGGTTGCCGTCGGCCGTGCGAAAGAGGCCGTCGTCGCCGCGCGTGAGCGAACCCGCGGGCGGATTGACGAACTTGATCTGGTCGATCACCGCAATCGCGTAGGGCGGGCTGCCCGGCGCGATGGCCGAGACGGTGCCGTCCTGGCCGATCGTCACCTCGGAACCCGGCGGAACCGCGATCGGACCGCCGCTGCCGATCACCTGATAGTTGTTGGCGGTCACGAGCTGGCCGTTCTCGTCGACGTGCAGGTCGCCCGCGCGCGTGTACGCCTCGTTGCCGTCGGGGGTCTGCACGGCCATGAAGCCCTGGCCCTGGATCGCGATGTCGAGCGGATTGCCCGTTTTCGTGATCGCGCCGGGCGTCATGTCCGAGCCGGGCGTGGACGACAGCACGAAGGTGCGCGTCGTGTCGTCGTTTACGGTCGAGCCGTCGCCGTACGACATCGGCACGTCGCGAAAGTTGGCGAGCTGCGCGCGAAAACCCGTGGTCGAGACGTTCGCCAGGTTGTTCGCCACGGTGGCCTGCTGCTCGAGCGCCTGGCCGGCGCCCGTCATCGCTGTATAGATCAGTCGGTCCATGATTCGCCCGTTTCCTCAGGTGCCCGATGGGTGGTCGATCGCTGGCTTACATCTGCAGCAGCGTCTGGTCGACGGTCTGCTGCGTCTTGATGGTCTGCGCGTTCGCCTGATAGTTGCGCTGCGCGGTGATCAGGTCGACGAGCTGGTTCGTCAGGTCCACGTTCGACTCTTCCACCGAGCCGCCCGTGAGCGTGCCGTGGTTCGTGCTGCCCGGCGTCGAGACCTGCGCCACGCCCGAAGCCGCCGTTTCCTGGAACTGGTTGCCGCCCAGGTTCACGAGGCCGTTCGGGTTGTTGAAGTTGGCGACCACGATCTGGCCGAGCGCCATGGTCTGGCCGTTCGAGTAGTTGCCCGTGATGGTGCCGTCCGTGCCGATCGTGAAGTTCGAGAGCGTGCCGCTCGCGTAGCCGTTCTGCGTGAGGTTGTTCACGCCGTTCGCGCTGCCGTACTGGGTCGTGCCGTTGACGTCGATCGCGATGCTCTGGCCGGTGGCCGCGCCGTCGGTCGGGTTGATCTTCAGGTTGAAGACGCCGGAGGTGGCCGTGGCGACGCCGCCCGTCGTCGTGCCCGAGAGCGTGCCCGACGAGTTGAAGGTCATCGTGCCGAGGTCCGTCGTCGTGCCGTTGTTCACCGCATAGACTTCGGCCGAGCCGGTGGCCGACTGCACGTAGTACAGATTGACCGTCTGCGTGCCGCCGAGCGAGTCGTAGCCCGTGATCGAGGTGGAGTAGCTGTAGCTGCTCGAATTCGTGGGGTCGAACGGGGTGACGGTCGGCGCCGAGGCCTGGGCGTCCAGGTTCACCTGCGCCGAGACCGAGGTCGTGGCGAGCGGTGCGATGTTGGTGGTCGGCACCTGTAGCGGCACGGTCTGCGCGGTGTTGATCACGCCGGCCGAGTTCGCGGCATAGCCCATCAGCTCGTTACCCGCGGAATCGGTGATGTAGCCGCTCGAATTGAGCTGGAACACGCCGTTGCGCGTGTAGGTGAGCGTACCGTTGTTCGACATCTGGTAGAAGCCGTTGCCGTTGATCGCCACGTCGAGCGCCTGGCCCGTCGTGTCGATCGTACCCTGCGCGAAGTCCTGCTGCACGTTCGCCAGCGCCGCGCCGAGACCGATCTGGTTGTTCACCGAAGTCGCGAGCGTATTGGCGTAGACGTCCGCGAACTCCGCCGTGCTCTGCTTGAAGCCCACGGTGTCCGCGTTCGCGATGTTGTTGCCGATCACGTCGAGATCGTTCGACGCCGCAGCGAGACCGCTCAAACCTTGCTGGTAGCCCATGTTTTCTGCTCCGCGTTATGTCGTGATCATTCGATGCCGGCCACGCTCGACAGCGCGACCGTATTGCCGTTGGCGAGTTCGAGAGCCGCCGCGCCGCTCGCCTGCTGAACCACGCCCGTCACCTGGCTCGCGACGAGCGCGGTGGCCGTGGCGGACTGGCCGTTGGTCGTGGCCGAGGCGCTGATCGTGTAGGTGCCGGCCGGCAGCGCGGCGCCCGTCGAATCGGTCGGCGTCCAACTGACCGGCACCGTGCCCGCCGCCTGCGCGCCGAGGTCGATCGTGTTGACGACCTGGCCCGCCGAATTGGTGATCGTGAGCTTCGCGTCCGAAACCGCCGCCGGCAGCGACACGCCGATCTGCGCCGCCGTGTCGCCGGAGCCCGAGCTCGCGGCCGTGACCGCGAAGCTGCTGCCCGAAGCGAGCACGGTCGAACCCACCAGCAGCGCGGCCTGCGCGTTCTGGCTCGCGGAGAGCTGCGTCGAGAGCGACGTGAGCGACGTGTTGAGCTGGCTGATGCCCGACACCGTGTCGATCTGCGCAAGCTGCGAGGTCATCTGCGAGCTGTCCATCGGGTCGGTCGGGTCCTGGTTCTGCAACTGGGTGACGAGCAGTTGCAGGAAGGTCTGCTGCAGGTCGCTCGCACTCGTGCCGCTGACGGAGCTCGACGCGCTCGTGCCGTTCATCGTGTCGAGCAATTGCTGCGATACGGTGGCGGAGCTGCCGCCGATGGTGGTATTGGTGGTCAACGCGTTCTCCTGGGATGCGTTTCGTCTTTCGTTGCGTGTGATCTTGCGTAACGTTTGCCCGACCGGGCAGCCCGAGCCCCGCTCAGGTGCCGATCGTCAGGGTCTTGAGCATGAGCTGCTTGGCGGTGTTCAGCGTTTCGACGTTGGCCTGATACGAGCGCGACGCCGAAATCATGTTCACCATCTCCTGCACCGGATCGACGTTCGGCATCGTCACGTAGCCGTTGGCGTCCGCGGACGGGTTGCTCGGGTCGTAGGTCTGCTTCATCGGCGTCGGGTCGTCGATTACGCCCGTCACCTTCACGCCGCCCACCTGCTGGCCCGAGGCCGTGCGCGCGCCGCCGAGCGGGTCGACCCCGAACACCACCTGCTTCGCCTTGTACGGCTGGCCGTCGGGGCCCGTGGTGGAATCGGCGTTGGCGAGATTGGACGCCGTCACGTTCAGGCGCTGCGACTCGGCCGTCATGGCAGAGCCGGCAACGCTGAAAATATTCATCAGGGATGGCATGGTTTCGTTGACCTCACTGCAATGCGAACTCGTATCCCGGGCGCGGCGCGCCCGCTCGTCGTGCGCTGTCGTTGCGCTTCATCCTTAGCTCGAACCCGACGTGATCGCCGAGATCATGGTCTTGATCTGCCCCGAGAGCACCGTCATGCCCGTTTCGAAGTGCAGCGCGTTGTCGGCGAACTGCACGCGCTCGGTGTCGAGATCGACGGTGTTGCCGTCGAGCGCGGGCTGCACGGGGTTGCGGTACATCAGCGGGCTCGAGTACTGCGTGGTCGGGCCGCCCGTCGGGATCAGCTTTGCGTTGCCCATCATGTGGCCCGACTCGTCGGCCGCCATCGCCATGCCGCTCGTCACGCCCGCCGGCTGCGCCATCGCGAGCGGCGCGGCGCCGCCGCTTTCCGGCGCCGCCATGCCGGCCGGGGTCGTCGCGCCCGCCTGTCTGAGGGCGCCTGCGAGCGACGCGGAAAAATCGACGTCGCGCGCGAGATAGCCCGGCGTATCGGCGTTCGCGATGTTTGCCGACAGCAGCGCCTGGCGAGTGGCGCGCACGTCGAGCGCTTCGCGGCCGAAGGCGAATTCGGCGTCGAGTTTGTCCAGCATCGGCGTCCTCCGTTGCACGAAATGCACGAAATGAAAGGCGCGGCCGGCGCACGTGCGGAACGCGCAGACCTTTTCGCATGGAGAGGAATGTTAGGTGCGGCTGGCAAGAACCAATCGGACGAATAGCCGGTAAAGCGCCCCTCTATTCGACGCAAGCGCGCGAGGAGCGCCGCCTAGAATGCGATGCGTGTCAATGCATTAGAGGGAGAACGACGATGCCGCAGACTGCCCCTTTCCGTGCGCCGCGCGCCGGCATGGACCGGCGCTCGCGCGGCCGTGCGTTCGGCAGCCTCGCGCGGCTTCTCGCGCTGTGCTGCGGCCTCGCGTGCGCTGCGCTCGCGCAGGCGCAGTCGGCGGACGGACAGATCTATATCGCGGGGCCAGGCGATCGCAGCGGCGCCGATGCGGCTCGCATGAGCGCAATGCTCGCGGCGCCCGGCAGCGCCGCGGCAGCGACGAATGCGGGCGGCAATCCGGCCGCTTATCCGGCTGCACACCCGACTGCATACCCGGCCTACCCGCAAACGAACCCCGCGGCGCTCGCACGCCCGGCGACTCCATCGAGCGCGAGCGACGAAGCGCAGAACGGCACGATCACGATTCCGGGTCCGGGCGAACGAGCCGGCGCCAGCGCCGCCGACGCGCCGCAGGTCGTCACGATCCCCGCGCCCGGCACCGCCATGCCCACCCCGGCGCCGGCCGTCGGCGCGCGCTACGGCGCGAACGCGCTGCCTCGCGTGAACGTGGGCACGGCGGCAACGCGCGTGGCGCCGGTCGTCGTCGAAGCGTCGGGCACGAGCGCACCCGCTGCGAGCAATGCCGCCTACGAAGCCGCCAACGCGCGCGCCGCCGCCGTGCAGCGCTATGCCGCCGCGGTCGCGAACGCGAATCCCGCCGCGTCCGGTGCGTCCGGTGCGCGCGCCGCGCCGCCTCCCCAGAACGTCGCCATGGCGCCTGCCCAGCCGGTCCCGGCGGGGCAAGAAGACGGCGAAACGATCCGCAAGACCGCGCTCGCCTTCCTCCAGCAGCAGTCGGTCGGCTTGCCCGGCAATGTCGCCGTCACCGTCTCGCCCGTGTTCCCGCGCGGCCTGGCCGCGTGCGATTCGCTCGAAGCGTTCATGCCGCCCGGTGCGCGCACCTGGGGCCGCACGACGGTGGGCGTGCGCTGCATTGGCGCGCGGCCGTGGACGCTCTATGTCGCCGCGCGGGTTGCCGTGGACGTCACCTATTACGTCGCCGGGCGCCAGATCGAGCCGGGCGAGACGCTCTCCGTCGCCGATCTCGTGCCGCGCGAGGCCGACCTCGCGAGCCTGCCGCGCACCGTCGTCACCGACCCGTCGCAGGCTACCGGCGCCCTCGCGCTGCTGCGCATCTCGGCGGGCCTGCCGCTGCGCACCGACATGCTGCGCAGCGCGTCCTCGGTGATGATCGGCCAGACGGTCAAGGTGATCGCAGTCGGCGCCAACTTCACCATCTCGGCCGAAGGCAGCGTGCTCAACAACGCCGCGCCCGGCCAGCTGGTGCGCGTGCGTACGGCTGAGGGCCAGATCATTACGGGCGTCGTGAAAGACGCGAACACCGTCCAGATCCAGATATGAGCGCCAGCACACGTAACAGCATGTAACGGCAGGAGATTCGCGCTAAAGTTCGGGCCGCCGTTTGCCGATATCACGATCAAATCGATCAGGAAGGCCCATCGTGAAAATCGACTCCACCACCAGCAATGGCACGCTCCCGCTGCAGGACAGCGCGGCGCGTACGCAGCAAAGCGAAGCTGCCGGCACCACGAGCACGACCAGCGCCGGCGGCGCATCGGCTGCACCGGCGCAGGCTTCGTCGGGCAGCGCCGGCGACGATGCGAACGTGAGCCTGTCCGGGCTGTCGTCGTCGCTGCGTTCGCTCGCCGCGAGCGGTTCCGCCGACATCGACACGGCGCAGGTCGAGTCGATCAAGAGCGCGATCCGCAACGGCACCCTGCAGATCGACACCGGCAAGATCGCGGACGGCGTGCTGCAAACCGCGCGCGACCTGCTCCAGCCGGCCTCGGGAAATTAAGACCCGTACCCTTACCGTTTTTTACAGCGCAACGATGAAAGACGCCCTGCTAGCCACGTTGATCGACGAACATGCCACGGTGGAGGCCTTCGCCTCGCTACTCGCCGTCGAGCAGAAGGCGCTCACGACCTTGGGCGGCATCGGCTCGCTGCCGCAGATCGTCGAGCAGAAAACGACGCTCACGCAGCGCCTCGCGGGTCTGGAAAAGGTGCGCGACGCCGAACTCGCGGGCCTCGGCCTGCCGGCGGGCCCGAAGGGGCTCGAACTGGCGAGCAGGAACGACGAACGCATTGCGGGCCAGTGGGCGCTGCTCAAAGGCTCGACCGAGCGGGCGCGCCGCAGCAACCTCACGATCGGCATGATGATCCGCACGCGCATGGAGCATAACCGCCGCGCGCTGGCGATCCTGCGCGGCGACACGGGCAATTCCACGCCGATGCTGTATGGCCCGGACGGGCGTTTGCCGGCATTCGGGCTTTGAGAGGGGCCCTGACGGGCTCCGGGATTCGTCCGAGGCGGGCTGCCCCGAACGGGCGCTGAACAAAAAAAGCCGAAGCGTTTTGCGCTTCGGCTTTTTAGTTTCCGTGTGGCTTCGGGTGGTCTGGAGAAAACGCGCCCTCTTCAGTTCTCCGTCCCCGCCCACGCCATTTCGCGCAGCCGCGTGCGCAACCGCGCCACGGCCTGGCTGTGCAACTGGCACACGCGCGACTCGCTCACCTCCATCACCGCGCCGATCTCGCGCAGATTCATGCCGCGCTCGTAGTAGAGCGACATCAGCAGCTTTTCGCGCTCGGGCAGCCGGTCGATCGCCTCGATCAGCGCGCCGCGCAGGCTGTCGTCGAGCAGCGCCGAGAGCGGATCCGAATGATCGACGCAGTAGCGGTCGAGGAACGGCTCGTCCTCGGCGGAGCGG
Organism: Paraburkholderia sp. AV2; assembly: GCF_054968425.1. Lineage (NCBI taxonomy): Bacteria > Pseudomonadati > Pseudomonadota > Betaproteobacteria > Burkholderiales > Burkholderiaceae > Paraburkholderia > Paraburkholderia sp. AV2. Next base: position 42,121 of record NZ_JBANLK010000022.1, read on the forward strand.
TCGAAGTCCTCGTAGTAGATGAGCTGGCTGCCGTGCAGGTCCTGCAGCATCGACTGGTATTCGTCGAGCGGCATGCTCAGGTGGTCGGCGATTTCGGTTTCGCTCGCCGCGCGCCCGAGGCGCTGCTCGACCTGATGGACCGCCGACTCCACCTCGCGCGAGGTGCGCCGCAGGCTGCGCGGCAGCCAGTCGTTGCTGCGCAGCTCGTCGAGCATCGCGCCGCGAATGCGCTGGCTCGCATAGGTTTCGAACTGCGCGCCCTGATCTTCCTTGTAGCGGTTGGCGGCGTCGAGGAGGCCGATCATGCCGGCCTGGATCAGATCGTCGAGGTCAACGCTAGCGGGCATCTTGGCGACGAGCTGCAGCCCGAGCCGCCGGACGAGCGGCGCATATTTCGCGAGCACGTCGGCCTGCGAGATTTTTCCTTGAGCGTTGTACATCGTGCTCTCCTGCATCATGTCCTCTGCAACGTTCCCCGGTGCCGCTCACGCGGGCTGTGTCGAAGGCCGCTGGGCGGGCGGGTCGGCCCGCCAGCCCGCATGGGCCGGTTCGGGCCCGGATGGAACGCCGGTAACGGTCGAAACGAATGCGTCCGCGGCAGCGGCTGCCGCGGCGCCCGGAAGGCGCGACGCGCCCGGCAAGCGCGACGACACCGCCGGCCGCATGGGCCAGTGCGGCAATGCGCCGGCGAGATGGCGAAAATCGCGTGCGGCCGCCGTCGACGGAAAGGCGTCGACGATGGAGCGCGAAAGCTGCACCGCGCGCGCCATGTGCGGGTCGAAGGCCACACAGCCCGCGCTTTCCAGCGCGACGCTCAGGTAGCGGCTCGCCACGCCCGCGAGGTTGTCGAGAGCGGACTGCGCTTCTTCCACGCTCGCCACCTGGTTGGCCAGCACGCGGAACTGCCCGATGGCGTGCGCGAAATGCAGACGCTTCACGCAGGCATAGGTGTCGGTGATCGACTGCGCGCAGACGCGCATCACGATCAGCACGTCGTGCGCGTGCAGGGCGAGCGGTGACAGGGCGCCTTCGGCGTCGAGCTGGGCATCGATCAGCACGACGTCGGCGGGCCCCGACAGCACCTTCTGGAGTTGCGCGCCGGTGTAGCCCGCGCGGTTGTCGCGCGAGGCGGCCAGCACGCCGAAGCCGAACGGATGACGCCCCACGGCGTCGGCCAGCGTCAGCTCGCCGCTCATCACGGCGGCAAAGTTGCCGGCGCCGCGCACGCCGCCGAGCATCGTGCACACCGAGCGCGGCCCGAGGCACTCGTCGATCACGAGCACGTCCTTGCCCTGCTCCGTGAGCGCGGCGGCGAGATTGACCACGGTGGTGGTGCGCCCCGGCTCTCCCGGGCCGCCCGTGACGGCGACCACGCGCGAACCGACGCGCGCCAGCAGCCGCCGCAGCCCTTCGGCCTGATCGATCACGAACTTATCCAAACTGAACCTCGTGGGCCTGCGAACCCGTGCGCAGCGAGAGCGCGGAAAGCAGCGCGGGAATGTCGTCCTCGTGCGGCACGAACGGCGAGTGTTCGCGCGGCACGCAGAACGCGCTGCGAATCAGGAAGCGGCGCGTGGCCACGTACAGGTTCTCGGGCACCTTCTGGCCCGTCGAAACGTAGTGCACGGGCAGCTTGTAGCGCAGCACCGTGTCGAGCGCGCTGCCCAGATTGGTCGCCTCGTCGAGCTTGGTAAGAATGCAGCCCGTGAGCGGCGCCTTGTCGGGCGAGCTCTGGTAAGCCTGCACGACTTCGTTGAGCGTGTCGCCGTGGCTCGTCGCGGACAGCAGCAGGAGCCGCTGTACGGGGCGGCCCGCGCCGCACAGCATGGCGATCTGGTCGGCCACGGCGCGGTCGCGCTGGCTCATGCCGATCGTGTCGATCAGCACGATGTGTTTGTTCTTCAGTTCGGTGAGCGCGAGCTGCAGGTCCGCGCCGTCGCGCACCGCGTGCACCGAAACGCCGAGGATCTTGCCGAAGATGCGCAGCTGCTCGTGGCCGCCGATCCGGTAGCTGTCGGTGGTGAGGAGTGCCACGCGGCTCGCGCCGAAGCGCATCACGCAGCGCGCCGCGAGCTTGGCCGTGGTCGTGGTCTTGCCGACGCCCGTCGGCCCCATCAGCGCGAACACGCCGCCACGCTCCATCAGCGCATCTTCGTTTTCCAGCACCGGCAGATTCGATTCGAGCACCGACTGGATCCACTCCATGCCGGCCTCTTCCGTTTCCACCGCGGGCAGGCGGTCGATCATCATCTTCACGAGCTGAGCCGAGAAGCCGGCCGCGAAGAGCTGCTTCGTGAGCAAACCCTGGAGCGGGCTGCGGCGCTGGCGCTCGCCCCACAGGAGGCCCGCGAACTGCTCTTCCATCATGCCGCGCATCGACGCGAGCTCGTTCATCACGGTCTCGTTGACCACTTGCTCGATGCGAGAACGGATCGCTTCGCTCACGCCTTGCGCTGCGCCCGCAGCCTCGGCAGCGGCGGTTGGCGCCGGGCCCACGGCCTCGGGACCGTGGCCAAGACGCGCGGCGGCGCGGCGTGCCGCGACTTCGGCGGCTTCGCGCGCCCATTCGGGCGTGCTGGTGTCCACGCCGGCCGGCCGCACCGGATCGGCGGGCATGCCGAGGCCCTTCGCCATCGCATCGGCCGGCGAGATGCCGGCGGCGCGCACGGCCTCCTGCTGGTTCGCAATGCGGCGCGCGTGGTCGATGAGCCAGGGGTTCGACTCGGCCATCGTGCGCGCCTCCCGCGCCGCGACGGGCGAATCGGGAAGGATCGAATGCGCGGCGGCCTGCTCCAGCATCGCAGCGGCATCGCGCGCGGCAAACGGCCGTTGCGCGGCGCGCGCGGAGCCCTGGGCGTTCGGCGCAGGCGCCTGGCCGGCGGTGTTCACCGCAACGTTTGCGCGGCTGCCCGGCAGCGTCTCGCCCGGCGCGCCCGGCATCCCCGCGGAACCGGTCTGCGCGGGCGTGCCGTACACGTCGGGTTTCTGCACGCCCCTCAGCGCGACCGAGACATCGGCGTCGTCGCCGTCATCGTCGCTATCGTCGCCGCTGTCGTTGTAGCCGGCATAGCCCGACAGGCCGGACGAAGCCGTTGCGGCGCCCGGCGTCGCGCCCACCTCGGGGCTTGCGCCGAAAACCGACGAGAACACGTCCGGCACCCCGCCGGCGTAAGGATTCGCAGCGCCCAGGCCGGCCGTCGCTGCCGGCGCCTGGCGCCCGGACTTCGAGACGGCTGCCGCTTGTGCGGCAACGGCGGTTGCCGCGGCATCGGCGGGTGCGATCGCCGCGAGATCGCTGTCCGCGAGCGCGACGATTTCGACGGTGCCGTCGTCGAGCGTGCGGTTCGACAGCACCACGGCGTCGGCACCCAGCGCTTCGCGCACGAGGCGCAACGCGTCGCGGCTGGTACCGCCGATGAATTTGCGAATGTTCAAGCTGGGCCCCCGGTAGAGGTGAGCGGCACGCTTGCCGCCTTCGTTTGCTGCTGGTCTCGTGCGTTGACGATCCTTGCGGGCCGCGCGCGTCAACTTCGACGCGCCGCGCGCAGGACCTTTTCCGATGATGGAATTATTTCCAACGCGGCCCTGTCACGATCGATGGATCAAGCCGGAGAAATGCGGGCAATTCGTGGGATGGGTAACAGACAGGGGGAAGGGCTGGACGGGGCGCGTCAATCGGCGGGCAAGCTCGAAAGATTGGCCGGCATCCTGTCGCCGCAATTTTACAAGACCAATTAAATGACCTATTATTAGCCCTCTAATCAGTCATGAATTGAGCAGGGTTGACGGCGCGCAAGCCGCCTCCCCGCGAGGATCAGCACAATGGAAAACATTCTTGCCCGAGCATCCATCGGCATCAGCGAACTGAAGACCAACCCTACGGCGGCGATCGAAAAGGCGCGTGGTCCCGTCGCGGTGCTCAACCGAAACAAGCCCGTCGCGTACCTGATTCCGGCCGCCGCCTGGGAAGCGATCTGCGAGCGCCTGGAAGACCTCGAACTGGCGAAGATCGTCAAGGAACGTGCCGGCGAAAAAGCCGTGAGCGTCAAGCTTGAAGACCTATGAACTGAAATTCCTGGAGTCTGCGCTGAAGGAGTGGCAGCGTCTCGACGCCACCGTTCGCATGCAGTTCAAAAAGAAGCTTGCCGAGCGGCTCGAACATCCGCATGTCGCATCGGCGCGGCTACATGGCATGCCCGACTGCTACAAGATCAAGCTCGCGGCGTTGGGCTATCGCCTCGTGTATCGCGTGATCGACGGCGAATTCGTCGTGACCGTGATCGCGGTCGGCAAGCGCGAGGCGGGCCGGGTCTATCACGCCGCCTCGCAGCGGCTGCAATAAAAACACGAAGGCCCGCCGAAGCGGGCCCCTCTTCCCCCGATCGCGCTACGGCGCCCTTCTCAGCCGCCGCCCACCACGTTCACCACCTTCACGTTGCGCGTATCCGGCACTTCGGCGTACGACAGCACCTTCAACTGCGGCAGGCTGCGGCGCAAGAAGCGCGAAAGCATGGGCCGCAGCGCGTGCTGCACGAGCAGCACCGGCGCGAGCCCGAGGGTCTGCTGACGCGACATGGCGCTCTCGGTCTGCGTGAGCAACGTATGCGCGAGACCCGGTTCGAGCCCCGGGTTGGGCCCCGACGTGAGCGTCTGCGAAAGCACGCGCTCGAGATTCGCGTCGAGCCCCATCACCTGCATGTCGCCGCTGCCCGGGAACCACTGCTGCGTGATCGCGCGGCCCAGCGCGATGCGCACCGCCGCCGTGAGCTCGTGCGGATCCGTGACGCGCGGCGCGTGCTCGGCGAGCGACTCCATGATCGTGCGCATGTCGCGGATCGGCACGCCCTCTTCCAGCAGGTTCTGCAGCACCTTCTGCAGCGTCGTGACGGGCAGCGCCTTCGGCACGAGATCGTCGACGAGCGAGGGCGTGTCCTTCTGCACGCGCTCCATGAGCGCCTGCACTTCGCGGCGGCCGAGCAGTTCCGAGGCGTGCGTCACGACGAGGTGGTTCAGGTGCGTGGCGACCACCGTGCTCGAATCGACGACCGTGTAGCCGAACACCTGCGCCTGCTCGCGCAGGTTCGTGTCGATCCAGATGGCGGGCAGGCCGAACGCGGGATCCGAGGTCGGCGTGCCGGGCAGCACCGCGCTCACCTGGCCGGGATTGATCGCGAGCCACTGGCCCGGGTACGCCTCGCCCGAACCCACCTCCACGCCCTTGAGCGTGATGCGATAGGCGTTCGGCCGCAGTTCGAGGTTGTCGCGAATATGGATGACGGGCGGCAGGAAGCCGATTTCCTGCGCGAACTTCTTGCGGATGCTCTTGATGCGCTTGAGCAGTTCGCCGTCGGTGTTCCTGTCGACGAGCGGAATCAGGCGGTAGCCTACTTCGAGGCCCAGCGTATCGATGAGCGCGACATCGTCCCAGCTCGCCTCGGTGTTCTCGGTCGGCGCGAGCGCGGTGGGCACGGCGTCGACCAGCACGGCGCTCGCCTTCTTCGCCTCGGCGCTCTTCTTCAGCATGCGGCCCAGCTGGATCGAGCCGCCGCCCAGCAGCAGAAACGCGAAGTGAGGCATGCCGGGAATCAGGCCCATCATCCCGATGATCGAGCCGGTGATCATCAGCACGCGCGGATTCGTGAAAAGCTGGTTGGTGAGCTGGCTGCCGATGTCCTCGTTGGTCGCCACGCGCGAGACGATCACGCCGGCCGCCGTCGAGATCACGAGCGACGGAATCTGCGCGACGAGGCCGTCGCCAATGGTGAGCAGCGTGTAGGTCTTGCCCGCCGAGGCGAAGTCCATGCCGTGCTGCACGACGCCGACGATCAGCCCGCCCACGATGTTGACCACCATGATGATCAGGCCCGCGATGGCGTCGCCGCGCACGAACTTGCTCGCGCCGTCCATCGACCCGTAGAACTCGGCCTCCTGGGCGATCTCGCCGCGGCGCTTGCGCGCGACCTCTTCGTTGATGAGGCCGGCGTTCAGGTCGGCGTCGATTGCCATCTGCTTGCCGGGCATCGCGTCGAGGGTGAAGCGCGCCGCCACTTCGGCGATCCGGCCCGCGCCCTTCGTGATCACCATGAAGTTGATGACCATCAGGATCGCGAACACGACGATACCCACGGCGAAGTTGCCGCCCACGAGGAAGTGGCCGAACGACTCGATCACCTGGCCCGCCGCGCCCGGGCCGGTGTGGCCTTCGAGCAGCACGATCCGCGTGGACGCCACGTTCAGCGAGAGCCGCAGCAGCGTGGAGAAGAGCAGCACGCTCGGAAACGCCGCGAAGTCGAGCGGCTTCATCGTGTACATGCTGACGAGCAGCACGACCACGGAAAGCGCGATGTTGAACGTGAACAGCAGATCCAGCAGGAACGGCGGCAACGGCAGGATCATCATGCCGAGGATCATGCAGATCAGGATCGGCCCCGCGAGGGCGCGCAGGTTCGTGCCTTGCAGCACGTCCGGGCGGCGCGCGAGAAAACCGGTGGGGGCGTTCATTCAGAGGCTCCTTCGTTGCCGCGGCGCGCCGCATTCGGCGAGCTACGGGCGCTGTCACTGCCTGCGGCGCTGGCGGCCGTGCCGGCCGGCCCCGCGGTTCTTGCGTCTGCGGCGTTGGCCGCTGCATTGGCCGGATTGACCTTGTTGGCCGCCGCGGCTTCGGCGCCGAGGGCGTCTTCCGCCTCCTCGGCGGCGTCCTCGTCGCTCATCGCGCCCTTGTCGAGGTCGGGCGGCACGTCGAGATCGGTCGGCGCCATCGGCACGTCGCCGCCCTGCTCGCGAAAACGCTTGAGCTGGTACACCCACGCGAGCACCTGCGCGACCGCGCCATAGAGCGGCCCCGGAATCTCCCGGTTCAGATCGACGTTGTGGTAAAGCGCGCGGGCGAGCGGCGGTGCTTCGAGGAGGGGCACGCCATGCTCGGCGGCGATCTCGCGAATGCGCGCCGCCACGAGGTTCACGCCCTTCGCGATGACCTTGGGCGCGCCCATCTGGCCGTCGGCGTACTGGAGCGCGACGGCGAAGTGCGTCGGGTTGGTCACGACCACGTCGGCCTTCGGCACCTGGGTCATCATCCGGCGGCGCGCCATCGCGCGCTGCTGCTGACGGATGCGCCCCTTCACCTTGGGATCGCCCTCGTTCTCGCGGTGCTCGCGCTTGACCTCTTCCTTCGTCATGCGCAGCTTGCGGTGGTACTGCCAGAGTTGATACGGCACGTCGAGCCCCGCGACCACGAACATGCCCGCCACGGTCATACCGCAGCAGACGGCGACGAGATGAAACGCGTCCGAGAAAGCCCGCGACAGGGGCTGCATGGCGAGGCCCAACACTTCCTCGCGATGGCTCCAGACGGCCAGTCCGCCGATGCCGCCCACCACGACCGCCTTTGCGAACGACATGCCAAGCTGGATCGGGCCGTTCACCGAGAAGATCCGGCCAAGACCCGTCACGGGATTCAGGCGGTTGAAGTTCGGTTCGAGCGACGTCGTGGAGAAGAGCCAGCCACCCAGCGCCATGGGGGCGAGCAGCGCGGCCACGCCGGTGAACGCCAGCACGGGCGCGACCGCGTAAAGCCCCTCGCGCGCGGCGACGCCGGCGCCGCTCAGCATGCGGTTGGTATCGAAGACCGCCGCATGGTTGAAGGTAAACGCCTCCCGCAGCATGGTCAGCAGATGGCCGCCGATCATGTCCGAGAGCATCCACGCACCGTAGAAGCCGGCCGAGAGCAGCGCGAAGGTGGAAAGCTCCCGCGAACGCGCAACCTGCCCCTCCTCCCGCGCCTTCTGCAGGCGCTTGGGAGTGGCGGATTCGGTTTTTTCGAGGTCGCTTTCCTCTGCCACGGATGCTCCGGTCGGTGGCGTGCGGCGCAGGCATTGCGCCGCGCACCCATTTTCAGTGACAGCGATTATTGCCGCGCCACGCCAGCGCCGATTGACGGAGTAAGGCGGAGAAACGGGGGTATTTCAGGGGAATGGGCGGGCAGCCCGGCGCGGGGGAAAGCGCGGAGAGAAGCGGCGCCACCCGCCGGGCGGGCGGCGGGTGGCGAAGCGGGAAGGCGGAAAGACCGGGGGGCTAGAAGGCGACGTAAGGCTGGGTGCCGCCCGTCGCCGTCATATCCTGACCCACGTAAATGTACCGGCCGTAGAAGAACGGCAGGCCGAAATCGAGATCCGGCAAGTTGCCAAACTGCCCTGCAAGATCGTTGAGAGCGTAATTGCCGTTGTTGCCGTTCGTGCCGAGAAGCGTCGCCGCGCTGACCACGCCGAAGTTCACGCTGCCGCTGGAACCGTCGGTGCCCGTCAGCCCCGCGCTGAACGTCTGCGAGCTCGACGGGCAGTAGAACGTGCCGAGCGCGCCGCCGCACTGGGGCAGCGCGCTGTCGTTGAAGAACAGCGCATTTGACCCCGAATCGATGAAGGTGGTCAGCGTGCGGCCGTTGAAGCTGCCCACGATGTCGCCCGACGAATTGGTCTGGAAGCGCTGCGACGCGTTCAGGACATTGTTCGACTGCGTGCCGATGCCGAACACGAGCGTCCCGGCGCCCGAGGTCGCCCCGCTGTACGAGACGGGCGCCATCTCCACGATGACGCCGTTGTTGTCGACGGCGAAGTGCGGCACCGGGTTGGCCACCTGCTGGCTCGTCGTGACTCCCACGGCGCTGCAACTCGATCCGCTCGGGCACGAATAGTAGAAGCTCCCGCTGGCGCTCTCGCAAGTCGAGCCGCAATCCCAGGGCGAGACGCCGATGCCGAGGATGCCGTTCGCGCCGAGGTCGCTCGCCGTGCTCTGCTGGGCGCCGTTGCCGGCGCAGCTCGACGGCACGCTGGAGGAGCCGAGGTCGCCGATCACCTGGATCGGGATGTTGCTCGCGGTCTCGCCGCCGACCTTGACGTCGGCGCTGCGCACGGTGCCCCAGGTGTAGCCGTCCGCGAACGCCGTGCATTCGGCAAGCGTGCCGCCGCTGGCCGTATTCAAGGGCAGCGTGTTCAGCAACGCCCCCAGCGCCGACGACACGATGCGTAGTCCGTACGATGCCGTATCCACCTGGATGTTGTTCACGACCGTGCAGTTGCTGGTGCCGCTCACGCAGATCGTGACGCTCACCGTCGGAATGTTCGGCACGCCCGCCACCCCGCTGTTCACGCTGACAGGCACGGTGTTCGAGGCCGTTGCCGCGATGGGCTGCTCGCTCGGCAGGGGCGGCAGCGAGGAGGTGTCGACGCCCGTACTGCTGCCGCCCCCGCTGCTGCTACTGCTGCTATTGCTGCTGCTCCCCCCTCCGCCACCGCCGCCGCCACCACAAGCCGCGAGACAAACGGTCAGCGCGAGGAGCGGAAGCAGGGCGCCGCGCCGCAGCCCCAAAAGGAAGGAGAACCGGAATCGTTGTGCGAACGTGATCACGCGCCGTCTCCCTGGGTCACTGGATGTCGCTGGCGCTGACGCCAGACGGCAGGCTGGCCGGCAGCCAGGCTTGCCCCGAGAAGGCGCCCATATGCCCGCCGGAGTGCACGACGAGGCCCGACTGCTCGACCACGCCCGGGCCGCGCATGAAGCCCGCCGCGCGGTTCGCCTTCACGCCCGCCACATACTGCGGAAAATAGCTGCCGAGCAGTTCGGACAGATTGGGCATCTGCGGGCCGCTCCAGGCGACGCCGAACACGCTGCCCGCCTGCGAGACATACTCCCGCACGACCGTGCCGTTGGCGAGCGTGGTCTGGCGGACCGTATAAGAAGCGGATGCGGCGGAAGATCCCGTAGCGCTGGCCTCGACGGCCTGCCGCGCCACGCTGCCGGCGGCGCCGGCCTGCGCGGCGGCGTTGCTCAGGGTGTTGACGGTGGCGCCCGCAGGCGTCGTCATGGGCGCGCTGCCGAGGCCGGCCACGGCCGGCTGGGCGCAGACAAGCGCGATGGCGCCGGTCAGCGTCAGCGCGGCGAGCCGCGCGCCGGCAGCCCGCGCAACGTTGAACGAAGCGTTCGAACCAAAGGCAGCCATACTCCTCCCGATCGGTAGCTGGCTCCGCGGCAACCGCACCGCGGGAAGCGGCGGATGTCGCGGCGCAGCACAAACGATCGCCGCTGCCGCCCTGGTCCGCCGGCGCCAGTATGCCAGCCCAGGATTACAGCAAGCTCGATGCCCGTCCGCCCGGTTGCATTCCGTTGCGCTGGGCTAAAAGCCGAGGCTCGCGAGCAGATCGTCCACCTGCCCCTGGTCCTGCATGACGTCGGTCTTGCCTTCGGGATTGATCTGCGGGCCGTTCAGGAGCGATTCGGGGCTGCCGGTCGCAGAAACGGCAAGCGACGCGACCGCCGCCGCAACCTGCTCGCGCCGCTCCGGCACGATGTTCTCGACCAGCACGCCGAGCAGTTGCTGCTCGATCAGGTACACGACGTCCATGATCTTCTTGATCACCTGGCCGGTGAGATCCTGGAAGTCCTGGGCCAGCATGATCTCCAGCAGGTGCTGGTTCGTGGCCGTGGTGGCCTCGGGCACGCCGCCCAGAAACGCGCGCGTGTCGTCCATCAGCGCGCGCACTTCCTCGCGGCCGATCGGCGCGTCGTACCACGTCGACCAGCGCTCCGACAGCGTCTTCGCGTCGCGTTCGAGCTGCTCCTGCATCGGCTTGGCGAGCTCGATCGCCGAAAGCACGCGCTCGGCGGCCTGCTCGGTCATGTTCGCGACGTAGCGCAGACGGTCGCGCGCGTCGGGCACGGCTTCCGCCGCGCGCTCCACGTGTTTGTCGAGGCCGAGCTCGCGCATCGAATCGCGCAGCGTGCGCGTTACGTGGCCGATGCGCGCGAGGATGCGGTCGCTGCTGGCGTACTCGTCGGCGTGCACGCCGCCCGCCTCTGCGCTGATGGGCTCGTTCACGTCAGCTCCCGGCTTTGGCCATCTTCTCGAGGATCTTGTTCAGCTTTTCGTCGAGCGTCGCGGCCGTGAACGGCTTCACCACGTAGCCGCTCGCGCCGGCCTGGGCCGCCGCGATGATGTTCTCCTTCTTCGACTCCGCCGTCACCATCAGCACCGGCAGGTGCGTGAGGCTCGCGTCGGCGCGGATTTCCTTGAGCATCGCGAGGCCGTCGAGATTCGGCATGTTCCAGTCGGAGATCACGAAGTCATAGCTGCCGCTGCGCAGACGCGCGAGGCCCGCCGCGCCGTCTTCGGCTTCGTCGACGTTCGAGTAGCCCAGTTCCTTGAGCAGGTTGCGGACGATCCGGCGCATCGTCGGAAAGTCGTCCACCACCAGAATCTTCATTCCCTTGTCCATCTCGTTTCATTCCTCCAGGCTAAACCCGGGCAATTATCCAGACAAGCGCGACGCCTATCCAGATAAATTAATCGCGATCGATCGCGCCAACGTTTTACGTCGCCACGATCTCTCGAATCGGGATTCCGGCGGTGCGCTCCCGCTGCGCCCCGCCCTTCTTTCTTACACGCGCTGGACGCGCTCGCCCATCATGGCGAGTCGCGCCATCACGCGGCGGCTCATGTCGGCGAGCGGCGAGATGTCGTCGGCGGCGCCCAGCGCAATCGCTTCGCGCGGCATGCCGAAGACGATGCAACTCGCCTCGTCCTGCGCGAACGTGTGAGCGCCCGCGCGGCGCATCTCCAGCAGGCCCGCGGCGCCGTCGCGCCCCATGCCCGTGAGGATCACGCCGATTGCGTTCTTGCCCGCGTGCGTCGCCGCCGAACGGAACAGCACGTCCACCGACGGGCGATGCCGGTTCACCGGCGGCTCGTCGGAGAGATGCGCGATGTAGTTCGCGCCGCTGCGCGCGAGCAGCAGGTGCGCGTGGCCCGGCGCGATGTACGCATGGCCCGGCAGCACGCGCTCGCCGTGCTCCGCTTCCTTCACGGTGATGCGGCACAGGCCGTTCAGGCGCTGCGCGAACGACTTCGTGAAACCGGGCGGCATGTGCTGCGCGATCAGCACCGCGGGCGCGTCGGGCGGCAGCGGCGTGAGCACTTCGCGGATCGCTTCCGTGCCGCCCGTCGAGGCGCCGACGATGATCAGCTTCTCGGTCGAAAGCAGCGGGTTGTTGAGCATGGGGGCCTGGACCGCACCGGCGGGCGCGGCGTGGGCGCCGCCCGCTGCCGTGCCGGCGGCCGCTGCCGCGCCGGGGGCCGGCGCCGGGGGCGCGTGATGCGCGCGCACGCGGGCGCGCGCGGCGGCGCGCACCTTGTCGGCGAGCTTTTCCGCGTATTCGAGCATGCCGTCGCGGATGCCGACCTTTGGCTTCGTCACGAAGTCGACGGCGCCGAGCTCCAGCGCGCGCAGCGTGATTTCGTTGCCGCGCTCGGTCAGCGACGACACCATCACGACCGGCATGGGCCGCAGGCGCATGAGCTTCTCGAGGAAGTCGAGCCCGTCCATGCGCGGCATTTCCACGTCGAGCGTCAGCACGTCGGGGTTGTGCTGCTTGATGAGTTCGCGCGCCACGAGCGGATCGGGCGCGGTCGCAACGACCGTCATGTCCGGCTGGCTGTTGATGATTTCCGTCATCAGACTGCGAATCAGCGCCGAATCGTCGACGCAGAGAACCTTGATTTTTTGCACAGCGTTCACGCCTCCTCCACTGTCCTGGCGTTGTCTTGATTCGTTGTGGGCCGCGGCTGGCCGCTCGCGCCGAAGAGCTCGATGCGGCTGCGCGCCGGCGCGGGCTGCGAGGCTGGCGACGTGCCGGCCTGCCCTGGCCCGGCGGCGCGTCCCGGCCCCGGCGTGAGGCCGAACAGCTCGACGCGCTCGCGCGCCTTCGCGAGCCGTTCGGCACGCGCCTCGGGGGTCTGCCGCGCGAGCGCCTGCTCGCGTTCGGTCACGCTCGCCTCCTGCGAAAGCCGCAGCTTCTTCACCATCACCTGGCCCGTGCGCGGCAGGAACGCCACCTTGCGCGGGTGCGAGCCCTGCAGATCCTCGGCGACGATGCGGATGTTCTCCAGCGCGAGATAGCGGCGCACGAAGGCCGAATTGCGGTCGCCGATATTCATCGTCGTCATGCCCGCCAGCACGGCCGCGCCGCCGAACACCTTCGCCTCGAAGCGCTCGCGCCGCCCGCCCGCCTTGATGAGTTCGTTGATGAGCACTTCCATGGCGTAGGCGCCGTAGCGCATGGCGTCGGAGGCCGCCTGGGCAACGTCGGCGCCGTCGTCGGGCAGCATGAAGTGATTCATGCCGCCAATGCCGGCCGTGCGATCCTGGATGCACGCGGCCACGCACGAGCCCAGCACGGTCACGAGCACCATGTCCTCGTTCGTCGTGAAGAACTCGTTGGGCAGCAGCTTCACGCCGGGGCGGTCGAAGTGCGTGTCGAAGTAGCGATTCGTCGCAATCGGGAGGCTGGCGCTCATGCGGTCGCTCCGATCGTGTCGTCGACGCGGCGTGCGCCGCCGCCGTCGCTGTTGCCGTCCACGCGGCGGCTGCCGCGCGTCAGCTCGTACACCGTCTGGCCGCGCAGCCTGAAAGCCTGCGTGACATACGTGAAGTTCTCCGAATGGCCTGCGAACAGCAGGCCGTCCGGTTTCATCAGCGGCTCGAAGCGCGAGAGCACCTGCGCCTGGGTCGGCTTGTCGAAGTAGATCATCACGTTGCGGCAGAAGATCGCGTCGAACGTCTGGCGCAGGCCGTAGTCGGCGTCGGTGAGATTGAGCTGTTCGAAGCGGATCATGGCGCGCAGCTCCGGGCGCACCTTCACGAGACCCGCGTGGCCGCCCGTGCCCTTCAGGAAGAAGCGCTTCAGGCGCTCCGGCGTCAGGTGCTTCACCTGGTCGTACGAATAGATGCCCGCTTCGGCCTTGGCCAGCACCTGGGTGTCCAGATCGGTGGCGAGCACGCGCGCCTCGCGCGCGCCGCGATCGCCCAGCGCTTCGATCAGCGTCATCGCGATCGAATACGGCTCCTCGCCCGTCGAGGCCGCCGAGCACCAGACCGAAACCGGCTGCGAACCCGGTGAGCCCCGGCGCTTCACGAAGTCCGCAAGAATCGGAAAGTGGTGCGCCTCGCGGAAGAACGCCGTGAGGTTCGTGGTGAGCGCGTTCGTGAACGCTTCCCACTCTTCGGTATCGTTGCGCGATTCGAGCTGGTCGAGGTAGTCGCGGAAGCTGTCGAGACCTAGCGCACGCAGGCGCCGCGCAAGACGGCTGTACGCCATGTCGCGCTTGTGGTCCGAGAGCGAGATGCCCGCGCGGCGGTGAATCAGCGCGCGGATACGCTCGAAGTCCGCTGTCGTGAATTCGAAGTCGCGGTTGCTCTCGCCGGGCAGGCCGGGCAGGCCGCCCGCCTCGGCGGCACCCGGCTGCTGCCCGGCGCGATCGCCGCGCCCCTGACGGGAAAAACGCAGGCCCTTCATGATTCTGCGCCCCCCTCGTGCCCGGCCGCACGCGTGCCGGTGCGCAATGCGTGCAGCGCGGCGGGCGCGGCGGCCAACTCCCGGGCGGCCGCGCGGAACGACTCAATCCGTTCTTGTGCGCTAGTGTGCATTGCGATGACTCGTCAGTTCGTCGGTACTAGAACGTTTCCCAGTCGGCATCGTCCGAAGACGTCGACGACACCACCGGTTCCACGCGCGCCGCGGCCGCCTTCGGCACCGCTGCCGCCGGCCTTGCTGCGCCGGTCGCACTGGTCGCGCTGGTCAGTTTGGCCGCTTTCGCCGCGCTGGCCGGCGTGGCCGCAACCGCCGCGCGGGCCGGTTCCGCAGCCGCCCTGGCGGGCGCGGCAAGAGCGGCCGGCGCGCGCTTGACGGCCACTGCCGCGGTGGCCGAGACGGCATGAACCGCGCTCGCCCCCGCGGACGGCAATGCCGCCGGTCGCGCCGCCGCGCCGCTCGCGCCACCCGTGCGCCAGATGCCGAGCACCGACTGCAGCTGGCGTGTCTGCTCCTCGAGCGAGGCGGCGGCAGCCGCGGCCTCTTCCACGAGCGCCGCATTCTGCTGCGTGACGGTGTCCATCTGCGTGACGGCGCGGTTGACCTGCTCGATGCCGCTCGACTGCTCCTCGGAGGCCGCGCTGATCTCGCCCATGATGTCCGTCACGCGGCGCACGGCCTGGAGAATCTCGTCCATCGTGGTGCCCGCGCGGCCAACGAGGCCCGTGCCGCTCTGCACCTTCTGCGCCGAGTCGTTGATGAGCTCCTTGATCTCCTTCGCGGCGCTCGCGCTGCGCTGCGCGAGGCTGCGCACCTCGCCCGCCACCACCGCGAAACCGCGGCCCTGCTCGCCCGCGCGGGCCGCTTCCACCGCGGCGTTGAGCGCAAGGATGTTGGTCTGGAACGCAATGCCCTCGATCACGCTGATGATGTCGACCACCTTCGCCGAGCTGGCCGCGATGTCCTGCATCGTGTGCACGACTTCGCCCACCACCTCGCCGCCGCGCGTGGCGATGTCCGAGGCGTTCACGGCGAGCTGGCTCGCCTGGCGCGCATTGTCGGCGTTCTGCTTCACGGTGCCCGTGAGCTGCTCCATGCTCGACGCGGTTTCCTGCAGCGACGCGGCCTGCTGCTCGGTGCGCTGCGAGAGGTCGGTGTTGCCCATGGCGATTTCGCGCGCGCCGACGTCGATCGAACTCGCGCCCGTGTTCACCGCGCTCACGAGCTTCACGAGGCTCTCCTGCATGCGCTTGATGCCGGCGAAGAGATGCCCGATTTCGTTCTTGCTGTAGACCTCGATCGGCTGCGCGAGGTCGCCCTGCGCGATGCGCTCGAAGCAGGCCGTGGCGTCGTTGAGCGGCTGCACGATGAGGCCGCGCAGCGCGAAGCGGATCACGACGATCATCAGCAGCGCGATCACGACCAGGCCGCCGATCAGCATGCGCATGAACGCGATCTGCGAGCGCGCGTCTTCTTCGCGCGCCTCGGCGCCGTCCTGCATCGCCTGCGCGAGCGGCGCGGCAACGTTGTCGTAGTCGACGAACATCGGGCTGATCTTCGTGTCGGCAACGGCGTGATAGGCCGTGAGGTCGTTGCCGCGCAGCGCCGCGAACTCGGGCTGCACGCCGTCCTGCAGGAGCGTCGCGCGTTTTTGCGCGAGCGCGTCGAGCGAAGCGGCGTCGCGGCCGTTCTTCGGCACTGCCTGGAAGGCCTTCCAGGCGTCGTTGCTCTTCGCCAGCAATTCGTCGGCGCGGTCGAGCGCCTTCTTCGCATCGTCGGCCTGGTTCGCCGCGGCGAGCGCGCTGGCCCGTTCGAGCGAAACGCGCGAGCGCAGCAGATACGACGAAGCGTCGTTGAGCGAGCGCATCGCGACGAGGTCGCCGCGCGCGATCGTGCCGAGCGAGTCGCTTGCGTTGCCGAGCGCGACGAGCCCGAGCGCGCCGACCACGATGGTCAGCGCAACCAGAATGACCCCGACGCCCGTGAGCGTGGCGCGGATCGACCACTTGTGCAGCATCTCGATTGCTCCTGTCCTGTACCTGGTCACCGGCGGGGCCCGCAAGGCGGCTTTGCCGCTCTTGACGGCGGCTTTCCGCTCTCCCGCGCTGGGCCCTTCACGCGAAGGACCACCCCCGATAACCGTTCGCGATCGTTATCCGAGCGCCTCGATGAGCGCCATTTCGCGGCTCGTCATCAGCTTTTCGATGTCCATCAGAATCAGCATGCGGCCTTCCACGGTGCCGAGGCCCGTGAGGTACTCGGTCGTGAGCGTCGCGCCGAATTCGGGCGCCGGCATGATCTGGTCCATCTGCAGCGTGAGCACGTCCGAAACGCCGTCCACCACCATGCCGACGACGCGGTGCGCGACGTTCAGGATGATCACGACGGTCTGGTGGTCGTACTCCACGCGGCCGAGGTGGAACTTGATGCGCATGTCCACGATCGGGACGATGATGCCGCGCAGATTGATGACGCCCTTGATGAACTCGGGCGCATTGGCGATGCGCGTCACGCTTTCGTAGCCGCGGATTTCCTGCACCTTGAGGATGTCGATGCCGTACTCTTCCGCGCCGAGCGTAAAGACGAGGAATTCCGCACCGCCCGCGTCGGCCTGCTGCGCGTCGCGGCGGTGCGCGCCGGCGCCATGAATGGATTGGACTTCTGCCACGTTAGCCCCTGAACAGTTGGGAGAGGGTTGGAATACAGCGCTGCTTGAGCTTCATACGGTCATGCGGTCATGCGAATTCGGCGAAGGCGCCCGCCGCATGGCTCGCGCTCGAGGCGACGCCATGCGTTGCGCGCGTTTCGCGGTTCAGCGCGGCCACGTCGACGATCAGCGCGACGCTGCCGTCGCCCAGGATGGTCGCCGCCGAAATGCCGTGCACCTTGCGATAGTTCGTTTCGAGATTCTTCACCACCACCTGCTGCTGG
The DNA here is from genome assembly GCF_054968425.1 of Paraburkholderia sp. AV2. NCBI lineage: Bacteria > Pseudomonadati > Pseudomonadota > Betaproteobacteria > Burkholderiales > Burkholderiaceae > Paraburkholderia > Paraburkholderia sp. AV2. Next base: position 59,410 of record NZ_JBANLK010000022.1, read on the forward strand.
CCGACCAGCTCGTCGATCAGCATGGCGAAGCGTCGTCCTTCGGTTTCCATGATGGTGACGATGCCCTGCGTCGGGTCCGTGCGCGCGCCTTCCACGTTGAACGCGCCGTGCAGCGCGACGAGCGGCAGGTATTCGCCGCGCACGCGCACCACGCGGTCGCCGTTGGTGACCGTGTAGATGTCTTCGTGGCGCGGCTGCAGCGACTCCATCACGAAGTTCAGCGGCAGGATGAACACCTCGTTGCCGACCTTCACCGACATGCCGTCGAGAATCGCCAGCGTGAGCGGCAGCACGATACGGGTCGTGCTGCCTTTGCCCGCGTGCGAAGTGATCTCCACGTGGCCGCCCATCGCCTGGATGTTGCGCTTCACCACGTCCATGCCCACGCCGCGGCCCGAGACGTCGGTCACCTGCTCGGCAGTCGAGAAGCCCGGCAGGAAGATGAGGTTCCACACTTCGTCGTCGGTCATGCTGTCGCTGACCTGCATGCCCTGCTTGGCCGCCTTCGCGAGAATCTTGTCGCGGCGCAGGCCCGCGCCGTCGTCGCTCACTTCAATGACGATGTTGCCGCCGTGGTGCGCGGCGGACAGCACGAGCTGGCCCGTGGCGTCCTTGCCTGCGGCGCGGCGCGCTTCCACGGTTTCGATGCCGTGGTCGAGCGAGTTGCGCACGAGGTGCGTGAGCGGGTCGATGATGCGTTCGATGAGGCTCTTGTCGAGCTCGGTGGCCTGACCGAACGTCACGAGCTCCACTTCCTTGCCGAGCTTCGCGGCGAGGTCGCGCACAAGACGCGGGAAGCGGCTGAACACGTAGTCCATCGGCATCATGCGGATGGACATCACCGATTCCTGCAGGTCGCGGGCGTTGCGCTCGAGCTGCGCCATGCCGTTGAAGAGGCGGTCATGCAGCGCGGGATCGAACGTGCTCGTGGTTTCCGCGAGCATGGCCTGGGTGATGACGAGCTCGCCCACGAGGTTGATCAGCTGGTCCACCTTCTCCACGCCCACGCGAATCGAGCTGCCTTCGCCCGCGGCGGCCGCGGCCGCCGGGCGCTGCTTGCGTTCGGTCTCCGCGGCCGGGGCATGGGCTTGCGGCGGCGTTGCGGCAACGGCCGGAGGCGCTTCGGGGACGGGCGCGATGGGAGCGACAGCCGCCGGAGCCGGCGCTGCTGCGGCAACCGGGGCCGGTGCGGGTGGCGCAGGCGGAGCGGCCTCGACCATCGGTGCGGGCTGCACCGCGGCCGGCGCGGCTTCGGCCCCGCCTTGCGGCGCCGCGCCACGGCCGATCGAGATCTGGCTTTCGTCGATCACGAAGCAGCACACGGCGATGATGTCGTCCGACGGCACGTCGGTTTCGAGCCAGAGCGTGATGTCGTCGCCGGTCTTCACCTGGCCCAGCACGCGGCCCAGGTTGCCGAGCTCTTCGAGCAGCAGATCCTGATCCTTCGCATCGACGCGACGCAGCGTGATGCGCAGATGCGGCCCTTCCGCCGCGCCGCCTGCTCCGCCCACGCCGTTTGCATTGCTTGCGTCTTGTCCCGGCGCGGCCGCGATGGCCTCGTCGACGACGTGCTCCGGCGCGCCCGAAGCCGCGGCCCGGGCCGAGGGCAGGTTCGCTTCGAAGGCGGCTTCGAGGTCGGCCTCGGAGTCGGGCTCGGCCGCGCTTGCCGCGACAGGCGCGGGCGCCGCCACGGGGGCCGGCGCGGGAGCGGGTACGGGCGCCGCCAGGCCGCGGCTTTCCGCGTAGAGCTGCTCCAGCTTGGCGCGCATGGCCGCCGCGACGGCCGCATCGGGCTCGGCGCTCGCGCGGTAGTCGGCCAACTGGCCCGACAGCACGTCCTTCGTTTCGAGGAACGTGTCGATCATGTCCTTGCGCAGCACGAGTTCGTTGTTGCGCGCGCGGTCGAGCAGCGATTCGAGGATGTGCGTGGTTTCGGTCAGCGCCGTAAAGCCGAACGTCGCCGCGCCGCCCTTGATCGAATGCGCCGCGCGAAAGATCGCCGCGAGATCCTCGGGATCGGGACGGCCGACGTTCAGATTCAGCAGAAGCTGCTCCATCTGCGCGAGCAGCTCGTCCGCTTCGTCGAAAAACGTCTGGTAGAACTGAGTGATGTCGAGTGTCATGCCTCTGTCACCGCGATATTTGCCTGTTTGGGTGCCGATGCTGCCGTGTCATGCGTACGTCAAGCGCGCGCTTCGCCTAGCGCGCTCGTCAGATCGACGAGCAGCTCCGGGTCCACCGGTTTTTCCAGCCAGCCCGTCGCGCCAGCGTCGCGCAGGGCCACCTTGAAGGTTTCGTCCGATTCCGTGGTCAGCACGAGGATGGGCGTTTCGAGGTACGAAGGATTCGCGCGCAGCTTGCGGATCAGATCCAGCCCGCTCATGCGCGGCATGTGAAGGTCGGTAAGCACGAGGTCGAAGCACTGCGCGAGCGCATGCTCCAGCCCGTCTTCGCCGTCGTTCGCCAGTGTCACTTCGTAACCCGCCCCGCCCAGCGCCGCCTGCAGGATCTCCCGCATGGACGCCGAATCGTCGATCGCCAGAATGTTCCTGATCATCCGCTCCTCTCTCGCGCTGTTTCTGTTGCCGCCGCGTCTTTAGTGCGCCGTCTGCGTTGTCTGCGCCGGGCCCGTCCCCCCCACCGACGCCGCCACGGGCGTGATCCGCACCGGCGCGCTCACGCCGGCCGGCGGCAGCTTCGCCGGTGTCGCCGTGCCCGGCGCCAGCATCGGCAAGAGCGGCTTGCCCGAACCGGCCGCGTCGTCGGACAGCGTCGTGGTGGTCGAGTCGTCGTGCATCAGCGCGTCTTCCGACTTCTTGTTCAGCACGATGATGCTGATGCGCCGGTTCTCCGGGTCGAGCGGATCTTCCTTGTTCAGGTTCTGCGTCGACGCGAGGCCGATCACGCGCATCACCTTCGCTTCGTCCATGCCGCCCGCGATCAGCTCGCGGCGCGACGCGTTCGCGCGGTCGGCCGAAAGCTCCCAGTTGCTGTAGCCCTTCTCGCCGCCGGCGTACGGCACGGCGTCGGTATGGCCCTGCACGATGATGCGGTTCGGCACGCCGTTGAGCGTACTGCCGATGGCCTGCAGGATGTCGCGCATGTACGGCTCGACCACGTCGCGTGCGGTCGCGAACATCGGGCGCTTCTGCGAATCCACGATCTCGATGCGCAGGCCCGTGAGCGTCGAATCGATGCGGATCTGCTGCTTGTACTGGCGCAGCACCGGGTTCGCCTCGATCGCCGCCATCAGCTTGATCTGCAGATCGTGCAGGCGCGCCTGCTCCTGACGCTCGAGCGAGCCCTTCAACTGCTTCATCGAGTCATCTTCGTTCTTCGAGGCGGTGTGCTCGGCACGCGCGGTGGAGCCGTCGGTCTGGCGCGTGACGCCGTCCTGGTCGGTGGAGATGTCGCGCCCGCCGCCCTTCACGATGCTCGAGTCCGTCGAGCTGCGGTCGCCGCCCCAGAGCGTGACCTTGAGCGGCTGGTTGAAATACTCGGCAATGCCGTGCAACTGCGTCGTGGACGCCGAGGAGAGGAGCCACATCAGCAGGAAGAACGCCATCATCGCGGTCATGAAGTCCGCGTAGGCGAGCTTCCACGCACCGCCGTGATGGCCGCCCTTCGCAGGCGCGGCCTTCTTGACGACGATCGTGCGGTCCTTGTCCTTGCTCATCGCGCGTTCCTTGCCGGTGCCTTACTTCGCCTTCACGCGGCGCACGTGCTCTTCGAGCTCGGAGAACGACGGACGCTCGGTCGAGAACAGCACCTTGCGGCCGAACTCCACGGCGATGGCGGGCGCATAGCCGTTCAGGCTCGCGAGGATCGTCACCTTGATGCACTGGAACATCTTGGTCGATTCGGCCACGCGCTGTTCCGCGACGCTCGCGAGCGGGCTGATGAGACCGTACGACAGCAGAATCCCGAGGAACGTGCCGACGAGCGCCTGGGCGATCATCTCGCCGAGAATCGCGGGCGGCTTGTCGGCCGAGGCCATGGTGTGGACGACGCCCATCACGGCGGCCACGATGCCGAACGCCGGCATCGCGTCGCCCACCTTGGAGAGCGCATGCGCGGGGGCCTCGCCCTCGTGGTGATGCGTTTCGATTTCCTCGTCCATGAGGCTTTCGATCTCGAAAGCGTTCATGTTGCCGCCCACCATGAGGCGCAGGTAATCGGTGAGGAATTCGACGATGTGCTTGTCGGCGAGAATCTTCGGATACTGTGTGAAAAGCGGGCTCTTCATCGGATCGTCGATGTCGGCCTCGAGCGTGAGCGTGCCTTCCTTGCGCGCCTTCGCGAGCAGGACGTAGAGGAGCGCGAGCAGCTCCATGTACACGTCCTTGTTGTATTTCGAGCCCTTGAAGAGCGTCGGGACGACGCGCAGGGTCGACTTGATCGTCTTGATGCCGTTGCCGAGGATGAACGCGCCGAGGCCCGCACCGCCGATCATCAGCAGTTCCATCGGCTGCATCATGGCCCCGAGATGGCCGCCTTCGAGCGCATAACCGCCGAAGACGGACAGAATCGTCACGAGTACTCCCACGAAAATCAGCACGGCTGGGTCCTCACTAAAAGTGCCGCGAGCCGCCATCGGCCCGCGTCCTTAGCTGGTTTACGGCATCGGTCTGGAAAACTTTGGGATTGGGGGGCCTGCCCAGGGGAGCGCCTGGGTTGGGGCGAAGCGCCGTGACGGCGCCCCGCATTCGGGGCTCGATCGCAAGAGACGGCGATGGTTGGCCAGGCCGGCGAGCCGCCGAAACCGCCGAAGCCACCGCTCAGCCCGCCGCCGCTACGGCTTCGCTGCTGCGGCGGGTGCGGCCCGCGCGCGATGGCGGCTGGCACAGCCCGCAGACGAAGCCGCGCTGCGGGTCGTGCGCATGCGCGACGAAGTGGCCCCCGCAACGACTGCACGGCGTGAGCTGCAGAAGGCCTGAGGCGAAATAGCGCACGAGCGTCCAGGCGCGCGTGAGACTGAGCGCGGGCTCTTCGCCCTGCAGTTGCAGATGCTCGAGATAGAGCCGGTAGCTCTTCACGATCGCATGGACGCTCTGGCAGCGCGCCTGCCGGCTCATGAACAGAAACGTGTTGTAGAACAGCGAGGAGTGGATGTTGGGCTGCCAGGTCATGAACCAGTCCGTCGAGAACGGCAGCATGCCCTTCGGCGGCGACTCCCCCTTCACTTCCTTGTAAAGCCGGATCAACCGGTCGCGCGAGAGCGAGGTTTCCGCTTCGAGCAGTTGCAGCCGTGCGCCTAGCTCGATCAGTTCGATCGCCAGCGCGATCTCCTTGACCTCGTGCACCACGCTCTTTGTTGCCATAGCCCCCCGATCGTTGCCGGAAATGATCCCGCCCGGCGCGCGGACCGGGCATGGGTAAAGTCGCCGCGAGCTGCGCGCGCGGGGCGCGGCAGGGCAGCGGCCGTGTCAGTCGACCTGTGCGACGGGCTGGCCCGCCATCAGGATGGCGGTATGCGTTTGCGCGGACTTGCCCTTGTCGGCCAGCGCGCTGAGGATGGCGTGATCGTCGAACCGGAAGCGGCACAGCACCTGGTTCGAGGCGGCGAGCCGGACGGTTTGCGCCAGTGTCAGATTGGCGAGGACCTCGGCGAGCTGCTCCGAGATCCCCATGCGGAACATGCCCGTCGATTTGTCGTCGCGCAGCAGGCGTTGCGCGAGCAACAGGTACGACAGGTTCACTTCCTTGATCTCGCTGAGCATGTCGCTATGCGTCGTCGCGCTCATGGATTCCCCCGAATTCGAATCGGCTGGTCAGGCCGGTTACGGAAACGTTTGCTCGGTCGCATCCAGAAAACTGTGGCGAATCTGGGCGAACGACCCGTTTTGTGGTCATCACCGCATTGTGGCCAGGCCGGGCGCAACTGGAAATTGGACGGACACCGCGACGATTTGCAGGACATTGCCTCGCAACCGTGTAGGAATTTTTCTGACAACGGAGGGATGGAAGGAGGGGCGAGCGGATTTACTATGCATTTCGCATAGGCAACCTCGTCGCGCCCGAATTATAAGATGTTTTCATTTCCCTGTAATACGTCCGTGTTCGCCGCGCCGCGGCAGGCACGCCGTTTGCGCATGCCCGCCATCCCGACCCGGTGCGCGGGCCGAGAAGTCCCGGTACACGCATGTTTCCCGCTGTAACAACGCTTAAGCGATTGAAAAAGATCTCGTCATGGCGAGTCAGATCTTCATAATCGAAGTCAGGGATAACCCGGTGCCGCGCGCCCATCCGTATTGCACGCGTGCTTGCCAACCTTGTATGCGACCCGCGTAAGTGCCCGGCACCAACGCGGGTCGACAGGAGATCGAACCAATGCGAATCGCACAAATTGCGCCTCTGTACGAAGCAGTCCCGCCGAAGCTTTACGGCGGCACGGAACGCGTCGTGTCCTATCTGACCGAAGCGCTCGTCGACCTCGGTCACGACGTGACGTTGTTCGCGAGCGGCGATTCGGTCACCTCGGCGACGCTCGAAGCGGCCTGGCCGCGCGCGCTCAGACTCGACCCGACCGTACGCGACGCACTGGCGCCTCACGTCGTGCTGCTGGAGCGCGTGCGCCGCATGGCGCACGAGTTCGACGTGCTGCACTTCCACCTCGACTATCTGCCGTTCCCGCTCTTCTCGACGCTGGACACGCCGTTCGTCACCACGCTGCATGGCCGGCTCGACCTGCCGGAACTGCAGCCCGTGTTCGACTCGTTCCCGGAAGCGCCGGTGATCTCGATTTCGGATTCGCAGCGCCAACCGCTCAAGCAGGCCAACTGGCAGAACACGATCTACCACGGCTTGCCCGAGCGGCTGCTCACGCCGCAACGGGACCGCAAGCCCGAGTACCTCGCGTTCCTCGGCCGCATCTGCCCGGAAAAGCGCGTGGACTCCGCCATCCGCATCGCCGCGCTCGCCGGCCTGCCGCTGAAGATCGCCGCCAAGGTGGACAAGGTGGACCGCGACTACTTCAGGACCGAAATCGAGCCGCTGCTTTCCGAGGCTCACGTCGAGTTCGTCGGCGAGATCGACGAAGCGCAGAAGCCCGAATTTCTTTCGGGCGCGAAAGCCCTGCTCTTCCCGATCGACTGGTCGGAGCCGTTCGGCCTCGTGATGATCGAGGCCATGGCCTGCGGCACGCCGGTCATCGCCTTCAACCGCGGATCGGTACCCGAAGTGATCGAGCCGGGCGTAACGGGTTTTATCGTGGAAGACGTGCAAGGCGCGGTCGGGGCGCTGCAAAATATCAATTCGCTTTCACGCGAAACGATTCGCGCGCGATTCGAAAGTCGCTTCACTTCGCATACGATGGCCCGCAATTACGTCGATACCTATACGGCGCTGATCGAAGCGGAACGCCGTCCGGTGCTGCGTCGCGTTGCCGCAGGCGGTTAGTCCGCCTGCCGGCGGTCGGCACAAATTTTCGATAAAAGCCGACGAATGCACCCTGTGTATCGTTTGCGCGCACGCTATTGGCGCAATTACGGGATGCGCTTAAAAAAGAGCCGCGTGGCGTCACGCGGCTCTTTTGCTTCCTGTCGCAATTCGCGCGTCAGGCAATCTGATAGCGCTCTCGATTCTTCCCTGCAATCCACTTGGGCGGCTTGCCACGCCCGCTCCAGGTTGCCCCGGTCTTGGGGTCCTGATAACGCGGCGGCAGCGGCGCCTTCTTGGGCGGACGTCCGCGTCGGGCGCCCGCCGCGAACCCGAGATCCTGAGCAGTGAGCCCGTACTCGGCAATCTTCTCGCGGATCGTGTTGATCACATCCGCGAGTTCAGTGCGCCGCGCATCTTCAGCCTGGGCCTGAAGCTTCGCGATCTGAGCTTTAAGTTCTGAATATTGCGACATTCTTCCCCCTTTTATCGAACGTTCCAGTTCGAGAAGAGATTAGACGTAAATATGGGAATTAGCAATCGCCGTTAATACTTCTTTATCGGGACAATCCAGTATTTAGCGATTGTCATCTACTGTGAAATCCCTCATCCATAGCGCGCAATAATTCGGTCAATAGCATCGGAATTGACAATTCTTCACACCCGCCCATCAGTCGACTGCCTAGAATCTGGCGCGTGGCAAAGCCGGACTTTTTTCCCGCTACTTCAAATCGACTTTTCGAGGTGTCAGAAGATGCACTTATCCAAACGACTCATTGCCGAAATGTTCGGCACTTTCTGGCTCGTGCTGGGCGGCTGCGGCAGCGCCGTGCTGGCAGCCAGCTTCGCGGGCCCGGTTCACGGGCTCGGCATCGGCTTCGTCGGGGTGGCGCTTGCATTCGGCCTGACCGTGCTGACCATGGCGTACGCCATCGGCCATATTTCGGGCTGCCATCTGAATCCCGCCGTGAGCGTGGGCCTCACGGTCGCCGGCCGGTTCCCGGCGCGTGACCTGCTGCCGTATATCGTCGCGCAAGTGGTCGGCGCCATCATTGCGGCATTCGTGCTGGCCCAGATCGCCACGGGCAAACCCGGTTTCGATCTCGTGGCGAGCGGCTTCGCGACGAACGGCTATGGCGAACACTCGCCGGGCCACTATTCGATGGCGGCGGCGTTCCTGTGCGAAGTCGTGATGACCGGCTTCTTCCTCTTCGTGATTCTTGGCGCTACCGACGAACGCGTGCCCGCCGGCTTCGCACCGATCGCAATCGGCCTGTGCCTCACGCTGATCCACCTGATCTCGATCCCGGTCACCAACACCTCGGTCAATCCCGCTCGCTCGACGGGGCCGGCGCTGTTCGTCGGCGGCGAAGCCGTCTCGCAACTCTGGCTCTTCTGGCTCGCGCCGATCGTGGGCGCCATCATCGCGGGCATCGTTTATCCGGCTATCGCAGGTGCTCCCAAACGAACGGCTGGCGAAGCCTCGCTGCAAGCGTAGGGCGGAACAGTCCGGCCGCGCTGCTAGAATCGGGCGACCTATCGACCTCTACCGTTCACGGTCCGCCCCATGAAGCGTTCACGAATCTGGCTTGCTCGCATGGCGTCGAGCCTCGCACTGGTGAGCGCCTGCGCGCACGCGGCCGACAACTCCACCCCGACGGCAACGACGGCTGCGGCTACGGTGGCCACGAACAATCTCGAAACACTGGTGTTCGTGCGCCACGGCGAAAAGCCGGCGGCCGGCCTCGGTCAACTCAGCTGCAAAGGCCTGAACCGGGCGTTGGCACTGCCGGCCGTGATCGCGGCGAAATACGGCAAGCCCGACGCCATCTATGCGCCCGATCCGGGCGAGCAAAAGAACGACAGCGGCAAGCCGTACTACTACGTGCGCCCGCTCGCAACCATCGAGCCCACGGCGATCCAGTTCGGCCTGCCGGTGGAGACGCCGTACGGCTACTCGCAGATCGACAAGCTAGGCAACGCACTCGTCGATCCGAAATGGCGCGACCGCACCGTACTGGTTGCCTGGGAGCACCGCGAAATCGAGACGCTCGTGCGCCAGATCGTGGTGGCGCACGGCGGCGACGCAGCCGACGTGCCGAAGTGGAAAAGCGCCGACTTCGACAGCATCTACGTGCTGCGCATCGACTGGAGCAGCGCCGCACCGCGCGTGCGCTTCACGCGCGAGCGCGAGGGCCTCGACGGCCGCTCCAACGATTGCCCGTGCGCGACCTTGCCCGGCACGCAGTAACGGCGGCGCGAGCTTACGACCCGAGTTCGTCGCCGAGCGCGAAGAGCTTGCGCAGATGATGCGCGACACCCGCCTCGAAGTTGTTGCCGATGCGCGGCACGGAAGGCAGGCGGGCGATGAGATCGGGATTCGCATTGTTCATCATGAACGGATGGCCTGCTGTTTCGAGCAGGTCGATGTCGTTCATGTTGTCGCCGAACGCGACGCACCCCGCCGCGGCCACACCGAGCCGATCGAGCACGACGTTCAGCGCACGGCCCTTCGAAACGCCGGCGCTCATCACCTCCAGACAGTCGGGCAGCGAATAGGTGATGTAGAGCGCGTCGCCGAACTCCGCTTCGAGACGTTGCGAGATGTGCGCGAGGTCAGCCGGATCGCCGATATAGAGCGCCTTGGCGATACCCACGCCGTCGTGCGCGTGCAGGTTGGTGACGTGGTATGCAAAGCCCGAATCCTGGTGGAAGGCGAGCAGTTCCGGCGCGTCGCGGTCGATAAGCCAGGCATCGTCGGAGAACAGGCTGACGATGACGCGGCCATGCTCGCCCGTCACCTCCGGCGAGACGAGGCGTTGAATGACCGGCTCGGGCAGATTGCGGGCGTGAATCAGCGTGTCGTCGGGCGCATGCACGCGTGCGCCGTTCGAGGTGATCAGATACGGGCGGATTCCCAGCACGTCGCGAATCCCCGCGACGTCGCAATAGTGGCGACCCGTCGCAATGACGAACTGCAAACCCTGAGCGTCGAGCCGGCTGAGCGTGGCAACCGTGAAAGGATCGAGCTGGTGATCCGAATTGAGCAGCGTGCCGTCTAGATCGGTTGCGATGACCTGGTACATGGGACAAAGGCGAACAGCGGAACAAGAAACGCCAAATCGTAGCATCTGCGCGCGGACACTGCGCCGCGAACCGCCGTGGGAAATTAGCCGGCTGGTGCGCGAAATCAGGCCCTACCTGGACAATCGTGACTAGCTACGACTAGCCACAACCCGCCGCCGCGAGCCGTGCGGCCTCGCGCCGGGCCAGCGTGAGCGCACCGCTGGTAGAGTCGGCCAGCGGCGCACGAAGGCGCCCGCGCACGGCCTGCGGCACCCATTCGCGCAACGGCTGGCCAAGCCCGCCCGACAACGCGGCCGGCAGTGTGGCGGTGGAATCGAGCGCGAGGATGAGTTGCGCGACGGCTTCGCCCGCCTCGGCCAGCAGCTTTGCAACGAAAGGATGCTCGCGATGGGCGAGCACCACCGGCGCCAGGCTCGCATAGGCGGTTTGATTGGCCGCGCATAGCCAGGCGATGAGGCTGTCGCGGTCCGTTGCACCGGCGTGCGCGAGCAAAGCCTGAGCAAAAACGTCTAACGGCGCGCGGCCGTCGAGCGCCATCTGCGCCCAGGTGATGGCGCGCAGGCCGAACCAGGCGCCACTCGCTTCGTCACCGGAGGGAAAGCCGAAGCCGCCCGCAATGCGGCAGGCGCCCGCCGCATCGAGCACCGCCGCTACGCTGCCGGTACCGAGTGCGACGACCACCCCCGCTTCGCCGCCGTGCGCGCCGAGCAGCGTCGTGTACGCATCGCTCTCTACCGCGAGGCCTGCCACCGGCGGTGCCTGCCCGCGAAACGGCGCGAGCCAGTCGGGATTGTTCGCGCCCGCCAGCCCGCAGCCGAGAACGCAGTGCGACCAGTCGAACGCGAGCCCCGCTTCTTCGAAAGCGGCGCGGCATCCGGCTTCGATGGACGCCCAGGCGCGTGCGATGCCAAGGCCGAGCCCGGACGGGCCCGCAGCGGCGCGCGCCAGTTCCACACCGTTCGCGTCGCCGAGCGCGACACGCGTGCCGGTGCCGCCGCCGTCCACGCCAATGAGCCAGGTCGATGTCTGCATGATGATGAGCGCCGCGCCGTACGCGCGACGGGTGATGATGGATCGTGCCGCAGAGACTAACGGGTCTGGGGCATTCGCACAATTGGCCGGAAGGCCAGGTGGCGGCGCACCCACTATCCGCTATGCTGGCGGGGCCCGACCGAACTGGATGGACGGAACCCAAGGCAAGGAGAGAGCCGTGACACACCGCTGCAACTGGGCGACGACCGAATCGCTCGCGCACTACCACGACACCGAATGGGGCGTGCCCTCGCGCGACGACCAGCACCTCTACGAAATGCTCGTGCTGGAGGGCGCGCAGGCCGGCCTGTCATGGTCCACGATCCTCAACAAGCGCGAAGGATACCGGCGCGCGTTTGCGGGCTTCGAGATCGGGAAGGTTGCGCGTTTCACGCCAAAGCAGGTCGAAACGCTCATGCAGGACGCGTCGATCGTGCGCAACCGGGCCAAGATCGAGTCGGCGATACTTAATGCGCGCGCCGTGCAGCAGATTCAGGCCGAGCACGGTTCGCTCGCGAAGTTCATCTGGTCGTTCGTGGACGACACGCCCATTCAGAACGACTGGCCGTCGTATCGCGACGCGCCGGCTTCCACCGAAGTCTCGGACGCGCTCAGCAAGGCGCTGAAGCAATACGGCTGCAAGTTCGTGGGAACGACGATTTGCTATGCGTTCATGCAGGCAGTGGGTATGGTCAACGACCATGAACGCGACTGCATGTGCCGCGCGGGATGCGCCGCTCAAGGCAAGAAGCGGCGGGCGACAAGCAAGACCTGAACACGCCGGGCACCGGGCGAATCGTCCAATGCCGCCGAGAAGCCGCAATAGAGCGCGGCAATCGAAAAGCGGCAGCGCAAAACGCAAACGGCGGCGCAGCTTCATGCGAAGCATGCGCCGCCGTCTGGCAGAAAAGCGCGAAAGAAGCTTAGTGGAGCTTCTTCGGCAGCATCTGGCTGCGCAGGCGCTTGTGCAGGCGCTTCACAGCAGCAGCCTTCTTGCGCTTGCGAACGGCCGTCGGCTTTTCGTAAGACTGACGCTCACGCAGCTCGGCGATCAGGCCATTCTTTTCGATTGCACGGCGGAAGCGGCGGATGGCCACTTCAAACGGCTCGTTTTCCTTCAGAAGAATCGTCGTCATGTATTTCCTAACTCAATCATTTGATACGGTTCAAAGGCGCAAGCGTCAATCGCTCGCGCACCGGCCCTCCGGTCGTTCGCCGCATGGGGGGGCGTAACGAAAGGCAAGGCGGCCACGGAGGCCGGAAAAGAGAAGTAGGGGGTTCACTGCGGAACGCGACCAGGCTTACCTTGCAGCTTCACGCCTGACCGCCGGTTTGCGGCCGCCAACAGTAACGAACACGGCAACAAAACAGGCAAAGATCTCAATTCACTCTCAATGATATCAGGAAACGATCTTGCCGACCACATTTTCTTGATTCTTCTCAGGCACTTGCGCGCCTGAACCCATACGCAGCGTTCCGGAGCTATTTATCCGCGGATATCGGCGGGCGGCTACCGCATGCCGCAGCCGCCCGTGTTGCGCAACATTGCGCGCCATCGCGCATCAGGCACTGGCGTCGTTGAGTGCCTGGATGTCGGCCGGATCGAGCTTCAGGTGCACGGCGGCCACGAGGCTCTGCACCTGTTCGAGCGAGGTCGCGCTGGCGATAGGCGCGGTGATGCTCGGCCGCGCGATGAGCCACGCCAGCGCCACCGCCGCCAGCGTCGCGCCGTGTCGCTGCGCAACGTGATCGAGCGCCGCGAGGATGCGCACGCCGCGGTGATCCAGGTACTTCTCCACCCGCGAGCCGCGCGCGCTCTTCGTCAGATCCTCGCGCGAGCGGTACTTGCCGGAAAGGAAGCCGCTCGCGAGGCTGTAATAAGGCACGACCGCGATCTGCTGGGCGAGCGCCACCGGCTCGATGTCGGCCTCGTAGTGCGCGCGGTCATACAGGTTGTATTCCGGCTGAATGATCTGATAGGCCGGCAGCCCCGACTTGCGCGACACCGCAAGGGCTTCTTCGAGGCGGGCGCCGCTGTAGTTCGACGCACCGATCACGCGCACCTTGCCGGCCTCGATGAGCCGCTGGTAGGCGGTCAGCGTCTCGTCGAGCGGCGCCTTCTGGTCGTCCTCGTGCGAGAAATACACGTCGATGTAATCGGTCTGCAGACGGCGCAGCGAATCCTCCACCGCCACCGTAATATTGGCGGCTTTCAGGCCCGGCCGGCGCGGATCCTTCGCCACCTTCGTTGCGATCACCACTTTCTCGCGCTTGCCGCTTTTCGCGAGCCACTTGCCGATGATCGTTTCCGATTCGCCGCCCTGGTTGCCCGGCACCCACGCCGAATAGACGTCGGCCGTATCGATGAAATTGAGGCCGGCGTCGGTGAAGGCGTCGAGGATCGAGAACGAGGTGGCTTCGTCGGCGGTCCAGCCGAACACATTGCCGCCGAACATGAGGGGCGCGACCTGCAAGGCCGACGTGCCGATCCTGCGTAGTTCCATGATTTCTCCAATGACTGGGGCAAGATTGAAGCTATGGAGCATACGCCGGACCTGCCTCGCGTGCAGGACGCCCGGATGCTACGTGCCGCCCGCTCCGAACGTTTCGACACACGCCTTGCGCACCGCCCCGACGAGCGCCGGCCAGCCGCCGGCCTGCGTTTGCCGGAACACGCGCACCGTGCCGGGATACCACGGGGAATCGTCGCGCCCTTGCAGCCAGCGCCAGTCCACGTCGTGCCCGGGCAGCATCACCCAGCAGCGCTTGCCGAGCGCGCCGGCAACATGCGCTGTGGACGTATCGACGCAGATGACGAGATCGAGCTGCGAAACCACCGCCACCGTATCGGCGAAGTCCTGCAATTCCGCGCCGAGATGCAGCAGCGGCTGGTTCGCGGGAGGCGACTGCGCCTCCTCTTCGCCCTGCCCCTTCTGCAGGCTCACGAAGTTGAGACCCGGCACGGTCCAGAGCCGCGCGAACGCGGCGAGCGACGGCGCCGACCGGTACGCGTCGTTGTGATGGCGCGGATTGCCCTTCCACACGAAACCGATGCGGGGCCCCGGCGGCAGCGTGTCGAGCCGCTCGCGCCAGCGCGCCTGCAACGCCGGCTCGGGCTTGAGCCAGACCGCGTCGGGAATGGTGTCGAGGGTCGTGCCCACATGCAACGGGACGCTCATGAGGCTCGTCCAGCAATCGAATCCGGCTGACTTCTCCAGGGCTTCGCTGTGATCCATCACGCCATCGACCGATTCGTGCGCAGCAAAGATCCGGTGCAGTTCGCCGCGGCAGCCGACCTCGATGCGCGCCGCGCCGCTTGCCTTGAGCAGCGGCAGGTAGCGGCCGAATTGCAGCATGTCGCCAAGCCCGTCCTCCTGCCAGATCAACAGGGTACGGCCCGCGAGCGGCTCGCCTCGCCATTGCGGGCATTTCAGCATCTTGCCGCTCGCGTGATGGATGAAGCCGGGCCGCTCGTAGCGCGCCTCGTAGAGCGGCCAGCCCTCCTCGAAGCGCCCGGTGGCCAGCAGCAGCACGGCCAGGCCGAAACGGGCGTCGCCGTAGTTGGGATTCAGCGTCAGCGCCGCGCGCGACGCGATCTCGGCTGCGGAAATCCTGCCCAGCTCCTTCATCACGCTGCCGAAGTTGTGCCAGGCTTCGGCCAGATCCGGACGCAGCTCGATCGCCCGGCGAAACGCGTCGGCCGCCTCCTCATAACGATTAAGGGCGTGCAGCACGCAGCCGATATTGTTGTGCGCCTCAACGAAGTCCGGCCGGTACCGCAAGGCCTCCCCATAGGCGTTCGCGGCCTCGGACAGACGGTTCTGCGCCTGCAGCGCCGTGCCGAGGCGGTAATGCGTCTGAGCGTGGTCCGGGTGCATCCCGAGCACCTGGCGGTACGAGCACTCGGCCTCGGGGAAACGCTTGAGCGCGGCGAGCACCACGCCCAGGCTGCCGTGGACTCCGGCATGGTCCGGGCGCAGCGTCGCGGCCAGCCGGTAGGTCCGCTCGGCCTCTGCGAGGCGGCCCGTCGCTCGCAGGATATCGCCAAGCTGATTCAGCGCTTCGACATGATGCGGCGAGATCGCGAGCACCTGGCGCCAGGCCCCCTCCGCCTCCGCGGTGTGCCCCCGCGCTTTGAGCAGGATGCCGAGATGATGGTGCGCATCGGCGAAATCGGGCTTGATCTCCACGCACTGCCGCCACCAGGCCAGTGCGTCGTCTTGACGGTCGAGACCCAGCGCGGCGACGGCCGCGACGTTCAACGCCTGGGCGAGCCCGTCTGGCGTGGCGTCCCGAGGGGCGTCGAGTACCGGCTGAAGCAGCGCGAGGGCGTCGGCGAACCGGCCGGCGAAGCAGAGCGTCAGCGCCTGCTGCTGGCGCTCGGGAAGGGGAAGATCGGACGTTGGAAGCACGGAAGCTGGGCGGCGGGTTGATCCATTGCCTGGGCGCGCCGCCTTGCCGGCACCCCGCGCGGCGAGGCGAGCCCACGACGAAGGATACGACAGCGCCGCGCTGGGCCATGGGCGGAAAAGGGCGAAATCCGCGCGCCAATTCGAACGATTCCGGCAGCGGCGAGCCATGGGCAACCGCCAAAGGCGGGGCAACGACCCTGCGCGAGCCAGCCGCCATGCACTACGCATTGACGCGCGCGGGAACGTCCGCCGCGGCGCCCTCCGATAAACGTCCGATCAATATTTTCCTCAAGTTTTCCGGCCGGTACGCCGACAACCAGGAAAGCGGCAGACAACACGCCCGCGTTTCTGCCCTGTTCAACATGATGATTCTGTACCCATCCGGGAGAGAGTAATGCTCACCATTAGCAGCAACGTCAATTCGCTGATCGCTCAGGAAAACCTGAACAGCTCGGGTAGCGCGCTGACCCAGGCCATCACGCGCCTGTCGTCGGGCAAGCGCATCAACAGCGCAGCAGACGATCCCGCAGGTCTCGCCATCTCCACCACGCTGCAATCGTCGATCAACGGTCTGACGCAAGGCGTGTCGAACGCGAACGACGCGGTGTCGATGGTCGAAACGGCCAGCACGGGCCTGAGCCAGATCACGACCAGCCTGCAAACGATCGGCCAGCTCGCCGACGAATCGGCTGCCGGCACGCTGTCGTCGACCAACCAGGCCGCGCTGCAACAGGAAGTGGCGCAGCAGGTCGACGAAATCAACCGCCTCTCCTCGCAAACCACGTACAACGGCATCAACCTGCTGAACGGCACGGCCGGCAACGTTTCGGTGCAGATCGGCGCGGACGTCGGCCAGACGATCTCGATCAACCTGAGCCAGGGCGTTTCGGCAGCTTCGATCGGTAGCGGCGCTGTGTCGTCGGGTACCGTGGTGGGCTCGGTGAGCGGCCTCGACCTGACCTCGACGGGCGCGGCAAACTCGTCCGGCGGCGCGGGCGCGATCACGTCGATCAACATCGTGGCGAACGGCACGGGCGGCTTCACGTACACCGACCAGAACAACCAGGCGATCAGCAGCTCGGTGGCCGCCACGTTGTTCACGGTCACGGGTTCGCCGAACGGCATTTCGACCATCAGCCTGTCGTCGAGCACCAGCAACGGTCTGAGCCTCAACAACGAACTGGGCGCCATCAACGCCGCAACCGGCAGCGCCGCGGGACTCCCGACGACGGCTGGCACGGTGTACGGCACGCTGTCGGGTCTCGATATCAATCCGACCACGGGCAGCACGGCCTCGGCCGGCACGGCCAATGCCATCACCTCGATCACGGTCGAATCCAACGGTGCGGGCGGCTACTCGTTCTTCGACCAGAACGGCAACCAGCTCAGCAGCACGGCTGCAAGCGCCATTTTCGGCAGCACGGCAACGGCATCCACGTCGACCGCACTTGCGTTCAACGGCGCCACCCCGTACAGCACGATCTACGGTAGCGCCTCCACGGGCGGCGGCACGTCGACGGCCAGCGCCACCGATCCGACGTCGCTGCAGTCGATCAACTACCTGAACCAGCCGTCGTCGATCGCCAACGTCGACGTCAGCACGACGATGGGTGCGAACCTCGCGATCGAATCGGTCAACAACGCGCTGGCCTCGATCAACAACATCCAGGCTACGCTCGGCGCAGTGCAGAACCGTCTGACCGACATCTCGACGTCGCAGCAAGCAGAGTCGACCGACCTGTCGAGCGCGAACTCGCAGATCATCGACGCGAACTACGCTCAGGAAACGGCGAACTACACGGCCGCATCGGTCGCGCAGCAAGCGGGTATCTCGGTGCTCGCGCAGGCAAACTCGCAGCCGCAACAAGTGCTCTCGCTGCTGCAGAACCTGTAACAGGCAGTCGTAGCATGTAGTATCAGGCGCGCCGCGGAGCATTCACGCGGCGCGCCCTTGTCGTTTTATTCGGCCAACATGCTGGTCGTATCGTCGAGCGCCAGTACGGAGTTTCTCCATGACCACCATCAGCGGAACCACCTCGTCCACCTCCAGCACCAGTTCCGGCACCACCACGACTGCCGCGCAGGCCGCCGCATCGGCCCAGGCCGCCGCCGCCGCCGCGCTCAAGACCGCGGCCGAGTCGATCATCGGCCAGGGAACCGGCGACAGTTCGCTGGACGTCTCGACGCTCGTCTCGGCGCTCGTCACCTCGAAGGTCGCCGGGCAGACGGCCGAACTGAGCGCGCAGGAAGCCACCGACAACGCACAGATTTCCGCGTTCGGTCAGTTGCAGTCCTCGCTCTCGAACCTGCAGACCGCCATCCTGCCGCTCTACAGCGGCGCGATGCTGACGGCCTACTCGGCCACGACGAGCGGCACCGGCATCACGGCCACGGCGGGCATCAGCGCCGTCGCAGGCACGTATTCGGTCGACGTCACGCAACTCGCCACCGCGCAGAGCCTCACCTCGAGCGCCTTCACCACGTCGGCTGCCGCCGATGTCGGCACGGGTAGCCTGACGGTCGGGGTGGGCAGCAGCTCGATGACGGTCAACATCACGTCGTCGGACGAAAGCCTGAGCGGCATTGCGTCGGCGATCAACACGGCCGACAACAATCCGGGACTCACGGCTTCGGTCGTTACCGGCGCCAATGGCCAGTATCTCGTGCTCACGGCCGACTCCACGGGCGCGGCCAATACGATCACGATTACGCCCGGCGCGGGTGCGAGCTCCGGGCTCCAGAGCCTCCAGTACCCGCCGGCAAGCTCGACGGGTTCATCGAGCTCGACGATGTGGACCCAGACGTCCGCCGCGCAGGACGCCGACCTCACGGTGAACGGCGTCGCCGCAACCAGCGCAAGCAACGCGGTCACGGGCGTCATCACGGGCGTGACGCTGAACCTGACCGCGGCGGCCGTGGACACGAGCAAGAGCGGCACCGGGACGCAGACGCTCACCGTCACGGCCGACACCGCGACCGAGATCTCGGACATCAGCAACTTCGTGACGGCATATAACTCGCTCGTCAGCACGATCAGCACGCTAACCTCGTACAGCCCCTCGAGCTCGACGTCGAGTTCGAGCTCGACCAGCGGCCCGCTGATCGGCAACGCGCTCATCACCTCGCTGCGCAACGCGCTCGGCAACATCGTGGGCAGCAGCGTGTCGAGCAGCGGCACGAAGGGCACGCTTGCGTCGCTCGGCATCACGCTGAACAACGATGGCACGCTGTCACTCGACACGAGTACGCTGGATTCCACCGTCGCCAGCAATCCCTCCATGGTGCAGTCGTTGTTCAACCTGTCGAACGGCTTCGGGGCGCAGCTCAACAAGACGATCACGCCGTACACGCAGACCGACGGCCTGATCGACTCCAGCGTCAGCGGGCTGACGAGCAACCTCGACAGCCTGACCTCGCAGACCAACAGCCTGACCGCCTACTCGAACGAACTCACCTCGCAGTACGAATCGCAGTTCACGGCGCTGGATGTGCTGATGACCAGCTCGAACCAGAGCGAGCAATATCTGACTTCGCTGTTCGGCAACTCGAACAGTGCGGGCGCGTACTCCAGCAGCTCGTCGAAGTAACGGGGGAAGGACACCATGGCCGAATCGCACGCTCATGCCGATCAGACCCAGTTGGTCAACCAGGTCTACGAGCTGACGCTCGAGATCGAGACAGCGGTACAACTGTCCGACTGGCAGCGTGCGGCGCGACTCGCGCTCGAACGCTCGCCGATGGTGCATGCGATCACGGCCGTCCAGTCCCCTCCGGCGCTCGCGCTGATCCGCGCCGTCCAGGCCCTCGATGCGGCAAGAGTCGAAACGGTACGCGCGGCGCGGGAAGCGCTGGCCCGCTCATACGATCAGGCCAAGGCCTCCGTGGGTGCCGCGCGGCAATATCAGCGCGTAGCCCGGTTTTTCTAGTCCGCCGCGCCGTCCCTCGCTGCCGCTTCGCCGGACCTCCCCGCCCCCGCCTCGCCGCGGGCGGCGAACAGGAGGCCGATCCCCCTTCTGCTTGACCAATCGACGTCCTGGCGTCCCGCATAGACTGTATGCAGGAAGAATGCGGGCGCTCGCGCCACGCCGCCGACACGCAAGCCGAGGGAAACCCATGACCATCGAAGCCGAGCTGCAACAGGCCATCGCTCACCACCATGCCAACCGGATCGAGCAGGCCGGGCAGCTCTATCACGCCATCCTCTCGTCCGAACCCGACCATCCGGACGCGAACCACAATTTCGGCGTTCTCCTGCTGCAGAAGGGCGATGTCACGGGAGGCCTGAGTCATTTGCAGGCCGCCGTTTCGGCCGCGCCGGAGCGGCGCAATTTCTGGGTCAACTACGTCAACGTGCTGACCCTGAGCGGGCGGCAGGAAGAGGCGCAGCGCGCAAGCGAAGCCGCCAGGGCGCACGGCTTCGTCATCGGCACGGCGGGCGTTGCCGCGCCTGCCGCAGCGCCGGAAAGCCCGGAGCCCCTCGAAACGCTGACGCAGCAAGGCCGGCACGACGAAGCCGAGGCGCTGGCCCGGCAACGGGTCGAAAACGACCCGGACGACGCGCTCGCATGGAAAACGCTGGCCTACGCGCAATTGCGGCGCGGCGATCTTGCCAGGGCACTGGCACCGCTGGAAGAAGCCGCGAAGCGCCTGCCGGACGACGCGGAACTCGACCGCCACCGCTACGCCGCGCGGGCCATGCACGACGGACTGGCGCTCGAAGCCTGTCGCGAATACGCGGAGGCCGCGAAGCGCTTTCAGGCCGTGGTCGACACGTATCCCGATCACCCCGACGCGAACCACCGCCTCGGCGCCATGGCGATTCATCTGTGTCACCCCGAGGACGCCATCCCGCTGATCGAGAAGGCCATCGGCGTCAACCCCAATAATCTGCAGTACTGGGCGCACTACATCGACGCCCTGCTTCAGGCCGACCGCCTGAACGCCGCCTGGCTGGCGCTGAACATGGCGCAGAAGCGAGGACTGACCGGCCCGCAGATCGACAAGCTGATCAGCCTCATGACCTTCGTGTCCACCGGGCAGCTACTCAAGGTCCCGCGCCCGATCGCCGCCGCAGGCGCAAGCGCGGCGGCCGACGCCCCGGCCGGTTCGGACGAAGCCGCGACGCAAACTACGCCCGTAGAGGCCGATCTGCGTTTGACGCCCGAGGACGAACAGCACCTGCACGAGCTTGTGAAGCTGTATAACGCCGGCGACATGGAGACCGTGTTGAAGCAGGCGCAAGTCGTTGCGCGCCGTCTTCCGCGGCATCCCTTCCCGGGGAAAGTCCTGACACTGACCTACCACCGCCTCGGCCAGTACGATGTCGCGCTCGAGAACGGACTGAAGACGCTCGAACTCTCGCCCGACGACCCCCAGGTACTGCTTATCGTCGCCGGCTTGTATCAGGTGCGCCACAACATGCGCGAAGCGGCCCGCCACTGCGAGCGGCTGGTGAAGCTGGCGCCGGGAAACAGCGAAGCGCTGCGGCTGATGGGCGTGATCAAGGTCGATCTCGGCGAACTCGACGAAGCCGAACGTCTGGGCCGCCTCGCAATCGACATCCAGCCCTCCTCGCTCGCTTACAACTCGCTCGGCGTGGCGCTGATGAAGCAAGGCAGGCTCGACGAAGCCGGAGAATTGTTCCGCCGCAGCAGCGAACTCGATCCCGACGTACCGCTCCCCTACCACAATTTCGCGTTCTGCTCGACGCACAACGAGAAGCTCACGCCGCAGGAAATATTCGCCGTCCATCGGCGCTTCTCCGCGCACTTCGAGGCGCCGCTCAAGCCGCACTGGCAACCGCACGGCAACAGCCGCGACCCCGAACGTCCGCTGCGGATCGGCTTCATCTCCGGCGATTTTTGCCATCACGCCGTGGCCAGTTTCATCGAGCCCGTGCTCGGCCCGCTCGGCCGCGATCCCGGCCTGTCGCTGCACGCCTACTCGAACACCAGCATCATCGACGAGGTCACGCCCCGGCTGCGCCCGCAGTTCTCGACGTGGACCGACATCGTCGGCATGGACAATCGCAGGGTGGCCGAGCAGATCCGTACCGACGGCATCGACATCCTGATCGATCTGGCCGGCCACACGGCCAATAACAGTCTGCTCGCGCTCGCCCACAAGCCGGCGCCCATCCAGGCCTGCTGGATTGGTTATCCGGGCACGACCGGCCTCGACGCCGTCGATTATTTTCTCGCCGACCGCTTCTGGGTGCCGCCCGCCCAGTTCCGTGATCAGTTCACCGAACAGATCGTCTACCTCCCGGCGCTCGCCCCCTTCGAACCCGAGCGGCTGTCACCGCCCGTCAACCTGCTGCCGGCCCTGCACAACGGCTACGTGACCTTCGGCAGCTTCAACCGCCTCGACAAGCTGCGCCGCGACGTGATCGCCCTGTGGGCGAAGCTGCTGCGCGCCTTGCCCGACGCCCGGCTCGTGGTCGGCGCCATGCCGACCGACGGCAGCACCGGCAAGCTGGCCGAGTGGTTCGCGGAGGAAGGCATCGCGAGCGAGCGCATCGACTACAAGCCGCGCTCGAGCGTTCCCGTGTTCCTGCAGCAGCACCATTTCGTCGACATCTGTCTCGACAGTTTCCCGTTCTCGGGCCTCACCACGGCGCTGCATTCGCTCTGGATGGGCCTGCCCACCGTGACGCTGCCGTCGCACACCGTGCCGGGCCGCAGCGGCCTGACCGCGATGTCGCACGCGGGCCTGACCCAATGCGTCGCCATCGACGAGGACGACTACGTGCGCAAGGCCGTTGCGCTCGCATCGGATCTGCCGGCGCTCGCCGCGCTGCGCACCGGCATGCGCGAGCGCTGTGCCGGCACGCCGATGTTCCAGCCCGAGCGGATCGCGGAGAGCGTGAGCCGCGCGCTGCGCACCATGTGGCGCCGCTGGTGCGCGAACCTGCCCGCCGAGTCGTTCGAGGTCGAGCCGAGCGACAAGCCGTAAAGGAAATCGAACGTGTCAGCCATGCCCGAAAATCCGGCCCCCGTCCAGGCGCAAGCTATCTTGCAGGCAAAGCAGGCGATTGCGAACGCACCGCACGACGCCGAAGCCTGGCATAAACTCGGCTGGGAACACGAAGCGCGCGGAGAGCTCGAAGAAGCCGTGACCTGCTATAGCAGGGCCGTGCAGTTCAAACCGCTCGCGGACGGCTCGTACAACAACCTCGGCAACTGCCTGAACGCATTGGGCCACTTCGACGAGGCGTACGCCGCGTGGCGCACGGCCATCCAGTTGGCCCCCGGCTGCTCGATGTACTACCGCAATCTCGTGCAGTCGAAGGCACTCGCGCCCGACGATCCCTGCTTCGAGTCGCTCGAAGCCCAGATCCGGCAGGCCGCGCGCCTGCCCGCCAGCGCGCAAGCCGATCTGTTTTTCGCCTATGGGCAAACGCTCGCGGAACAAGGGGAGCACGAGTTCGGTTTTGCGCAGATCCTGCGCGCCAACGCCGTTTATCGGCCCACCTTCACCTACGACGAAAACACCGTGCTCAGTGTTTCCGCGCAATTACCGAAGCTGTTTACGCGGGACGTGATGCGCGAGAAGCGAGGTCTTGGCGACCCATCGGAAATACCGGTGTTCGTGATCGGCATGCCGCGTTCGGGATCGACGCTCGTGGAGCAGATCCTCGCAAGCCATCCGCAAATAGGCGGAGTCGGCGAGCGCACGGACTTTGATAATGCGCTGTCGTGGTTGCTCTCGACGAGCCGGGCACAGCCGACGGGCGCATTCAGCCTCGACAAGCTCTCCGAAGCAACGCCGGCTCAGTTGCACGGACTCGGCTCCAACTATCTGCAGCGTCTCGCCCAGGCAGTCCATGCCAGCGGCGAGGCCGGCCCCGCGCGCGTGGTGAACAAGTACCAGTACAACTTCATCCACGCGGGCCTGATCCATCTGGCCTTGCCGAACGCGCGCATCATCCACGTGCGCCGCTCGCCGCTCGACACCTGCCTCTCCATTTATTCGCGCTGGTTCCACGACGTTCCGTTCGGCTATGACCTCGGCGAGTTGGGCCGCTACTACCGTGCCTACGACACCCTGATGGCCCACTGGCGCACCGTACTGCCCGAAGACGTCATGCTGGAAGTGTCCTATGAGGAACTGGTGGCCGACACCGAAGGCGAGGCGCGCCGCCTGCTCGCGCATTGCGGCATGGAATGGGACGCACGCTGCCTGGAGTTCTACCGGACGAAGCGCTCGGTGACGACGGCCAGCGCGGCGCAGGTGCGCAAGCCGATTTATCGCACTTCGATCCGCCGCTGGCGACCGGACCTGCGGGTGTTGCGGCCGCTGCTCGAAGGTCTGGGGCCCGAGCTGGCTGCGACGGTGCAATAGTTTAATAAGCAGGAAAACTAGGCGACCATGCGCGAAGCCTGCATACGCTCGAACGCATCCAGAATGCGCTGCACGTAGACGTTCTTGTGCGCGAGCGGGCCGCCGCTCGCCTCGCGATGCACCAGCATGGTCGCGTTCGCTTCGAAGACAAGTACCCGCCCGTCCGGCAGCAGCGTGAAGTCGATGCCGCCGTAGTCGAGTGCGAGGCGCTGTCCAATCGCCTCGATGGCGCGCAGCGCGCGCTCGCCGAGCGCCACGCCCATGTCTTCGAGAAACCGCCGTTCTTCTTCGAGCTTCCGCGCCTCTCCCGTCATCTCTGCCGAGAAGTAATGGACCATCCAGTGCCGGGAAATGGCAAGGTGATAGGGGTACGGCCGCCCATCGACGAACACGACGCGATATTTGCGGTAGTAGCTGTCCGCACTGCGAAAATCCTCGAACATCGTCAGATAGCACGGCGCGGCGTGCGCTTGCAGCGCTGGCCAGAGCGTATCCATCGATGCATGCAGCACGAGCCCGTCACCGCCATGCGTCGATAACGGCCGCATCAGCAGCGGGAAGCGGAACGACGCCGCGGCGAGCCGCAGCGCAAGCTCCCTGGCCGATGCGGGCAGCTCGTCGAGCCGCAGGCAAAGCGCCGTCGTCGCATTGTCGATACCGGCCAGCAGTTCCGGCAGACGATGCCGCTGCGTCGCGGCGACGGCCGATGGGCGATTGAGAAACGGGCGGCCACAATGCCGCGCGAACGCCTCGACACGCGCCGTGATCGGCACGGCGATGTCCGGCTCGCCGATCGCATTGAACACGAGATCGTAGGGCGGCAGCGTGGCGTCTTCGCTCTCTTCCGCAAAATCGATTGCGTATTTGATGCGGTAGCTCGTCTGCGGCGGCAGCAGCGTGTCGAACGGCACGTTGCCCGACACCTGTCCCGAGCAGAGAATCAGTACGCGCCGCGGCGCTCCCTCGAACGGCTCGACGTAGATGCGCTGCAGCGCGTAGGCGTGGCGCCGGCGCGCGTCGGATTCGGCCGCGTGGCCAAGCCGGTCGAGCACGGCAGCCAGGTTCTGGTGAGCCATCGCGAAGTTCGGCGCGAAGGCAAGCGTGTGTCTGAACCAGTGCAGCGCGGCCGCATTGTTGCCCTTCATGTAATACACCGTGGCCACGTTGTAGAGCGCGATTCCGGGCGCTTCGCGACCCATGTCCGCGAGCATTTTGAAGGTTTCGACGGCGATGCGATGCGCCTGCGCGCCCGTGTCGTTGCCGATGGCCTGCAACGCGTTCGAGAACGCGTCGTGCAGCGCAGCGTTGGCGGGATCGGCGTCGAGCTGGCGGCTCAGCTGGACGAGCATGGCAGGGGATGTGCCATCGGACATCTCGGCGGCATCTGCGCCGGTACGGGGGGGTGAAGGCGAAGCCATAGTGATTCCCAGATCCTGGACGGGCGAGTATCGGGCTCACACCGGGCTCACACCGGCCTCACCGCAGAGATAGCAGGGTACATCGGCGCTATCGCAATCTATTCCCGAATTGAGCCCGAAAGGCGCGTCTTCTCAGCCGATCAGTAGTGTTCCCTGCGCTCCTATACTGCGATGGTCCGGACGAGTCACTAGTCGACCTCCTCACCGACTCGTCTACCGCCGCAGGCTCGATGCGCCATGAAAAATCATATTTACCAGATCTATTATTCCGACGCGACGCACGCCCAGATCGACCCGGGGTTCCTGCCGCTCGACAACACCGGACAGCGTCCGGACTGGTACGAGTATTGGCCAATGCGGCGTTTCCTGGGCGAAAACGCTCTGGATCCGGAAAGCCGCTACGGCTTCCTGTCACCGAAGTTCTTCGAGAAAACGGGCTTGACGGCCGCAAAGGTCAATGCGTTCCTCGAAACCGTGCCTGATGACGTGGACGTCGTGACGTTTTCGCCGTTTTTCGATCAAGCAGCGTTCTTCCTCAATGTTTTTGAACACGCGGCGGCGTGCCACCCCGGCATCGGCCCTGTGATCCAAAGCGTGATTCAACTCGTCGCACCCGGGCTGAACGTCGGCGAAACCGTGATGAGTTCGGTGCAATCCGTGTTCTGCAATTATCTGGTCGCCAAGCCGGCGTTCTGGCAACAGTGGCTGGAGACATGCGAGCGCATTTTCGCGGTGGCGGAAGCGGGCGACACGGAACTGGGGCAGCAGCTCAATGGCGACGTACGGTACGAGAATCAGCGCGGACCTGCCAAGACTTTCATTATTGAGCGCATGGCTTCGCTGCTTATCAGCACGCAGTCCCATTGGAAGGTGCGCGCCTACAACCCGGTGACCTTGCCCATAGCAAGCAAGGCGCTGGGCAAGTTCGGCGAGGATCTGCTGGTACTCGATGCGCTGAAATACATGGCGAGAGAGACCGGGTCTCCGCAGTATTTCGTTGCCTATCTGAGCAGGCGGCATGTGCTTAATGAGCGGCTTAAGACGATGAGTGTCTGAGGGCTGGCTGCCTGAGCGGCGCCGAAATCAATTCGGCCGGTACACAGGCACTATGCGCGCCGCCGCGGCGGCGGCGCTTCTTCCCGTATCAGACGACCGGTATTGCCTTCTCGACCTCGTCCTGACTCGCTTGCACGAACTGCGGCGCCGGTCCATTCGCGAACAGGAAAAACGGCTCTTTCGCGTTGACGCCGTAACGGTCTGCGTCAACACCTGGCAGCACTGTCTCGTGCGCGTAAAGATCCCCATTCAGACCGGCGACGCGGAACCGGTTCACGATATCCGCTCCGAACAGCCGAACGTGATCGTCCTGACCGAAATAGCGAGTGGCAAATGCCCCAGTCGCGCGCCGGTTCAATTCGAAGGTGTGCTTGAGCAGCGGCGAATAAGGCGTCTGGGCCACAAGGTGCCCATTCGGCGCGAGGCAGCGCTTGAATTCGGCGAGTGCGGCTTCGGGTGCATCCACGTGTTCCAGCACGTGGTTGCATACGATCAGGTCGAAATGGTGGTCCGGGAAATCGAGCGCTTCGACGTTGATCCTCACATGGTGAGGAAGCCGCGGGTGCAGATCGCCCGTCACATATTCGAGTGGCTCCAGCGCGCGAATGCGTGGTTCGATCCGCCCTTCGGGCGCAATGTGAAGAACACGCTTGCCGCTCAGGCCGTCGAGCAGTCCCGCGCGCTTGAGATACAACCACAAGTGCCGGTCGCGATCGTTGCAGTGGCATGCCGGGCAGAGGTGCTTGTCCAGCCGCGAACCCACGCTTTCGACCTGAGCGAGAAATTCCAGGTCGATGCTGTTCGCCTGCGGATGGGCCTGCCATTCGCCAACCTGGCAATCGCACACCGAGCACACATTCGGCGCGCTCCCGGCCTTCCTGCGCGCCGCGACCACAGAGCGCGCATGCGCGATATTGGCCTGAAATTTCGGCGAATCGAACAACTGTTGCGGGGGGATCTCGGTCAGGTCACTCAGGTTGAGAAGCAGGGGCTGGATCTCCGCGAGCTTGAGGTTGCCCAGTGCGTGAAGGTAGAACTGCAAGAGCTTTTGCTTCGCGCCTTCCAGTTGTTCCGGTGTGAACTGCCCCGCCGCCGCCTCGCCGCGAACGAAGATTTCCCATTCATAGAAGCCCGCGCTCGCGAACGGGCTTTGCCCGCTGGAGTTCTGCCCGCTGTGGCGACGGAAGCAACTGTGGTAGCCGCGCACCGCCACAACCGGGCCCGCTTCGGCACTGTTCAGGAACGTCGCGACGTCGGTGAGAAAATCGAGTTCCTCTGAGCGGTACGACATCGCGGTCGCGATGTCCAGCCGGTCCCGCACCAGCATCACGTTGCTCGGCTCGCCAATGAAGTTATTGAGCGGGGCGATCATGTGCTGGACGAGAAAGCGGCGATCGAGCAAGGCCATGTCACCGCTGTTGATGAGCGGTTGCGGTGTGTGCACGATCTGGTCGTGCTGGTCGATCAGCACGCGATCATGGAATGCCAGTGCGGCCTGCGGGTGGGCGCGCAGAGCCTGGACCAGGACCTCGACGGAAGTCGGCATCAGCAGGTCGTCGTCATACAGCCACTTGACGTACCGGCCAGTCGCTCGTTGCCACAGGGTCTGGCAGTTGCGCAGGCCGTTCCCGAACCCGTGGTGGAAATACTGAATACGCCGATCCTCGACTTGTGCGACGACGTCGCGCAACCGGCCGTCAGCCGTGTCGTCGCCGACCAGAATCTCGATGTCCTTGAACGTCTGCGCATGTGCACTGGCCAGCGCTTTCAGCAGGAAGTCGGGGCGAAATGCGGGGATAAGAATGCTGACTTCAGCCATAGGGGGATATTCCCTTATCGAAATGAACCCGCGCGGCTCGACTCAATGCGCGACTCGCGGCGGTTGTGCAAGGCTGGCGATCCCCTGGCGCGCGCAAACCCCACGCGGCAGCGGCCATCTCGACAGAGCTTAACCGCGTCCATGCGCACTCAAATACCCGAACAAGGCGTAATAAACCGGCCAAATTGGCCGCGCGTTCACGCTACCCATGAACGCTATTCGCACGAATTGACCGTACTTCTGGCGCCTGATTGATCGATCAGCCGCGGGAGGCCGATGCCACACTCTGCTGCAGAGTGCCGTCGTCAGGGCCGGCGGCCCGACCAGGCAGACCCCGGCAGACCGTCACGCAGACCTGCGCCCCCTATGGACAAGCTCATCCCCGTCACGCAGCCGTACCTTCCTCCGCTGGAAGAATTTCTCCCATTTCTCGAGCAAATCTGGGGCAGCAAGGTGGTGACCAATGGCGGCCCCTTTCACGCCCAGCTCGAAAGCGCCCTGTGCGAATACCTGGGCATCGAGCACATCTGCCTTTTCTCCAACGGCACGCTCGCCCTGATCACGGCGTTGCAGGCGATGAAGATCAGCGGCGAAGTCATCACTACACCATTTAGCTTCGTGGCGACAACGCACGCGCTGCATTGGAACGGCATTCGCCCCGTCTTCGTCGATATCGACCCGGTGAGCATGAATCTCGACCCGGGCAAGATCGAAGCGGCCATCACGCCGCAAACCACCGCGATATTGCCCGTCCACGTCTACGGCAACCCGTGCGAAGTGGAGGCGATCGAGCGGATTGCCGACACCTACGGATTGCGCGTGCTGTACGACGCCGCCCATGCGTTCGATGTGCGCAAGCACGGCCGATCGATCCTGGAATTCGGCGACATGTCCGTCTTGAGCTTTCACGGCACGAAGATCTTCAATACGTTTGAAGGCGGCGCGATCATATGCCGGGACATCAAGACCAAACGCCGTATCGACAATCTCAAGAACTTCGGCTTCGTTGACGAGGTCACGGTCGTTGCGCCCGGCATCAACGGCAAGATGAACGAGTTGCAGGCCGCGTTCGGCTTGTTGCAGCTTCGCCATATCGGCAAAATCAAGTCCGCGCGCGCGCAAATCGCCGAGCGCTACCGCAGCGCGTTTCGCAATGTCAAAGGGCTGGTGCTGCACGACATCCCCAGCCACAGCACGCCGAACAATTCGTATTTTCCGGTGCGGGTGACGCGCGAGTTCCCGATTACGCGGGACGAACTCTATGACGAATTGCGTCGCAGCAACGTATGGGCAAGACGTTACTTTTACCCCCTGATCAGCGAGTTCCCCACGTACCGTGCGCTGCCGTCGGCGTCGCGGGCAAATCTGCCCGTGGCCACGGAGGTATCGCAGCAGATCCTGTGTCTGCCCATTTATCCCGCGCTCGACGCGCGCACGCAGGACCGGATCGTCAATATCGTGCTGAAAGCGGCTGGGCTGGGGCAGCATGCAAGCTGAACGCAAGCTGGTTATCATGCAGCCGTATTTTCTGCCCTACCTCGGCTATTTTCAGTTGATGGCGAAAGCGGACGCGTTCGTCGCCTACGACGACGTCAACTTCATCAACCGCGGCTGGATCAATCGCAACCGGATCAATGTCAACGGCGACGCGCACCTGTTCACCGTCCCGCTGCGACAGGCCAGCCAAAACCGGCTCATCTGCGACATCGAAATCAGCGAGGACGACGCCTGGCGCAGCCGGCTGCTCAAGTCGATCCGCCAGGCCTATTCGCGGGCGAGCCAGTTTCCCCGCGTCATGCCGCTGCTGGAAAAGATTGTCGAATACCCAGCGCGCAACCTCGCGGAGTACGTGCTCCATAGCCTGACAACGCTGCGCGATCACTGTGCATTGAATACGCATATCGTCGCGACGTCACGTTGCTACGACAACGCTCATCTGAAGGCGCAGGCACGCATTATCGACATCTGCCGCAAAGAACACGCCGATACCTACATCAATTCGATCGGCGGAACCGAGCTTTACGATCGCACGGTGTTCTCGGAACAGGGCATCGCACTGCGGTTCCTGAATCCGGTCCTGACGCCCTATGCGAGCAAAGGCAGCCCCTTTCTGCCCGGACTTTCCATTGTCGATGTCCTGATGCACAACGACCCGGACGCCACCGCCGATCTGCTTCATGCGGGAACGCTGTCATGACTCGACACTATCACGCCATCATTGAGCATTACGAAGCGTGTCTCGCGAGATTCGGCGACACCCACAAAGGCGTAGATTGGCCCAACCCGGCGGACGCGCTGAAGCGCTACCAGGTCATGCTCGACCTCATTCGTCCGGGTGCCCAGCCATGCACGCTGCTCGACTTCGGCTGCGGCGCGTCGCATCTCTTCCAGTACATGCTTGAACAGAACGTTCAGGGCGTGCGATATGCCGGCCTCGACGCGTCGGAGAAGTTCTGCGCACTGTCGAAGCAGAAGTATCCGGACAACGAATACATCTGCGCGGACGTCCTGCAGGCGCCCGAATCGCTGGGCGAGTTTGACTATGTCGTCATGAACGGCGTCTTTACGGAAAAGCGCGAGCTCTCGTTCGATGAAATGTTCGACTACATGCGCTGCATACTGGAGTGCGTGTTCGCCAAGGTACGCTGCGGCATGGCCTTCAACGTGATGTCCAAGCAAGTCGATTGGGAACGCGACGACCTGTTTCACATGCCCATCGGCATGCTGACCGATTTCCTCGCGCGCTCGCTCTCGCGCCATTACATCGTGCGCAACGACTACGGACTCTACGAATACACCGTGTACGTGTACAAGGAGCATAACTGATGGCCAAGGTGCTCATTTTCGGCCTGCATGACTATGCCGAACTCGCTCACTATTATCTCGAACACGATTCGCCTCATGAGGTCGCCGGGTTTTGCGTGAACCGCGCGTATCTGCCAGAAGAGCGACGCTTCAAAGGGCTTGAAGTCGTCGCGTTCGAAGACGTCGCCGAGACCCATCCCGCGTCCGACTACCAGTTCTTCGCGCCGATGTCGCCGAAGCGCATGAATGCGGACCGCGAGCGCGTCTTTCAGGAGATCAAGGGCAAGGGCTACCGGCTCGTCAGTTATGTGAGCTCGAAAGCCACGACCTTCGACAATGAGATCGGCGAAAACTGCTTCATCCTCGAGGACAATACGATCCAGCCGTTCACGACGATCGGCGACAACGTCGTGCTCTGGAGCGGCAATCACGTCGGTCACCACGGCGCGATCCGCGACCACGTGACGATGACCTCGCACGTCGTTATGTCCGGCCATTGCGAGATCGGAGCCTATAGCTTCCTCGGCGTGAACGCGACGCTGCGCGACGGTATCAGGATTGGCGAAGGCAGCTTCATTGCAATGGCCTCGGCGATCATGAAAAGCACCGAGCCGTGGTCCGTGTACAAGGGCAATCCCGCAGAAAAGCTCTCGATGTCGAGCAAGGACCTCAGGTTCTAGGAGCCGCTCCGATGTCCGCCATACGCTGGGAAAAACGCGGTCTGATCTATACGGTCGACGAGCGGCTGCCATGGGCCAGCACGCATGCGCAGATTCCGACCTTCGCCGGCTTGCAGGACGGCGCGCTGACGCTGCTCTTCAGCAGCCGCACACCCCAGAATCGCAGCCTGATCGCGAAGCTCCAGGTGCGCGCCGATGCGCCGGGCAAGATTGTCTCCGTGGCGGCCGACCCCGTTCTGCCGCTCGGCAAACCGGGGACGTTCGACGATTGCGGAATGATGCCCTCCTCGGTGATCGAGCACGACGGCGTGCAGTACCTCTATTACATCGGCTGGAACGTGCGCAACACGGTGCCGTATCACAACTCGGTCGGCCTCGCGATCAGCGACGACGGCGGCGCAAGCTACCGGCGCCTCTACGAAGGCCCGATCATGGACCGCACCGCCCAGGAACCGTACTTCTGCGCGACGACCTGCGTGCGCATCGAAAACGGCATCTGGCGCAACTGGTACCTCTCGTGCACGGGTTGGAAAACGGTTGATGGCAAGGCGGAGCCGCGCTACCACCTCAAGTACGCCGAATCGCGCGATGGCATCCATTGGGAACGCCACGGCACGATCGCGATCGACTACGCAAACGCCGACGAAGGCGCGATCGCACGCGCCTCCGTCTACAAGGACGGCCACACCTACCGCATGTGGTATTGCTACCGCGGCTACGCGGACTACCGCGAGAACCGGGCGAGCAGCTACCGCATCGGCTACGCCGAGTCGTCGGACGGCATCGCCTGGCAGCGCCTCGACGATCGCGCGGGCATCGAAATCGGCGCGGCGGGATGGGACTCGTTCATGCTCGCCTATCCCGAGGCCGTCGAAGCAGGCGGGCGACTCCTCCTCTTTTATAACGGCAACGGCTTCGGAGCCAGCGGCTTCGGCTATGCCGAGGCCGTGCGCGAAGCATAGAGAGAACGGCATGATGAACCTGATCGCCGGAGACTTCGAGAAGCAGGGCTACCTGATTGCTTCGTCGCCCGCATTGCAGGCACAGATGCAGTCGATACGGAGCCGGTTCGAAAGCCGGTTCCTTGCGAAATTCCATGACGACGCGCAGCGCAATCGCAATGTGATCAAACTGCTCGCGGAAGACATCGAGACCAAGCGCTTCTTTTGTTCCGCCCATATCGTGAGCGTGCTAAGCGAGCACCTCAAGATCTCCGAGCCGGTGCAGACCGGCCCTATCGTCACGCATTACACGGCGAGCAACGCGACTGGCAACAACTACGGTCTTCCGTATCATCAGGATTGGCCAAGCATGGGCACATCGACGCGAGGCGTGATCGCCTGGACCTCGATCACAGACATCGGCGTGAGCGGCCCCGGCCTGCGCATCGTTCCCGGCAGCCATCTGCGCGGACTCTGGCTCGGCACGCAAACCGACGGCGGGTACGTGCTCGAGCAGCAGGAGATCGACGGCTACGTGGACGTGGAGATCGAAGCCGGTCAAATCCTGTTCATGTCGCCGTTCCTCGTTCACAAGACCCGAACCTCCTTGACGCACGACTGGAAGCTGTCACTGTCGTGCCGTTTCGACGATTTCGGCTGCGAAGAGTGGGACCGCCGCAATTTCGTCAGCGCGTACAGAACGGCAGTGGACCGGCAAGCTTACTTGTCGAACCCTGCGCAAGCCACAACCTGAAAGAGACCGAGCCCCTACCATGACCAGCCAGCCAGCAGACGCGCATCTCGAGGCGCTAGCCACCGACGGGTACACCATCATCGAGCAAGGCATGCCGCCCGATGCCGTCGCGTCCCTTCTGCAAGCGATGCGCGAGCGCAGTGCGAAGCTCGCCGAAGTCGAGCTTGCCGATCAGCCGTTCCTCAACCGCGGCCACGATGTTCTCTACAACCTTCAGCGCGAGGACGTGACGTACGCGCGCATCTTCACGGGCAACCCGCTCGTGATGACGCTCCTGCGCGGCCTTCTGAACGATACCTGGTACAAGCAGATTCCGCAGGACCAGCCGAATTTCATCTTGCGCTCGTTGATTGGGCGCAGCAGCGGCGAACGCGCGATGCCGCTGCACATCGATTCGTTCGTGCCGAGCAGCGGCAAGCTCTGCATCGCCTGTCAGGTCGCCATCGTGCTCGAAGACCAGACACCCGAGCGCGGCTGCACGGTACTCGTGCCGGGCTCACACCGTTCGGACAACTACGCGGACCAGTCCGCGATGGCCGACGCGATACCGATCAGGGCGAAAGCCGGTGACATCGTGATCTGGGACAGCCGCATCTGGCACGGCGCGCTCGGCAATACGACCGGCAAGAGCCGGTGGTCGCTGATCGCCACGTTCGTGCGCTGGTGGATGAAGCAGAACTACGACATGACCGGTACGCTGCCGCAGCACATCTATGAAGCGCTGACCGACGACGAAAAGGCGGTGTTCGGCTACTGCTCGCTGCCCCCGCGCGACGAGTACGACCGTACCGATATGAAAGCCGGGCACGATTTCTTGAAACCGACGGTGGCGGCGTATGGTGGGGGGCGGGTGGGGTATCAGGAGGCGTAGTGGTGATGAGGGGACGGGAGGCTCGGATCATTGCTGGAATTGAAGACCTCTGCTCTCGTCGATCACCGACAAGTCTTGAGAACGAGACGCCCCTTTTCCTTGAACTCGCTGCCGGCCTTTACCGGCTTCGCAATGAGTACCGCGAGGCGCGTTTCCAGCGACGACTCGATGCGCTCGATCGGGCTAGCATCGGCCACGTTCGAAAACGCAAAGGGCCACCCGACGCTCCCCATCGTCATTTCCTTCACGCCGAACGCGACGGAAAAGGTTGCCGCTGCGTTGGACCAGCTCGCTATCGGATGCCGCGTCACGAAGCGCGAGCGTGTCCTGATGTTCCTGTCGGTCATCGGCTATCTAGAGAGCGTCCGCGAATTGCCGAGCGGCTCGTTGCGCACGCACGTCGAACGGATTACCGCTGGCGGCGTGCAGAAGGATCGCGCGGAGATAGTCGTCGAGTATGAGGATTTTTGCGAACGGGCGGCGAAGGATTTGCCGTATGACGTGTCGCTTGAAGTGCTTGCGTTCCACAAGTACAGCGGTCTATCTGCCGAAGCAATGAGCGCAGTTGTCGCAGCGGCGTGACGGAGAATGAAAATGACGCGAGAGGAGTTTGACGCGCTCTGGGGCAGCGGCCAGTTCGATCAAATCTGGAGCCACGACCGAGCGATTGTCGCGCTGGAACAGACGGCGGCTTTCCCGAACGGGAACAAGCTCACGCGCGCTGCTGCGCGGCGAGAGTTGCAGGCCGTACTTACTTCGCCGTGCAAAGTACACTAGATCACGCGCGGACGCCTCGACCACACTTTGTCGCCCGAACCCTTAGCCGGCTGCCAGTAATTTCGTGTACGCATTCTCAGACTTTCTACACGCAAGTAGACCTAAAGCGACACCCCGGCGGACCTCAGGACCACCGGGGAATTAGGGTTACAGGGTCATCTTCTTTGTCGCGGCGCGACTATTTACCGTGCCCGGACAAGGAACATGAAGCAGTCCGCCGTCTTCGGGTAGACAAGTTTGCCGGTACGCCAGTGCTTGAAGCACTTGCAGCAAACCCAGCGATAACCCGGAGGGGCGGGGCGGTTGGTGGTTTCCATAATAGGAACTCCATACCAGCGGCTCCACTTGACACCGGCAACCCACCACCCAATAATGGGCTTCCACAATGGGGATTGTTCCCAGCCTCCCTTACCGACGGATCCATTGTCACAGGGAGATGAAGAGCCTTACGCAGCTGCAACTGCGTAAGGCTTTTTATTTGCGGAGTCCTATTCGTCATCTGGATCGTCCGCAAGCTGCATATCGATATACGCCTTCAACCGCTCTTTATCGGCCTCGTAGAAGGGAATTGGCAATTCCAGCCACGCCATGCGCTCCTTCGGCAGACGTACCGGCACACGAATTACGTCCGGGTTATGCGCCGCAACCGGAGCAGCAGGGTGGACTACGTGCGCCGCCTGCGGTGCCGCTTGCAGCGGTTGCAGTGCTTCGGGCGGTTGTCCTGTGGGCTGCTCCGGGGTAGTCGGTTGCGAGAGCGGATCGTCCTCTGACTGAAATGCGGCATGTTCGTAGAAGCGGGCGAACTCTACGGAGCGCCGGAACACGCTCACATACGCGTCGGCGCCTCCAGGAATGAATCCCAAGCTGATCAGGTCGAAGCGAATATTCGCATCGGACGGCAGACGACCATCGTATTTTTCGAGCAAGGTCGAAAAGATGGAGGGAGTACGCAGCCACCCGATAATCAGTGCCTGTTTCTGTGTTTCCTCCGGGCTGAACTTGTAATTCTCGTAGTCCTTGCTCACGGCCAGAAAACCCTCTTTCGGGCGCTCAAGCAGGCCGTAGTAGCGCAGCGACGCGATCGTTTGTGCGGCGGAACCGTTCGTTGCACTTTTGTACCCGAGCGCCTGCGCCACAATCTCGGTAGGCGTCGCATGACGGCCTTCTACCGAGTACACCTTCTCCACGCGTTCTAGCGCATCCGGCAGAGCCAATGTCGGGGCTCGCGGACTCTTCTTGCGCACGTCACTCATGGGATTTCTCCTCATACAATGCGCGCAGTGTACACTCAATTTTCTCCGCTCGCCACACTCATACGCCACATAAAGTATTTATTTACGGCACATACCCCGCACCTCAAGACGATTATTTGCGAAAAATACGTCAGCAAGGCGGGGCCGAGAGGCGTCAAACGCAGGCGATAGGCTTCAGAAGCCATCGCATTGGGACATTCGCTTTGTTCATGCAGATTGGCAAACAGATAGTTCAGACGTAAAGGTCGACGTACCTGTGTCGGTTCAGTTGCGCCCTGCCAAGAGATAAATACCAGCGTTTTTTCGGATGACTGGCAGGGATGCGAGGCTCGGCATAGTCTGCGGCAGGACGAACTTACGAGTCTAAATCGTGGCTGGCCGGCGATTGCAGCGGTGACGGAGGGGCCGTCCTCGCTAAAGTAGAACTGCCTACCGGAGTCCGGCAGAGTAAAATAACGGCACCCGAGCAATCCTGCTCAGGGCAATCAAGCAGAAATCGTCAGACTCGTATAGGACGCGCGGCGTGTGCTGAGGATCGGAACAGGTTGGCGGTTATTGCCACAACCTATTGATTCCAAAGAATATCTTGGCGCGCCCGGCTGGGATCGAACCAGCAACCCCTGCCTTCGGAGTTACGTAACTGATCCGTGCGCCACATTCTACGGTGCTTTGCGAGCCGTCCCTAATTTAAATCAGACGGTGCGCGTCCCTTCCGCGTCCTTCGGAGAGGTTGTACCAGGCCGGTCGGCTCTGGACCGGAGAGGATACGCCACTTTATGGGACGTGTTCCGGCGTGGCGAAAACGGCGCAGGGCGGCTCGCCGCTAGTAGAGTCAGGCGGAAGGGTGCGAAGGGTCGCCGCGACCAGCGAGAACAGCTTAGAATCGAAGACTGGAAGGCCGGAAATGAAGAAGCCCCGAACGGCTGCAACCGAACGGGGCTGAGGTGACTACTCAGATGGGTCTAGATCAGTTCGCGGGCCTTCCTCCCCTCTTCGCGCGCTCCATCGCATCGACTATGGCGGCTCGCGTCAGGTCCGCAGCTACGCGCTCTCCGTCGTGTCGCGGATCGCGGGCGATGACCTTGCGGTCGTGGATCATGTCGATCACCATGCCCAGCCGTGCGTCCACGGCGTTCCAAAGCACGAAGTAGCGCACACGGTCCCCTTCGGTCGAGCGATACGTGTCGTCATAGCCCAGCACAGCGTCGCGCAGGTGTTCGTAGTTTTCGCTCATGCCGACCTCAAGTAGCGGTTGTTTTGCGTCACGCGCACGTGCTTCTCGTCCGCGCGTTCGATGAGGTAGTCAGCTTTGTCGCCTGTGATCCATTGCGGCTGGTGGCCGCGACCGGACCACGTGCGCCCGGTCTCTGGGTCGCGGTAGAGCGCCGGGAGCGTCCGCTTTGGCAACGCCGGGGAGAATGTCCTTGCGGCTTTCGGCTGACGCTTCGAGGGAAGGGATTGCACGCGGACGGTGCCGACTTCCAGCCCGGTAAGGTCAAACTCCTTCACCAGCGCGGCGCACGTCCTGATCGCCGCGTCGCGCTCGATGGCGTACTGCTCCTTGATCCTCTCAGCGATGCGCTCCGACTCCGCGAGAAGTTCGCGGTAACTTAGGTTGCTCAGTTCCATCTTTCTGCTCCTTTCTCTGTCTTTCTATGATGACTACTTATGGTCGCCGCGAAACGAAGCCGCGCGGCGGTCGGCTTGCTGCCTACTGACGTTGCACCGGGTTGCTCCAGTACGCGCGCTGTCGGGCTTGCTCCGATTGAGTTAAATGGTTGCTGCGCTAAATACGAACGTCTTGCCGTTGAACTCCGCTTCCACGGTATCGCCATGCTTCACTGCCATGCGGATGCGCTTGAGCACGGACGGGCCGGACTCGATCTTGAGGTCACGCACCGCCGCGTCGATGCCCGCGTACAGAGCCGCGCGGCTGCGTTGGCCCTTGATGCGAACGGAGAGCGCGACGCGCGGCTTTGTGGCGGACGCGGCTTCGATCTTGGTGACTTCCTTCGCTGCGGTCTTCTTGGTCATTTATGGCTCCTTTCTCTGGCTGGCGGTTCGGTATTCAGCAAACGCTTAACTACGAAACCGAAGTTTACGCCAACGGCATATTTTGGATACAAAATTCTTGCGTTTTGGACATTAACGTGCTAAGGATTGCGTAACCATCTGATTTATATGAATAATTGGTAAACGAGCGGTGTCCGCGCTGCCGCCCGGATGGACACATATAAAGTCCGTCGAGCGGATCGCGGCTGGGTTACTGCCCGCTCGAAGCGGTCCGGGTGTGTACGGGAGATGGGAAGGCGAGCCGCAGGACGCGGACGGGACGGGAGAGGAAGGAGAAGGACCGGACGGCCCTCGCGGAGCCGTCCTAGCACGGGTTAGCGCGGCTTTCGTCTGCCGATCCGTGCGCCCTTGAGCGCTCCGGTTCCCGGACGCCCCCTGACCTTCATCGGCTGCGGTTCAGGCTTGACCTTCATCGGACGGGCGACGTGCTGCGGCAAATAGATTTCGCCGTCTTCCTGCTCCCATTCCAGAAGCTGTTTCACCGTCTCGTGGTACATCATCCGCCGCGTGACGTGCCGCGCACCATGCGAGTCGCGGAACGCGGTGATAGCGCCGACGCGAAGGGCGATGTGTTGAAGCGCGTCGTGTCGCATTTCGGGAGGCGCGTCCGGGTTCTGCGCGATTTCCCCGTACATCTTGATCAGCAGGTCGTCAATTTCGTAGCGCATCTTGATCAGCAGGTCGGGACTGTCAATGCCTCTCATTACTTCTTCTCCAATCAAACACGTAAAAGATTGCCGCCGTGATTCGCGCGGCGAAGTACGCTGCTGCAAGTGCGAGCACAACGCCGCGCCTGATCGTCATGCAGCGATGTGTTCCGCTTCGCGCGCCGCCATGTCTTCCAGCACGACCAGCGAATCGTCGTAATCGAGCATCTTTGCGGCGCGCTTCCT